>JBBAUC010000069.1:0-13742 GCA_040398485.1 Roseomonas sp. | reverse complement strand
TCAGCAATTTCAACGAAGCCCCGCTCGGCTGTTTTTCGCCGCGTTCCCATTGGCTCACTAGCCCGGTCGTCACATTCAAATGCAGCGCGAATACCGCCTGGGATGCATTCTCCCGCAACCGTAGCGCGCGGATTTCATCGGGCGCGAGTGGTTCCACCGGCGTCAGGCAGAGCGCATCAAAATCGCGCAAGCTGCGCTTGTCCATCGCGCCGGCTTCAGCCAGCCCTTGTGCAATCTCATGCACCGCCGCAAGCGCGTCGCTCCGATATCGCTTAGGCATTGCACATCACCTCCTTCATCGTTCCATTGGCCATCGCCAAGGCAAGGGTCGCATCGTCATAGCCAAGCACCTCATCGGCCAACCGGCGAAAGGCCTGCAATTCCGCCGCATCAATATTGTCCTGCGTATTCTTGGCGAAGCCGAAAATGAAAAACGCCCTCGCCCCGCGTCGGAACAGAATAATGCTGCGAAACCCGCCGGATTTTCCCTGCCCAGGCCGCGCCAGCCTTTGCTTGATCACACCGCGCCCTAAATCAGCATCCACCAGGCCGCTTTCCGCACGCGTGACCGCGTCACACAAGGCAGCATCGCTGATGCCTTCGCGCAACGCGAAGCGGGTAAAGGGCTTGGTCTTGAAGACGCGCACCTGAACTCGAACTACTCTCTATGACACTAGGTATTATAGTTGGGTGGGGTGAAAATGGCAAGAAAAAACGAAACGGGGCGCGCACTCACCCCGCCGCGTCACTATTCCTATCCGCGACAAACCTCTCCAGCCAATGGATCGTATAATCCCCATCCTGGAATTCCGGCGCTTCCATCACGGCCTGATGCAGCGGCAGGGTCGTCTTGATGCCGGCCACAACCATTTCACCCAAAGCGCGCCGCATGCGGCCAATCGCTTCCACCCGCGTTGGCGCATGCACAATCAGCTTCGCAACCAGGCTGTCATAATGCGGCGGCACCACATAGCCGGAATACAGCGCGCTATCCACGCGCACCCCAAGCCCGCCCGGCGCGTGATACGTCGTCACCTTGCCGGGATTGGGCGCGAAGGTTTCGGGGTCTTCCGCGGTGATGCGGCATTCAATCGCATGGCCATAGAAGCGGATATCCTTCTGGCCATAGCCAAGCGCCTCACCAGCCGCGATGCGGATTTGTTCCTTCACCAGGTCAATGCCGCAGACCATCTCGGTCACCGGGTGTTCCACCTGTAGCCGCGTATTCATTTCAATGAAGGCGAATTGCCCATCCTGCCACAGGAATTCCAACGTGCCGGCATTGCGATAGCCAAGTTTTGATAGCCCCGCGGTCACGGTCGCGCCCAAAGCATCACGCGCTGCGGCATCAAGCGCCGGGCTGCCCGCTTCTTCCACCAACTTCTGGTGGCGCCGCTGCAAGGAACAATCACGCTCCCCGAAATGCACCACATTGCCATGCGTATCAGCCATCACCTGCAATTCAATATGGCGCGGCCGATCGAGGTATTTTTCCAGATAAACACTGTCATCACCAAAGGCAGCCTTGGCTTCTGCACGCGCAACACTCCAGGCTTCCTCAATCTCATCAGCGCTGCGGGCCACTTTCATGCCGCGCCCACCACCGCCGGCAGCAGCCTTGATCAGCACGGGGTATTTCACCGTCTCCGCCACTTCGCGCGCCTGTTCCAAGGTTTCCAAGGCACCCAAAGAACCTGGCACCAGCGGTACGCCAAGGCTGCGCATCGCGTCCTTGGCGGCAATCTTGTCGCCCATCATGCGGATATGCTCGGGCGCGGGGCCGATGAATTTCAGCCCATGCGCTTCCACCATTTCGGCAAAGCGCGCGTTTTCTGAAAGGAAGCCATAGCCCGGATGGATGGCATCCGCGCCGGTCACCATGGCGGCTGAAATCACCGCCGCCATGTTCAAATAGGAATCACGCGCGGCAGGCGGCCCAATACACACGCTTTCATCGGCAAAGCGCACATGCATCGCCGTGGCATCGGCGGTGGAATGGACTGCGACGGTGCGTATGCCCATTTCCTGGCAGGCGCGATGGACGCGCAGCGCAATCTCACCCCGATTGGCGATCAGAACCTTACCGAACATGGCCTGCCCCCTGGGCTGCCCGCACCATTATTCGACAATCATCAGCGGTTCGCCGAATTCCACCGGCGTGCCGCTTTCAACCAGAATGCGCGTCACCGTGCCGGCGCGCGGTGCCTTGATCTGGTTATAGGTCTTCATCGCCTCAATCAGCAGCAGAGTCTGGCCTTGCGTGACCTTGCTGCCCAGCGTCACGAAGGGCGCGGCGGTGGGTTCAGCGGAAAGATAGGCAACGCCCACCATGGGGCTGTTCACGGCGCCAGGATGGTCCGCGTCAATCTCAGCGGCGGGCGCTGCGGGCGCGGGTGTCAGGGCTGTGACAGCCGGCCCGGCATGGGCAGCGGCCATCGGCATCGCCATGGCGGCCACGGTCACCTGGCGCACCAGCTTTACCCGTACGTCATTATCAACCAGCTCAATTTCGGTCAGGTCGCTCTCACGCAGGATTTGCGCCAATTCCCGGATCGTCGCCGGGTCGAATTGCAGGTCCTTGGTCATGCTTCCTCATCCTGTGCGATCAAGCCAGCCATGGCACGGATCGCCAGCGCATAGCCTTCTACCCCAAGCCCGCAAATCACGCCGGTCGCGGCCTTGGAAATGAAACTGTGATGCCGGAATTCCTCCCGGCGATGGATATTCGTGATATGCACTTCAATCACCGGCACACCCACGGCCAAAAGCGCGTCCATCACGGCGATGGAGGTGGTGGTATAGCCCGCCGGGTTCATGATGATGCCGGCAGCGCGCCCGCGGCATTCCTGCACCCAGGTCACCAATTCGCCTTCGCTATTGGTCTGGCGGAAATCAATCGCAAGGCCAAGCTCATCCGCCACTTCGGCGCAAAGCGCTTCCACATCATCCAGCGTGGCGGTGCCGTATTTCTCGGGCTCTCGCACGCCAAGCATGTTCAGGTTCGGGCCGTTCAGCACGGCGATCAAAGGCGGGGTCACGGCGCTTCCCTTGCGGTTTATGCTTAGGATTTCGCTAGCACGGGGGGTCCAAGCCGGGCAAGCGGGGCGGGCGCTTGCCCTTCCGCCGCTGCCCCGCCACATTGGGCCCATGTCCGCCATCGCCATTTCCGTGAATGGAGAAACCCGCCAGATGCCCCAGGGTGCCACTGTGGCGGCGCTGCTGGCCGCCATTGGGCTGGATACGCGCAAGGTAGCGGTTGAGCGTAATGAGGAAATCGTGCCGCGTTCCACCTATGCCGATGTTGCCTTGGCCGAGGGCGATAGGCTTGAAATCGTTCACTTCATCGGGGGCGGCTGAGCATGTCTGACACGGATGATGATAGCTGGCAGGTTGCCGGCCAGCGCTTCCAATCCCGCCTGATCGTGGGCACGGGCCGCTACAAGGATTTGGACGAAACCGCCGCGGCCATTGAAGCCTCGGGCGCTGAGATCGTCACCGTGGCGGTGCGGCGGGTGAACCTGTCGGACCCCAAGGCGCCGATGCTGCAGGATTATGTCTCCCCCAAGCGCTATACCTATCTGCCCAATACGGCCGGCTGCCATACGGCCAAGGATGCGGTGCGCACGCTGCGCCTGGCGCGGGAAGCCGGGGGGTGGAATTTGGTGAAGCTGGAAGTGCTGGGCCCGGCGCCCTTCCTCTACCCCGATATGCCGGCCACGTTTGAAGCGGCTGAGGCGCTGATCGCCGATGGCTTTCAGGTGATGGTCTATTGCGCGGATGACCCGCTGGCGGCGAAGCGGCTGGAAGATATGGGCTGCGTTGCCATCATGCCCTTGGGCGCGCCCATCGGGTCCGGCATGGGGGTCGTGAACCCCTACATGATCAGCGCCATCAAGCGCGAGGCCAAGGTGCCGGTGTTGGTGGATGCCGGTATTGGCACGGCGTCTGATGCGGCTTTGGCGATGGAGCTTGGCTGCGATGCCGTGCTGCTCAATTCCGCGATTGCGCATGCGAAAAATCCGGTGCGCATGGCGCGCGCCATGAAGGCCGCTGTGGAAGCCGGGCGCCATGCCTTCCTTGCGGGGCGGATGCCGCGCAATTACAGCGCTGATGCCTCAAGCCCCATGAGTGGGCTGATCCGGCGCTGAAACGCTCATCGCGCGAATTTCTGCTTCCAGCAGCGCGGGATCAGGGGCTGGCAGCCATTGCGCCGGCACAGCAATCGCCGCTTCCAGCAGGCGCTTATAGTCGCCCTTGGGGACTTCCACCGCGCCGAAGCGGGCCAGATGCGCGGTCAGGAATTGCGTGTCCAATAGCGTGAAGCCGCCCAGCCTGAGCCGCGCCACAAGCTGCACCAGCGCTACCTTTGAAGCATCGGTAGTGCGGGAGAACATGCTCTCGCCAAAAAACGCGCCGCCGATCCGCACGCCATAAAGCCCGCCGACCAGCGCGCCATCCTGCCAGACTTCGACGGAATGCGCGGCACCCATGCGATGCAGCGCGGTGAACAGCGTTTCGATTTCGTCATTGATCCAGGTATCGGCGCGCCCCGGCGCGGGCTCAGCGCAACCCGCGATAACGCCGGCAAAATCCTGATCTGCGGTGACGCTGAAGCGCCCAGACAGCACCGTACGCCGCAATCGCCGCGACAGGTGAAACCTGTGATCCAGCGGCAGAATCCCCCGCAGCGCCGGGTCCAGCCAATGGAGCTTCTTGCTGCCCCTTCCTTCCGCCATGGGGAAAAGCCCGGCGCCATAGGCGCGCAGCATAAGCTCGGGCGTGATTTCAAGCGCGCGGCGGCTCATGCGCGCCACGCCTTATTGAGGCCGTCGGGGTTATTCTTCCTCATCCGCCGGAGCAATCGGCAGCGCACTGGTTTCCTTATGCGTCACCAGGCCCACCAGAGTTTCCGTGCGCATCACGCCAGGCAAAGCGCGCAGCGTGGCATTGGTGAAACTATCCACCGCCGCCAAATCCGGCAGACGCAGCTTCAATTGGTAAGACCAGCGCCCGGAAATGGCGTGGCATTCCAGCACCGCTTCTTCCTGCGACATGGCGGAGACAAAGCCTTGTTCGGCGCCCGATTGCAGCATGACAAAAACCCAGGCGAGCTGCGGGCAACCCACCGCCGCCGGGTCCAGATCCGCCCGCCAACCGCGAATGGTGCCGCGTTCTTCGAGGCGCTTCACGCGTTCCGCCGTGGCCGAGACAGAAAGCCCCGCCACCTTCGCGAGTTCCGCAAGGCCTGCTGCGCCATTGCCTTGCAATTCCAGCAGGATATTCCGGTCTATATCGTCCATGGCGCGACTATATCCGGCTAAACCGTCGGATGGAATGAAAATCTTACCAAGGAACGACGCCCCGGGCATGGTATCGCGACCCCTGCCCTGGCTTTTGGTTTCAGGGTAGCCCAGGCAGACCCAAGCGAGGCATACTGGATACGGAAAGAGAGGATCCCCCTATGCCCGAAGGCCGCCTTGTTATCGGCACCAAGCGTTATTCATCCTGGTCCATGCGCGGCTGGCTGGCCGTGCATCTGGCCGGGTTGGATGTGGAGGAGGTGATGATCCCCCTCGCGGGTGGGGGCGGGACCTCGGCGCTGAAAACCGCAACGCCGGCCGGTCTGGTGCCTTATCTGGAACACCGCGGCGCGCGGATTTGGGAAAGCCTGGCGATTTGCGAATACTGCGCGGAAATTGCGCCGAAGCTTTGGCCGGCAGATCGCGCCGCGCGCGCCCATGCGCGGTCCATCGCGGCCGAGATGCATGCCGGGTTTCGCAATTTGCGCATGGCCATGCCGATGAACCTTGGCCGCAGCTTCCCCGGCCTTGGCCGCACGCCGGAATCGCTTGCCGATATCGCGCGGGTGGAGGCGATTTGGGCCGAGGCGCTCTCCGCCCATGGCGGGCCTTTCCTGATGGGCGCTGAATTCGGCGCGGTGGATGCGATGTATGCGCCGGTCGTGGCGCGCTTCATCACCTGGCAGCCGGTGCTTTCCGCGACGTCTCAGCGCTATATGGCGGCGGTCCGCGCGCAGCCGCTGGTCGCGCGTTGGTATGATGAAGCGGCGGCTGAGCCTGCTGCGTGGTTGCTCGACCGTTATGAGAATCCAGCATGAACACCGCCCTGGCACTTGACCATCTTGGCGTCGCAGCGCGTGACCTGGCGCCCATGTGCGCGGCTTATGAAAGGCTGGGCTTCACGCTTTCGCCGATTGCGCAGCAAAGCGGGCGGCGGCGGCCCGATTTGCCGGTTGAGAAATATGGCTCCGGCAATCGCTGTGCCTTTCTGAAACATGGCTATATCGAATTGATCGCGATCCTTGATCCCGCGCTATTCGACAATAACCTGAACGCCTTTCTGGCGCGCTATGCGGGCACGCATATCCTCGCACTCGCGATGCTGGATGAGGAAGCGAATCTTACGCGGCTGCGCGCTGCGGGGCTTGATATTCCAGGCGTTGCTTATCTGGAACGGCCAGTGGAAGCGGGCGGGCCGATTGCGCGCTTTGCCCGGCTGCCCTTTCCGGACCCGCCTGAGGGCCGCGTGCAATTGATCCGGCATCTCACGCCCGAATTGGTCTGGCAGGATCGCTGGATGGACCACGCCAACAAGGCCGAGGTTTTGGAAGCCGCCATTCTATGCGCGGACAATCCGGCCGAGACCGCCGCGCGGCTTTCGCGGCTATCAGGGCTGCCGGTGGAACCGGACCCTGCGGGGGGCTTTCTGCTCCGCCTGCCTGGTGCGGCGCGGGCGGCTGGGCCGAAAGCGCCGGCGCTTGAAACACGCGTGCGGGTGCTGACGCCGGAAGCGCTTGCCACCGTGCTACCCGGTGTGGTGGCGCCGGCCTCCCCCTTCATGGCGGGGATGGTGGTGCGCACCGCCGATGGCGCCGCTTCTGCCCGGCGCATCCTGGCCGGCATGCCCGCGCGTGAGGCGCCGGAGGGCATCATGGTCCCACCCGAGTTTGCCGCTGGCGCGGCGATTGTTTTCACGTGAAGCGCGCCGCCATCAGCCGGAGCCTGCGCACCTATCACGCGCCGGGCCGGGCGGAGGCCTTGGATGGCTTCTATCGCCGCTTCCTTGGCGCCGGAGACCTTGCCTTTGATGTCGGCGCGCATGTTGGGGACCGGATGCTAAGCTTCCGGCGCCTTGGCGCGCATGTGGTGGCGGTGGAACCGCAGGCGGCGCTAGCCCGCGTATTGCGGCTTTTGCTGCGCGGTGATCCCGGCGTGACCCTGGTTTCCACGCTGGTTGGCGCGCAGGCGGGCAAGGCGGAACTCCGCCTCAATACCGCCAACCCAACCGTGGCGACGGCGAGCACTGCCTTCATCGCCGCCGCCAGCGGAGCGCCAGGCTGGGAAGGGCAGGAATGGGACCATGCCGAAACCCTGCCCGTCACGACACTGGATGCGCTGATCGCTGCCCATGGCATGCCGCATTTCATCAAGCTGGACATTGAAGGCTTTGAGGCTGAGGCGCTGCGCGGCCTTTCCCGCCCACCCCGCGCGCTTTCCCTCGAATTCACAACCATCCAGCGCGATGTGGCGAGCGAATGCTTGGGCCTGCTGGCAGCCCTTGGCTATCGGCATTTCCAGGCGAGCCTGGGGGAGAGCCTGAACTTCGCCCTACCCGCGCCCTGTGACGCGGCCGCGATGCAAGAATGGATCGCGGCACTGCCCGCCAGCGCCAATAGTGGCGATGTCTATGCCAGCCTGGAACCCTCGCGCCTGATGGTTACCCCGCCTCAGCCGTGATGCGCGCGGCGGTAATCAAACTCCGCCAGCGTTCCAGATCGGCCAGCAAGAAGGCGCGAAACTCCTCAGGCGTTGAGCCCACGACCACCGCGCCAAGCGAACGGAGCCGCGCATTCAGCTCCGGCTTCGCGAGCGCAGTGCGCACGGCATTATTCAGGCGTTCCACCACCGGGGCTGGCGTATCTGCGGGCGCGACAAGGCCAACCCCCTGGATATAGCGTTCAAACCCGCCAAAGCCCGCTTCCGCCATGGTGGGCACATCCGGGAAATCCGGGTGGCGTTCCGCCGTGCTGACGGCCAGGCCGCGCAATTGGCCGCGCTGGATATGCTCGGCAATGCCGACCATGGGGTAAAACATGAAGGAAATGCGCCCTGACATGACCTCGGCCAGCGCGGGCGCATTGCCGCGGAAGGGCACATGGGTCATTTCCGTCTGCGTCATCACAGCAAGCAGCGCGGCTGAGAGGTGCGCCGAACCGCCATTGCCGGCAGAACCATAGGTCACCGAACCAGGCCGCGCCTTGGCCGCCGCCACCACCGCGCCGATATTGGCATAGGGTGAATTGGTGGCCGTGACCGCGATCAGCGGCAGGGTCGCAATCAGGGAAACCGGCGCGAAATCCTCAAGCGGGCGATAGCGCGCATTGGGCAGCAGAATGGCGTTCACACTATGCGCGAGTGTGGTCACCAGCAGGCTTTGCCCATCAGGCGCATCGCGCATGACGCCTTCGGTCGCGATCAGGGAATTGGCGCCGGCGCGGTTTTCCACCACCACGGGCTGGCCGAGCAGCCCCTGCATTTCCTGCCCCAGCACACGCGCGATCACATCCGTGGGCCCACCCGCAGCAAAGCCCACCACTAGGCGGATCGGCCGGCCCTGCTGCGCGCGGGCGGCCCGCGGCAGCGCCGCCAGGCTTGAGAGTGCCAGCGCCCCGGCGGCGCGGCGGGTGAACTTTCCTGTCATGGGGTTTCCCTGATGGTTTTGTTTGTGGCCCCAGTGTTTTCCGCCCGGCCGCTTTGGGTCAAGCGGGTGCTGCGTGGCGCGGGATGACGGCGCCGGCATTTTGCGCTTAAGTCTGGAGGCGCTTTGATAAAGGGAGACGCAGCATGGGTGTTTTGACGCAGGAACAGAAGGACGCCTTCTGGCGCGATGGCTGCCTGGTGGTGCCGAATGCTGTCTCGCCCGATCTGCTTGCGCGGCTGCGGGCCGAGATCGCCGGCTGGGTGGACGAAAGCCGTGCGCACACAAAGCCCTTCGGCCCGCCCTGCGTGGATGGCCGCCCGCGTTTCGACATGGGCAAGGAACATTCCGCCGAAAACCCCGCGCTGCGCCGGATCAATAACCCATCCGATATCTCGCCTGCCTATCTGGAAGCGATGCGTGACAGCGACATGACGGAAATGGTGGCCGAATTGATAGGCCCCGATGTGAAATTCCATCACTGCAAGATCAATCTGAAGCTGATGGGTGCGAAGACCGAGGTGCTGTATCACCAGGACTTCGCCTATACGCCGCATACCAATGACGACATCATCACCGCGTTGTTGTTCTTGGATGATGTGGATGAAACCAATGGCGCGCTGACAATTGTGCCAGGTTCCCACAAGGGACCGATGTATTCGCTGTTTGATGGGGACCGTTTCACCGGCGCGGTATCCGATGCGGATGAAAAGGCGCTGCTGGCGCAAAGCATTCCCTGCTATGGCCCGGCGGGGTCCGTCTGCCTGATGCATACCAAGTTGGCGCATGGTTCCGCGCCCAATGCCGGCACCAAGCCGCGCGGGCTATATATTTGCGTCTATACCGCCGCCGATGCCGTGCCCCTGGCGCGCAATCCAATGCCAAGCACGCATGAGGGTGAGGTTATTCGCGGCAAGCCGGCCCGCTTTGCGCGTATTACCGAAACCCGCGTGGAATTGCCGCAACAGCCCAAATCCGCGAGCTTCTTTACTGTGCAGGGGCAGGCTTCAGCGCAAGCGGCGGAGTGATTAGGGCTCGCTCATAAGGTGCAGATCGAGGCACTGCATTTCTGTTGGTAGCGCTACCGTAAATGAGCCGTGATGCCAGACGGGGGAGCTTGGGATGGGGGTTAGACTTCGGAACGAAAAAATAATGAGCATAAACCGGGGGCCTTGCGATGAAACGTCAAGTCTCTGACCGTGAGTTGCTGGCTATTCGGGTTGGGGTTGGCGTAACTGTTACGGTTCTGATTTACATGCTATCGGTGGCTTGGACTTGTGGTTTTTTTACCCCTCATTTAGTTATTATATCTCAATTTCAAGAGAAATTTTACTATTATGCTTTTGTTTATATTGTGATAATCCAGCTTACTGTTGGCGTCTTCTACAATATGGTTGAATTTGTCCTGTGGAAGCTTGGAATGCGCTTGGATTTCGTAGCCAAGTATCCGCCGAGTGAACTAAATGATGAGTGGGTTATTCTTACGAAAAAAGAATGGATCGGGGCAATGAGGGGGCGAATTTTGCTTTGGACTCCGCTTTGGTTTTTCTTCGTCTCGTGGATGTTTTCACACCATGCCCAACACTTTTGCCCAATACCTTGAAAAACCCAGAGGAGAATAGCTGGTCCTCGAATCTGAATGCTAGGTTCAGCTGACGATTATCGCGCTTGAAGCATTTTTCAGGCAGCATTGGCGCGCACGAAATCTGTCGGATTGATCACCTTGTCGCACTCGGTTTGAATAGGCTCTCTGATCACGCGTCACCAATCAAATGCAAATCAAGGCTGCGCTCCGGCGCACCTCGACGATGCTCAAACAAATATATCTCCTGAAATTCCCCCAGCATCGGCGCCGCGTCCTGCACCGGGATGCTTATGCTGGTTTGCGTGAGCGCCGCGCGGATATGTGCGGGCATATTGTCCAGCGCCTTATCCTCATGCCGATAAAGGCCGCGCCCTTCCGGCACCAGGCGCAAAAAGAAGGCTTCCAGATCAGCCAGCACTTCCGGATCAGCATTGGCCTGCACCAGCAAGGATGCTGACGTGTGGCGGCACCAGATTGTCAGCAAGCCGCGTGAGATACCCTGCTGCGCAACCCAGGCCCGCACATCATCAGTAAGGGAATACAAGCCTTGGCCGCCGGCGGTTATCACCAAGCGGCCAAAGCGTTGCTCCATCTACTCCGCATTCTCCGGCTCACGCTCCGCATCCCGGTCTTCCTCAGGCTTGGGCAGCGCGGGCGGGGTGGCTTCCTGGCAATCGAAGGTCAGCGCGCCGTCACGCAGCCCAACCTTCACCGATCCACCCTTGGCGAGCTTGCCGAACAGCAATTCCTCGGCCAGCGGCTTTTTCACATATTCCTGGATCACTCGCGCCAAAGGCCGCGCGCCGTATAGCGGGTCATAGCCGCGTTCCGAGAGCCATTCCTTGGCCGCCGAGGAAAGCTCAATCGTCACATTCCGGTCAGCAAGCTGCGCTTCCAATTGCATGACGAATTTTTCGACGACCTGCGCCACAATCTCCGGCGACAGGCCAGCGAAGGTCACCACTGCATCCAGGCGGTTGCGGAATTCAGGGGTGAACATCCGCTTGATCGCTTCTTCATCCTCACCCACACGGGCGGCGCGCTCAAAACCAATCGCGGGCTTGGCCATATCGGAAGCGCCGGCATTGGTGGTCATGATCAGGATCACATTGCGGAAATCCACATTCTTGCCGTTGTGGTCCGTAAGCTTCCCGTGATCCATCACCTGCAAAAGGATATTGTACAAATCCTGATGCGCCTTTTCGATTTCATCGAGCAACAATACCGCATGCGGGTGCTGATCAATCGCGTCCGTCAAAAGCCCGCCCTGATCGAAGCCGACATAGCCAGGCGGCGCACCAATCAGGCGCGACACACTATGGCGTTCCATGTATTCGGACATGTCGAAGCGGATCAGTTCAATGCCAAGGGTCTTTGCCAATTGCTTGGCGACCTCCGTCTTGCCCACACCTGTAGGGCCTGAGAACAGATAATTCCCGATCGGCTTTTCCGCATCGCGCAGTCCGGCGCGCGAAAGCTTGATGGCGCTGGCAAGGGTTTCAATCGCCTTTTCTTGGCCAAACACCATCGCCTTCAAATCGCGTTCCAGATTCTTCAGCGTCTCCCGATCATCGGTGGAAACCGATTTCGGCGGAATGCGCGCGATCTTGGCGACAATGTCTTCCACATCCTTCAGCGTCACGGTCTTGCGGCGCTTGTTTTCGGGCAGCAGCATGCGCGATGCGCCCACCTCATCAATCACGTCAATCGCCTTGTCGGGCAGCTTGCGGTCATGGATGTATTTCGCGGAAAGCTCCACGGCCGCGCGGATCGCTTCCGGCGTGTAGCGCACCTTATGGTGCTTTTCGTAATTGGTCTTGAGCCCTTGCAGGATCTTCACCGCATCTTCAAGCGATGGCTCATTCACATCAATCTTCTGAAAGCGCCGCACCAAGGCGCGGTCTTTCTCAAAATGCGTGCGAAATTCCTTGTAGGTGGTGGAACCGATGCATCGAATGGTGCCCTGCGACAAAGCGGGCTTCAGCAGGTTGGACGCATCCATCGCCCCGCCTGAGGTAGCACCTGCGCCGATCACGGTATGGATTTCATCAATGAACAGCACGGAACCGGGCTGGGCTTCCAATTCGGTCACCACGGCCTTCAGGCGTTCTTCGAAATCACCGCGATAGCGCGTGCCGGCCAAAAGGCTGCCCATATCCAGCGAATAGATGGTGGATTTCGCCAGCACTTCCGGCACATCACCTTCCACAATGCGCTTCGCCAAGCCTTCCGCAATCGCGGTTTTGCCCACGCCAGGATCGCCGACATAAAGCGGGTTGTTCTTGGTGCGGCGGCAAAGGATTTGGATGGTGCGTTCGATTTCCTGATCACGGCCAATCAGCGGGTCAATCTTGCCCTGTTCGGCCTTCTTGTTCAGGTTCACGCAGTAATTCGTCAGCGCATCCTGGCCACGCGGCGCGCCACGACCCTTTTCTTCGCGTTCCTGCCCTGGCTCCTCATTGCCCGCGCCATCGCCCTTCGCCGCGCGGGGCTGAGAACGCCCGGGCGCCTTGGCAATGCCATGGCTAATGAAATTCACCGCATCCAGCCGCGTCATGTCCTGCAATTGCAGGAAATACACCGCATGCGATTCGCGTTCAGAAAATAGTGCCACCAGCACATTGGCGCCGGTCACTTCATCGCGGCCAGAAGATTGCACATGAATGGCGGCGCGCTGCACCACGCGCTGAAAGCCAGCAGTCGGCTTGGGATCGCCACCGCGTTCCGTCACCAGGCCGGCCAAATCCTTGTCGAGAAATTCGGTCAGGTCGCGCTTGAGTTTATCAACATCCACACCGCAGGCGCGCAGCACGCCCATGGCATCGGCGTCATCGCCCAGGGACAGCAGCAAATGTTCAAGGGTGGCGTATTCATGCCGGCGCTCGCCAGCCAGGCCCAGGGCGCGATGCAGCGTCTGTTCTAAATTACGGGACAACATGATCAACGACGCTCCATCTTAGCCTCAAGCCCTGGCATTGCAGGGGCCCAAGGCCGATTGTGACTTCTAATGTAGGCGCCCTCCTGGGATTCTTCGACCCCTGTTTTAGTCCTTTTCAATGGTGCATTGCAGCGGGTGTTGGTTCTGGCGCGCCAGATCCATCACCTGCGTTACCTTGGTTTCCGCGATTTCATAAGTGAAAACACCGCAGACCCCAACACCACGGCGATGCACATGCAGCATGATGCGCGTCGCCTCCTCTCGATTCTTCTGGAAAAACCTCTCCAAGACGTGAACGACGAATTCCATCGGCGTGTAATCGTCGTTCAGCATCAATACCTTGTACATGGCAGGCTTCTTGGTGCGCGCGCGCGACTTGACGACGATGCCCGTCTGCGGCCCTTCACCACCACCTTGCCCGTCATCCGGGCGCTTATCCTGATCGCTCATGCTCTCGCTTCGGTCTTTCAGAAGGCAGGCTACCACGCCGCGCTGCCTATA
>JBBAUC010000068.1:0-14155 GCA_040398485.1 Roseomonas sp. | reverse complement strand
CTTGGCATCGTCGGTGGCTCTTCCCATGAACTGAATAGAGATGCGATTCGTTATTTTTTGGCCGAAATCTGGCCGACAGTGGACGCGGCTCTGCCTGGCGTAGGTTTCGAAATCGTTGGCGCCGACCTTCCGCCCGGTATGCTGACCGGCGTACCAGGCAATGTACGCTATCTTGGCCAGATCAACGACCTTAACGCTTGGCTTGACGGCCTGCGGCTGAGCGTTGCGCCGTTGCGGATTGGTGCCGGAGCAAAGGGCAAGGTCGCCTCCAGCCTCTGCGCGGGGCTGCCCTGTGTGGCGAGTCCGGTGGCGACCGAAGGAATGGGGCTGACATGCGGCAAGGAAATATTGGTCGCTTCCACGGCGGCGGAGTTCGCCGCCAAGATTGTGCGCATATACTCTGACCCCGTGTTGTGGGGAAAAATCTCCTCTGGTGCTTGGCACTTCGCTGAGGATACGCTTTCGGAGCAACGTTTCCGGACGCGATTGCGGGATGCCCTGATAGAACTGAACCTACCCGCACTGCCCGAAGCTTGACGATTGGCCTCACCAGCGGAAAGCAATCCTCGATCAGCCTTGGCTGACGACTTAAGCATATCCACCAGAACCCGGAGCAGGGTGCGGACCGAGCAGGATTTGATCAGGATTGGGTCAAACCCGTAGGATCATCGCATGTGGTTCCCCGCCCCCAAGGAGCTCCCGCTCCGCCCCTTCGCCCGCTTGCCGGATCGTTTGCGGAAGCTGCGGCGCACGGCTTGGGCGGATGCCAATCGCGCCGGCGCGCCGATTGATAGTTTCCTGGAAGGCCCCTGCTTTGATCGCGCGGGGCGCTTTCTGGTCACGGATATTCCAAATGGCCGCATCCTGCTTGTGGGGCCCGGTGATGCTTGGGACGTACTGGCGGAATATGACGGCTGGCCCAATGGCTTGGCACTTGGCGCCGATGATGCGCTGCTGATTGCCGATTATCGCCATGGCTTGCTGACGCTTGATCCGGCGCGCGGTTCCATCGCGCCCTTGCTGGAAACAGTGGGCAGTGAGGGGTTTCTTGGCCTGAATGATGTCACGCTTGGGCCGCAAGACGCGATTTTCTTCACCGACCAAGGCCAGACCGGGCTGCAGGACCCGCGCGGGCGGGTCTATCGGCTTGCCGCCGATGGCCGGCTTGATCGGCTGATCTCCAACGGCCCAAGCCCGAATGGCATTGCGCTGAACAAGGCGGGTTCGCATTGCTATGTGGCGATGACCCGTTCGTGCGAGGTCTGGCGCTTCGCCCTTCGCGCGGACGCCATTGTGGGCAAGGCCAATCTGTTCTTCCGCACACCCGCCGGCACGTCAGGGCCAGATGGCATGGCGGTGGATGTGCATGATCGGCTGTTCATCGCCAATCCAGGCCACGGCATGGTCTGGGGCGTGGATGCGCATGGCGTGCCGCTTTTCGCGCTGGACTGCCGGCCCTTTGGCCGCATGCCGACCAATTGCTGCTTCGCGCCCGATGGCGTGACGCTGCTGATCACGGAAAGCCAATCGGGGCAGATTTTGGCGGCGGAAATACCGGCGCCCTGATTTGCGCGACTGAACCTTCGAGGGCAGCAACCCCGGCTTCGCTCAACTGGCGCGAATCAGGCCCCGCAGGTGGCTCAGCACAATCTCAGCCGTCCGTTCAGGCAAATCGCTGGCGGTATTGATGCGCAGTTCCGGATTTTCCGGCGGCTCATAAGGGCTTGAAACGCCGGTGAAGTTTTGGATCGCACCGCTCATTGCCTTGGCGTAAAGGCCCTTGGGGTCTCGGCGCATGCACTCTTCGATCGGGGTATCCACGAAAACCTCGATGAATTCATCCTGATCAAATAACTCGCGCACCATCCGGCGTTCAGCGCGGAAGGGGGAGATGAAGCTGCACAGCACAATCAGGCCGGCATCCACGAAAAGCTTCGCAACTTCACCCACGCGGCGAATATTCTCCACGCGATCCTGGTCTGTGAAGCCAAGGTCACGGTTCAGCCCGTGGCGGAGATTGTCGCCATCCAGCGCATAGGTATGGCGCCCTTCAGCATGCAAGGCTTGTTCGACCAGCTTGGCGATGGTGGATTTGCCCGAGCCAGACAGGCCCGTGAACCACAACACCAATGGCTTTTGATGATCGAGAGCAGCGCGCGCATGCTTGTCAACCAGGAACTGCTCGGCATGGATATTGGTGGCGCGCCGCAACGGGAAGTCCACCATACCAGCGCCTGCGGTGCGGTTGGTAAAGCGGTCAACCAGGATGAACGCGCCGGTCGCGCGATTTTCAACATAGGGATCAAGCGCGACGCGGGTCGCAAGCGATAGGTTGCAGAAGGCGATCTCGTTCATGTCGAGCCTCTTCGCCGGCGCCTTCCCCAGCGTGTTGATGTCCACGCGGTGCTTGATGGAGGTAACGGACGCGACTATCCAATTATTCCCTATACGCATCATATACTGGCGGCCCGGCAGCAAAGGCTCCTCATCCATCCAAAGCAGATGGGCGGCGAATTGGTCGGTGACGTCGGGCCGGTCGGCGAGTGGCGCAAGAAGGTCGCCACGCGCGACGTCAACCTCATCAGCAAGGCAGATCGTAACCGCATCTCCCGCCGCGGTGGTGGCCTGGTCGCCATCCGGGCCAAGAATGCGGGCGACACGGGTCTGCTGGCCCGATGCCGCCACCACCACGCCGTCACCAACTGCGATCTTCCCCGAGGCCACGGTGCCGGAGAAACCACGGAAGTCGAGGTTCGGGCGGTTCACCCGCTGTACGGGGAAGCGGAATGGCTTGCTCGCCGCGTCTTGATCTACGTCCACACTCTCAAGATGATCCATCAGCGTTGCGCCGTGGTACCAGGGGGTATTACCACTCCGCTGCGTGATATTATCGCCAAAACGCGCCGAAACCGGAATGGGCACCAGTGAGGTGAAACCAAGGCCAGAGGCGAAGGTTGCCCAATCGCCAACAATCCGGTCGAAGGTCGCTTGGTCGAAATTGACCAAATCGATCTTGTTCACCGCCAGCACAACATGGCGGATGCCAAGCAGTGAGCAGATGTAAGTGTGGCGCTTGGTCTGCGTCAGCACGCCCTTGCGCGCATCGGCCAGAATGATGGCAAGGTCTGAATTCGAAGCGCCGGTCGCCATGTTGCGTGTGTATTGTTCGTGGCCGGGTGTATCGGCAACGATGAAGCTACGCTTAGGCGTAGCGAAAAAGCGGTAGGACACATCTATGGTGATGCCTTGCTGGCGTTCTGCCTCAAGCCCATCCACCAGCAATGCAAGGTCAATATCCTCACCCACCGTGCCGTGTTTGCCGCTATCCTTCGCGATGGTGGCGAGCGTATCATCCATAATCAGGCGGCTGTCATACAACAGGCGCCCGATCAGCGTAGACTTGCCATCATCCACCGAACCGCAGGTCAGAAAGCGCAGCAGGGAGTGGGAGACTTCGATCTCCGTCTTCATCAGAAGTAGCCCTCGCGCTTCTTCCGTTCCATCGAAGCTTCCTGATCCTTATCAATCAGGCGCCCGGCACGTTCGCTCACGCGGCTTTCGCGTAATTCGCGGAGGACCTTCTCGATGGTCTCAGCGCGGCTCTCATGCGCCGCCGTGAGAGGCCAGTCACCCATGGTGCGGAAACGCACCCACAACGCCTCAACGCTTTCCCCGCCAGCGAGCGGCATGCGGTCATCATCGCGCATGATCAGCATCCCGTCACGCCGGATGATCGGCCTCAGCGCCGCGTAGTAAAGCGGTACGATCGGAATATTCTCGGCGGCGATGTAGTCCCACACGTCGAACTCGGTCCAGTTTGACAGCGGGAAGACGCGCATCCCCTCGCCCTGGTTGATCCGCGTGTTGAACAGCCCCCAAAGTTCGGGACGCTGATTGCGCGGTTCCCAGATATGGCCGGCAGTGCGGTGGCTGAAGATGCGTTCCTTGGCGCGGGCTTTCTCCTCATCACGGCGCGCGCCGCCGATCGCCGCATCAAAGCCGTGCTTGTCGAGCGCCTGCTTCAGCGCCTCGGTGCCCATGACGTTCATATGCACCTGGCTGCCATGGTCAATTGGGTTGATCCCACGCGCCAAGCCTTCGGGGTTGGTGTGCACAATCAGATTCAGCCCGAGTTCTGCCGCGCGACGGTCTCGGAATTCGAGCATGGCGCGGAAATCCCAGCCGGTGGCGATATGCAGGCAGGGGAAGGGCAGCTTGCCGGGCGCGAAGGCCTTCATGGCAATATGCAGAACAACAGAACTGTCCTTGCCAATCGAATAGAGCAGAACGGGGTTACGGAAGCTCGTCGCTGTCTCCCGCAGGATCCCGATCGCTTCGGCTTCCAATTGGCGCATACGCGGCGTAAGCAAAATACACCCCTTACAACTTCTGGATCATCCAAATAATTGTTGATACACTGAGACCATTAGCGCGGCATGAAGGACCGAAGCCGTGCCTAAGTCACCCGATCCAATTCCTGTTCCGTCATGCCCCCCGGCACCAGTGCCATGGGAATTTTGAGGCGCGAGGCATGCCGCCCCGTGAGCGCCGAAATCAGCGGCCCCGGTCCGCCGCTGCCGGTGGCCATGGCCAGCACCAGGATGGAAATGCGCGGGTCTTCTTCGATCAACGCAAGCAATTCTTCGCGCGCTTCGCCTTCGCGGATGATCAGCATGGGCATGCCGCCCGTAATCTCACTAACATGAGAGGCAAGGCCAGCCAGCAGGCGCTCAGCCTCCGCACGGCGTTCTTCCTGCATCATCACGCCAACGCCAGCCCATTCCACCAGCTCCACCGGTTCCAACACGCGGAACAATGCCACACGCCCACCGCCCTTGCGCGCGCGCAGGCACGCATAGCGAAGTGCCACCGCCTGTTCGGCGCTATCATCCACCACCACCAGAAAAACGCGATCCCGTTTGGCCTTGGTGGCCGCAGCGGCGGCTTCTTCGGAACCGGTCATCAATTTCTCCTGAACAGCACGCTGCCGAGCCATCCGGCCAGCGCAGCCAAGACAATACATAGCACGCCGTAAAGCAGCGGCTGCCCCCGGGCGAGTGAGGCGATATCAGCCGCCGTGCCCACGCGCTCCACGCGCAGCGACAATTCTTGCCGCGCAATCACCCGGCCTTCGCGGGCAAGCAGCACCTCAATCTGATAATCCCCGGTCTGCACAGTGTCAGGGAAGGCGATGCGCGCGCTGAAAAGGCGCTCTCCGGCGCGAGAAACCGGCGAGGCATATTCCTGCCAGCGCCCATCGGCCTGCTTCAATTCAAGCAAGGCAGCGCGAAAGGCCGGGTTACGCGTGCCCTCAGTACGCAGCCGCAAATTGTCAAAACCCAGGCGATATTGCCGGCGCTCTTCCTCAGGCAGAATTTCCCAGACGCGGCGCGTGCCGGCCAGGGCGTAGAAGCCAGGCACCTCAGGAAAGCGCGTGGAAGGGCCATTCAGCCAAATGCCCAGCACATTGATCTTGCGGCGCACCACCACGCCCTGGGTGGGCCCCGTCGCGACCACGATCAAATCTTCTGGCGGATCGCCGCCCAAGGGGTTTTGCGTCGCGCCAAAAACCAGCACAGATGCGCCGGTGAAGCCTGTGCTGATTTCAACCCTATCCGTTGAAAGCTCGGCCGTGATGGGCGAAGCCGAAGCCACGCCGGCCCCCAAAAGGCAGCCCAGCACCCATAATGTGCGGGCAAGCGCCTTCATGAGATGGGGCTGATCGTAAAGGCGCGGCTTGGCGTTTGCAGCAGATTCCAGGCAAGGCCGATAGCAACGGATAGAACCAAAAGCCCAAGCAGGGCGCGGGTTTCCTCGCCCCGCAGCTTGGTGCCCATGGCGGCGCCAAACTGCGCGCCCGCCACACCACCAACCAGCAGCAACATGGTCAGCACAATATCCACGCTGCCCACCTGCCAGGCTTGCAGCAGCGTGACATTGGCCGAGACAAAAACCACCTGAAACAGGGATGTGCCAATCACAATCGCGGTCGGCATGCCGAGGATATAGATCATGGCCGGCACCAGCATGAAGCCACCGCCCACGCCCATGATGGCGGAAAGCACGCCGATGCCAAAGCCGATCACAAGCGGCGGAATGACCGAAATATACAGCCTGGAATCACGAAACCGCAGCTTGAAGGGCAGGCCATGCAGCCAGGTATGCTCATGAAGCTTCCGCTTCGGTGCCGCGCCGCGCCGGCGCCTGAGCAGTGCCGTGACGCTTTCGCGCACCATCAGTGCGCCAACAATGCCAAGGACCACAACATAGAAAAGTGAGACCGCAACATCCACCTGGCCCCAGCGCTTCAGAAGCGCGAAAATTTGCACCCCAAGCGCCGAACCAAGCAACCCACCCGCGAAAAGCGTGAGCCCCATCCGCCAATCCACATTGCCGCGCCGCCATTGCGCAATCAGGCCAGAGACGGAGGCACCAAGTGTTTGATTGGCGCCGGAAGCCACAGCCACGGCGGAAGGAATGCCGATCAGCATCAAAAGCGGCGTCAGCAGAAAACCGCCGCCGACACCAAACAAGCCCGAAAGCCAGCCCACGCCAAAGCCAATGCCAAGCAGCAGCAGGGCATCTACACTCATTTCAGCGATAGGCAGGTAGACCTGCATCGCGATTCCAATCAGTCCAAACGTGAGCCGTCGGCGAAGCTTCGACCTTGCGGTGCAACCTCGCAAGGATTTTTTAGGCGCGTTACAAGGCAGGAATGCGGCAGGCGCTTCAACGCCGCGTGGCGAAGGCGACCAAAGCCAGAAAAACCAGGCCCAAAAACGCAAAGCCCGCAATGGCAAAGGGCGGACCGATGCCATCCGCCAGCGCCCCCAGAACCAGCACGCCAAGCGGCCCAGTGCCGATGCAGGTGGTGGTCAAGCCCAGAATGCGCGACCGCGCCTCCACCGGTGCTTCCATCATCACAATGCCGGTTTGCAGGCTGGCGAAGGCCGCCGTGCCGAAGCCGCCCAGCATCAGTAAAAGCGCCGCGAGCCAGAGGGATGGGGCCAATGCGGCCAGCACAAGCACGGAAAGAAAAGCGGTGGAGCCCAAAAGCAAAAGCCCCCTGCCCGCCTGCGGTCCGCGCCTAAGCGCCAAGGCAAGGCCCGAAATCAGCGCCCCCAAAGGCTCGGCCGCCGCCAGGAAGCCGATTTGAATGGCGCTTGCGCCAAAGGCGCGGTCGCCAAAGGCCGGCAGGATAGAATTATAGGAAAAGCCGAAGATATTCATCACCAGCGTCACGCCAAGCACCGCGCGCAAGGCCGGATGGGCGAGTGCGAACCGCAAAGCCTCGGCTACCTCAGCAAACAGGCGGCGCGGCACTAAAGCGCGGCGCGGTTGGCTGTAAGAAACCGTAGAAACCAAGCCAAGCGCCACAAGATAAATCACCGAGGCGATGATGTAGGCCACGGTAATGCCAAGGGTTTCATACAAAACCCCACCCAACATCGGCCCCAACATGCGAGTCGTGCTGCCGGTTGTCGTATCAAATGCGACTGCGGGGACAATGCGCTCTGGCCCCGCGGTTTCCGCCACCATGCGCCGGCGTGTGGCGAGTTCATTTGTCCAGACCAGACCGCCGATCAGGCCATTCACCCATAAATGCCAGAGCGAAAGCCAGCCCAGCGCGGAAAGCACCGCGATGGTGATGGCGCCAAGCGCCGTCAGCACCTGGCCAGCCATGAGCAAGTATTTGCGATTGAGGCTTTCCGCCACCGCGCCCGAAAGCGCCCCCATCAGCAGCATTGGGAGTGCGCGCGCCATTAACACGAGCGATACGGCAAAGGCGGAGCGGGTAAGTTCATAGGCGAAAAGCCCGCTGACCAGCATTTCCACCCAACGCATGGAATTGGTCAGCCCGCCCGCACCCCACAGTTTCAGAAAGGTGCGGTCGCCTAGCAAAACGCGCAGCGGTGAGAGCTGCGCGGCGGTGGGTAACGCGGGATCAGTCATAAAACCGCGCGCTACCCTTCAACTTCAATAGCCTGAGTCACCCAGATTCAGCAGTGGGAAGGCGCTGAAGACATGCGGCGCATTGGTCGCCAATGCGCCCGAATGGACGAAGCTTGGGTTGAGTTCGCTGAATTTCGTGGCGCCCAGCAAACCCATGGCAGTGTAGATTTCGGTTTCCATGATTTCGAGCATGCGCTGCACCCCGGCAGCTCCATCAGCCGCCAGCGCATAGCAATAAAGCCGCCCAAGCCCGACCAAATCAGCGCCGAGGCAAAGCGCCTTCACCACATCGGTCCCGCGCGAAAACCCGCCATCAATCCAAACCTTCGCGCGCCCACCGACCGCCTGCACCACTTCCGGCAGCACATCCATCGCCCCCCGGCCATGATCCAACTGCCGCCCGCCATGGTTGGAGACATAAACCACATCAACGCCGTGTTCGCAGGCAAGCTTGGCGTCTTCGGCGGTGGCGATGCCCTTCAGAATCACCGGCATTTTGTACTTGGCCTTGAAGCGATCCACCTGCTTCCAGGAAAGCGCGGCCTGAAATTCAATGCCCTGCACCCGTGCGCGCCAGGGCTTGGCGAAGCGGCGCGCGATATCACGTTCGCGCCGGCTATAAACCGCCGTATCCACGGTGAAGCAGAAGGCATCATAGCCGGCCGCCACTGAACGATCCGCGTAATCATCAATGAAGTTGTCGTCACCGCGCACATAAAGCTGAAAGACCTTGGGTCCTGGCGTATTGGCCGCGGTTTCCTCAAGCCCTGGCTTGGTGACGGAAGAAACAATCAAGGGCACGCCAAAGGCCGAAGCGCCCTGCCCTGCAGTCGCCGCGCCATTGGCGCCGAAGCTTTCCAAGCCACCCACCGGCGCCAAGGCGACCGGCAGGCGCAGCTTCTTGCCGAACATCTCGGACGTTGTGTCGATGGACGAGACATCACGCAGCACACGCGGGCGGAACGCCAGTGTATCCAGCGCCAGGCGATTGCGGCGCATGGTGGTTTCGGTTTCCGTCGCCCCCGTTAGGTAATCCCAGATATTGGCATCCAGCCGATTTTTCGCCGCCTTGGCGAATTCGTGCATCGTCAGGAATTTGCCTTCAGTTTCACTCAACATTCTCTGTCTTCCTCAATAATCAACCGGCCAAAAATTCACGCGTCCAGCGTGCGTAATCATCCTCACGCATGGCGGCCTTCATCAGCGCGGCATCCGCAAGCCCAGGCAGCTTCCCGGGTGGGGTGCCATCGCGCAAGGCCTTGAGTGTCGCATGCACTGCGGCCATGGCCGCGAAGCTTGGTGCATGGCCCTGAAGGGCGATGCGCACGCCATGCGCCGCAAGCTTTGCCTTATCGGCGAGCGCAGGCGGCGTGCCGCCCAGCATCAGCGGCACACCATTGGCGGCGGCTTGCAGCGCGGCAAGCTGCACCCAATCGGTCACACCGGTATAGAACAGCGCATCGGCACCGGTTTTCGCGTAGGCGCGCGTGCGCGCCACGGCTTCATCCAGGCTGACCAGATTGACCGCGCTGGTGCGCGCCACAATGAACAGGCCAGGGTCTTCCCGCGCACTTAGCGCCGCATGGATTTTCCCAAGCCCGGCATCCAGGCTGAGCAAGCCCGGTTCGCCCGCGCCATGTGCGCGGGGCAGGTCTGTGTCTTCAATGGTGAGGGCAGAAACGCCGGCGGTTTCCAATTCCTGCACCGTGCGCATCACATTCAGCGCATTGCCGTAGCCGTGATCGGCATCCACCATCAGGGGCGGCGCCCCGGCGCGGCAGATGCGCCGCGCCTGTTCGGCAAATTCCGTCAGCGTCACCAGAATAAGGTCAGGCGCGCCCAATACGGCGATGGAGGCGATGGAACCCGCAAACATCGCGGTTTCAAAACCAAGATCGGTTGCGATTCGCGCCGCGATCGGATCATGAACCGAAGCCGGGTGCACACAGGCATCCCCGGCAAGAATGGCGCGAAAACGCGCGCGTCGCGCCGAGGTATTCATCACAGCGGCATTCCCTTCCCCTTGCTGGGGTCAGTGTGCAACCGCGCGCCCGGCGGGGCAACCCGGGCGGTCAGGAAAGGGCGAGCGAGACCAATGAAATGATGAGCGCAAAGGCAGACAGGATCAGGCCCATACCCAACCAAAACAGCGTTCTACGGGCCGACCGATCTGCGACGCGCGACGCAGCGTATTCGGGGGATATGAGCAGCCCCACCTTCTTTTGCGGTGCATGACGCGCCAAAGGGTCGCTCGATAGCAGATGTATTGCCGGCACTGGTCTGTCGGCAAGATTGTATGAAAGAAACATGAGCCAACCTCCGGTATATTTTTTACCGGTTTTTCCGATATTATGTCAAGCCCTAACTACTCTTGCGGGCTGAGCCTTCGCATATCGGCAAGCAGGGCGCGAATAGTGGCAAGTTGCTCGCGCGCCGCCTCCGGGTCTGCGGCCTCTGTCAGGGTGCCGCCGGCGCTGCGCCAGATTTGAAAGGCAAAGCGCCCCTTGCTGGCAAGGCTTGCGGGGTGGCCGGTGCTGTCCAACTCTCGGGAGACGATGTCCAAAAGGGCGCCGAATTGGTCGGCGATTTCACCAGCGGCAAGCGGCGCTTGGGCGACGCTTTCGGACGCATGCCGGGGCATATCCGGCATTAGTTCAAGCAGGGTCAGATCAAGCGCAAGCAGTAACCGCTTCAGGGTTTCATGCCGCGGCCTGGTCTTGCCGGTTTCCCAATCCGCAACAGTCGCTTGAGAGGCGCCGATCAGGTCGCTAAGCGCCACCTGCGACAAACCTTTGGCGCGCCGCGCTCTACGCAGACGACGCGACCATTCCGGTACTTCCGAATCGGGAATACGCAAAGCCATACCCCTGTTCACCATTGACTTTTGCTCAAGTCCAAGGGGTTCTTCCTATATTTTCAAGCCCAGCCACTGTATTTTCGATTGGAATTTCAACGTTGTTGAGTAATATAACTCTGCATGAGGGTACCGACACCTGTCACTTCTCTTTCTAGTACAGAACAAGTCGCAAGAATTCGATTAGGATGTTGAAACCTCATGCCACGCACAATCACTGCGCGAATGCATGCAATAACCAGCGAACAGGAAGCACCTACTCATTACGCCGAAACCGGTTGAATGATAATCGATTGAAGATGCAAAACGCGCCCTTCCAACATGAAAGGCGACAAACATTAAGTAGAATTCATGAAAAATGGCGCGCCCGAAGAGATTCGAACTCCTGACCCCCAGATTCGTAGTCTGGTGCTCTATCCAGCTGAGCTACGGGCGCCCTTAATGACGCGACGGATAGCGGAGCCACGCCCAAGGCGCAACCCCGCAGCCGTCGCTAATTTGTCATGCAGAGAGTTTATCCAATTCCCTCACCAGCGCTTCGCCCATCACGCTCGTGCCAACGCGCGCCATGCCGGGCTGCATGATATCGGCAGTGCGGAGACCACCGGCCAACACCTTCTCAACCGCGGTTTCCACCAGGCGCGCATCTTCCTCCATGCCGAAGGACCAGCGCAGCAGCATGGCGAAGGACAGGATTTGCGCACAAGGATTGGCGATGCCCTTGCCGGCGATATCCGGCGCCGAACCATGCACAGGCTCATACAGCGCATGGCGGCGGCCAGAGGCATCCACGGCGCCCAGTGTCGCTGATGGCAGCATGCCGAGCGAGCCCGTCAAAGCCGCGGCCAAATCAGACAGCACATCACCGAACAGATTGGACCCCAGGATGACATCAAACTGCTTCGGGCGAGAGCAAAGCTGCATGGCGCAATTATCGGCATACATGTGTTCAAGTTCGACATCGGGGAATTCCGCCTTGCCGATCTCACCCACCACGGCGCGCCATAGGCGCCCGGATTGCATGACATTCGCCTTCTCAACACTGGTCACCTTGTTGCGACGCTTGCGGGCCAGGTCAAAGGCAATACGCGCCACGCGGGCGATTTCGTCTTCCGTGTAGACTTCCGTATCAATGCCGGTGCGCTTGCCATTGGCATCTGTGTGAATGCCGCGCGGTTCGCCGAAATAAATACCGCCCGTTGATTCGCGCACGATCATCACATCAAGCCCGCGCACCAGATCGGGCTTCAGCGACGAAGCATCCACCAGGGCATCAAGCACCACGGCGGGGCGCAGATTGGCGAAAAGGCCAAGATCCTTGCGTAGCCGCAGCACGCCCAATTCCGGGCGCTTGTCGAAGGGCATGGAATCCCATTTCGGCCCACCGACAGACCCGAACAGCACGGCATCCACGGCCTTCGCACGTTCCACCGTTTCATCCGAACAAGGCGTGCCTTCGGCATCCAGCGCGGCACCACCAACCAAGCCTTCTTCGATATTGAAGGAGACATGACGGCGGCGATCCATCCAATCCACCACCCGGCGCACTTCGCGCATCACTTCGGGGCCAATCCCGTCGCCGGGCAGGATAAGAAGCTTCTTGTTCGATGACATGGCGTTTTCCTTTTCGCCCCGGCGTTACGCCAGGGCGCGTGTCAATCAGGTGTAAAGCCAGGGCTGGGCAGCGCGCTGACGCGCTTCAAAGCCATCAATCGCCGGCGCGTGCTGCATGGTCTGGCCGATATCATCCAGCCCATTCAGCATCAGATGCCGGCGCAGCGGATCAGTCTGGAAGGGAATCTCCTCTCCATTCGGGCGCACCACCACCTGGCGTTCCAAATCGACGCTGATGCGCGCATTGCCGCCCATCTTTGCGTCTTCCATCAGCTTTTCGCAAATCTCGCGCGGCAGGCGCACCGGCAGCACGCCATTCTTGAAGCAATTATTGTTGAAGATATCAGCGAAATCAGGGGCGATCACGCAGCGAATGCCGAAATCCAGCAAGGCCCAGGGCGCGTGTTCGCGCGACGAACCGCAGCCGAAATTCTCAAACGCGATCAGCACTTCGGCCTTGCGATAGGGTTCCTGATTAAGGACGAAATCCGGGTTCTCCGTACCATCTTCCTTGAAGCGGAAATTGGCGAAAAGATTCTTCCCGAAGCCGAGCCGGCTGATGGATTTCAAAAACCGCGCCGGGATAATCTGGTCCGTATCCACATTCGCTTTGGGCAAGGGTGCCGCGATACCGGTAAGCTTGGTGAAGGCTTGCATCTCAGATCGCTCCCTTCGGCTGGTAATCACGCACATCGGCCAAATGGCCCGCGAGTGCCGCCGCGGCGGCCATGGCGGGGCTTAACAAATGGGTCCGCCCACCGGGGCCCTGACGGCCTTCGAAATTGCGATTGGACGTGCTGGCGCTGCGCTGACCAGGTGTGAGCTTATCGGGGTTCATACCAAGGCACATGGAACAACCCGCTTCGCGCCATTCAAAGCCCGCTTCGCGTAGAATGCGATCCAGCCCTTCCGCTTCGGCCTGCTTCTTCACGAGGCCAGAGCCAGGCACGACCAAAGCGCGCACATGATCCGCCACGCGGCGGCCCTTGGCGATGGCGGCAGCGGCGCGGATATCCTCAATGCGGCTATTGGTGCAGGAACCCACGAAAACCACATCAACCTTGAGATCGGTCAGGCGCTGGCCGGGGGTCAGGCCCATATAGTCAACCATGCGCTGCAATTGCGCGCGCTTGGCTTCATCGCCCTCATCCGCTGGGTTCGGCACAATGCCGGTGATCGGCAGCACCGCTTCGGGGTTCGTGCCCCAGGTCACTTGCGGGGCGATTTCATGCGCAGCCAGGCGCAATTCCTTGTCGAAATGCGCACCCGCATCGGAAGGCAGCGTCTTCCACCATTCAAGGGCGCGCTTGAAAGCCTCATTCTTCGGGCCATTCGGCGTTTTTGCGATGTAATCGAAGGTGGTTTGGTCCGGCGCCACCATGCCAGCCCGCGCACCGCCTTCGATGGTCATGTTGCAGACCGTCATGCGGCCTGCCATGTCGAGCGCGCGGATCGCATCCCCGGCATATTCAATGACATGGCCCGTGCCGCCCGCCGTGCCGATCTTGCCGATGATCGCCAGCACAATATCCTTGCCGGAACAGCCAAAAGCGAGGTTGCCATCCACGGAAACGCGCATGTTCTTGGCCGGCTTTTGCAGCAGCGTCTGCGTCGCCAGCACATGTTCCACTTCCGATGTACCAATGCCAAACGCCAGCGCGCCCATGGCACCATGCGTTGAGGTATGGCTATCGCCACACACAATCGTCATGCCGGGCAGCGAACGACCCAATT
>JBBAUC010000067.1:0-14309 GCA_040398485.1 Roseomonas sp. | reverse complement strand
CGATCTCTGTTGCTGCTGCTGGCGGTGGCCTTCCTGGCCACGGCCTGTGGCCGCATGGGGCCAATCCGGCCGCCCGGCCCCGCCGAGGAAGTGACCCATCCCCGGCAATACCCAAATCGCTGATCAGGCGCTTTCCCGCTTGCGATAATCCGCGCGCATCACGACAATAGGGGGATGGCCGCTTCTGCTCCTGCCCTTGATCCGGGCTCTGACCCGTCCTTCGCCGAATTGCTGGCACAGCGCCCGCAACTGACGCGCCACGCCCATGATGGGCTGGTGATGGAAGATGTGCCGCTTAAGCGCATTGCCGAGGTGGTGGGCACGCCAACTTGGGTCTATTCCGCCGGCACTTTGCGCCGCCGTGCGCGGGCCTTGCGCGCGGCCCTGGCGGATGCGGGGCTGACGGCGACCGTGCATTTCGCCACCAAGGCCAATGATAATCTTTCAGTGCTGGCGCTGCTTGGCCGCGAAGGGCTTGGCGCTGATGTGGTGAGTGAAGGCGAATTGCGTGGCGCACGTGCCGCCGGCATTCCCGCCAGCGCGATTGTCTTTTCCGGTGTTGGCAAATCCGAACGCGAAATCCGCCTGGCACTTGCTGAAAACATCATGCAGATCAATGCCGAAAGCATTGAGGAAATCGATATGATTTCCGCGATCGCCGCCGGCATGGGGCGCATCGCGCCGGTGGCCATTCGCGTCAATCCGGATGTGGATGCGAAGACCCACGCCAAGATCACCACTGGCCGCAGCGAGAATAAATTCGGCGTCGCTTATGATGATGCGCTGACGCTTTACGCGCGCATGGCCGCGCTGCCCGGCATTCGCCCGATTGGCATCGCAACCCATATCGGCAGTCAGATCACAATTGGCATGGGTGCTTATCGCGCTGCCTATGCGCGCTTGGCGGAATTGGTGCGGGCCATTCGCGCGCAAGCGCTGCCGATTGAGCGTGTGGATTGCGGCGGCGGGCTTGGCATTGCCTATCGCGATGAAATCGCGCCTGCGCCAGCGGCGCTGGCTGGGGCGATCAAGGCGGAACTCGGCGCGCTTGGGCTGCCGGTCATGCTGGAACCGGGGCGCTGGATTGCCGGGCCGGCGGGGGTGTTGCTGTCTCGCGTTATCCTGCAAAAGCAGGGCGCGGCGCGGCGCTTCGTGGTGCTGGATGCGGCGATGAATGACCTGCTGCGCCCGGCCATGTATGATTCCTGGCATGGCATTCTGCCGGTCTCGCCAGCCGCGCTTGTTGCGCCTCTCGCGCCGGCGGATGTGGTTGGCCCCGTCTGCGAAAGCAGCGATTGCTTCACGCGTGACCGGGCTTTGCCTGATCTGCCGCCCGGCGCCTTGGTCGCTTTGCTCGATACCGGGGCTTACGGCGCCACCATGTCTTCTACCTATAACGCACGCCCCTTGGCGGCCGAGGTTTTGGTGGATGGCGCGCGCTTCGCCGTGGTGCGGGACCGCCAATCCTATGAGGCTTTGCATGCCGGCCAGCGTGTGCCGGAATGGCTGATGGAATGAGCGAAACGCCGGGGAAAGCGTCGCCTGAAAGCCGGGGCCTTGGTGCCCTGGGCTTGAAGCTTGGGCTTTCTCGGCTGGCGCTTTGGTGGGAGGGTGCTTGGCGGGCGCTTTGGCCATCGCTTGGCGTGATCGGCGCGTTTTTGGTGCTGGCCTTTACCGGGCTGCTGCCCACGCTGCCGCCCGCTTTGCATTTGCTGATCCTGATCGGCTTTGCCGCAGCACTTGGCTATTTTGGCTATCACGCTGCGCAGGGGCTGCGGGCGCCGGCGGCGGATGCGGCGGCGCGGCGGCTGGAACGCGATTCTGGCCTGGCGCATCGCCCGCTCGCCGTGTTGGCGGATCGC
Organism: Roseomonas sp.; assembly: GCA_040398485.1. Taxonomy (GTDB): domain Bacteria; phylum Pseudomonadota; class Alphaproteobacteria; order Acetobacterales; family Acetobacteraceae; genus Neoroseomonas. The sequence continues at coordinate 12,447 of JBBAUC010000067.1, read as the reverse complement.
CCCGCCGGCGATGACCCCATGGCGCAGGCACTGTGGCAGGCGCATCGGGACCGTGCGGCGGCGCAGCTTGGGCGGTTGAGCGTGGCGCGGCCCTCACCGGGGCTGGCGGCACGAGACCCGCGCGCCTTGCGCGCCGCCGTGCTGGTGGCGCTTGTGGCCAGCCTTGGCATGGCAGGGCGGGAAGCGCCGGAACGGCTGCTCGCTGCCCTTGTGCCGCCTTTCGCCGAACCCGCTTCCGCACCAGCCGCTTTGGCCGCGCGATTTGAAGCCTGGGTGACGCCGCCCGCCTATACCGGCGCGCCGCCGCAATTCCTGAAGGCTGAAGGCGGCGCGGTGGCGGTGCCGGCGGGTAGCCGGCTGCATATGGTGTTCTCAGGCAGCGCCAATCCGCCGGAATTGCGCCTGGGCAGCGCGGTCCATGCTTTTGCGCGCATGGATGCGCAAAGCCACGCGCTGGAACTGCCTTTGACGGAAGGTGGCGCTTTGGTGCTGAAGCGCGATGGGCGCGATGTGGCGCAATGGGCGCTGACCTTGACTCCCGATGCACCGCCGGTGGTTGCCTGGGATCCCTCTCCCGCACGCGCGGGCCGCGGGCTGGGGCTGCGCCTGCCGTGGAAGGCGCAAGATGATTGGGGCTTGGTGGCGCTGCGCGTTGAATTGCGGCTGAAGCAGCGGCCATCTGCACCGCCGGTGACGCAGGATATGCCCTTGCCCGGCGGCGCGCCGCGCCAGGCGCAGGGGGCGGCGCAGCATGATTTCTCGGCGCATCCTTGGGCCGGGCTGGAAGTGGAAGCGCGGCTTTTCGCGCGCGATGGCGCGGAACAGGAAGGCAAATCCGAAGGCGCGTTTCTGGTGCTGCCGGAACAGCGCTTTTCCCACCCTGTCGCGCAGCAATTAGTCGCTCTCCGTCGCGCGCTGTCTCTTGACCCCAGCGCACGAGAACCGGCACGGCGCGAATTGGACCGCATCACCAATGCGCCCGAAGCTTTCGAACATGATACGGGCATGTACCTGACGCTGCGTTCTGCCCGGCATCGGCTGATGCGCGACCGGCGTGATGAAGCCGTGCCGGAAGTACAGCAGGTTTTGTGGGATGTAGCGGTCGCCTTGGAAGAAGGCCGCACGGACCGCAGCGCCCGCGCTTTGGCCCAGGCGCGTGAAGCCCTGCGCGAAGCCCTGGAAGAAGCGCGCCGCGAAAACGCCGAGGCCAACCCAGAACGCAGCCCAGAAGAACGCGCCGAACAACGTGCCGAGTTGCAGCGCCGCATTCAGGAATTGCGCGAAGCCATCCGCCGCCATCTGGAAGCCCTCGCCGAGCGGATGCAGCGCGAAAATAATGAGGCGCTGGCCTACGACCCTCAGCAGCGCGTCTTTGACCGCCGGGAACTGGAACGCCGCACCCGCCGCCTGGAAGACGCCACGCGCGATGGCCGGCAGGAAGATGCCGAACGCGAAATGGCCGAGCTTGAGGAAATGCTGCAAGCCCTGGAAGAAGGCCGCACCAGCCGGGCCGAGGATCGCCAGCGCCAACAACGCCAACGCGGCCAGCAGCAAATGGGCGCGCTGCAGGATATGGTCCGTCGGGAAACCGAAATGCTGGACCGTGCGCATCGCCGCAGTGGAGATCAGGAAAACACGCGCAATGATGCGCGCCGGCCACCGCCGCCCCGCCCGCAAACACCCGAAGCCCGTGAAGAAGCCGCGCGGGATGCGCGCACGCAACGCGCGCTGCGCCGCGCGCTGGGTGAATTGATGCAGCAAGTGGGCGAATTGACCGGTGATGTGCCAGCCCCCTTGGGCGAGGCGGATCGCGCCATGCGTGATGCGGCGGAGGCGCTCGGTGAAGGGCGGGACCCGCGCGGCGCGCAGCAACAGGCGATCCGCGCGCTGACGGAAGGCGGGCGGCAAATGTCGCAACGCATGCAGCGCCAATTCGGCCCGCCGCAACCTGGCGAAGGTGAAGGCGAAGGTGAGGGCGAGGGCCAGGGAATGGCCGGCGGCCAGCAAGGCAGCGAAGGGCAGGGTCAGGAAGCCCAGCGTGGCGAAGGCCGTGACCCGCTGGGGCGCGACCGCCGAGAAACTGGCGGTTCAGCGCAGGATAATGCCGGCGATACCTTGGTGCCAGGCGAAGCGGAACGGCTGCGTTCGCATCAATTGCAACAGGAACTCCGCCGCCGCGGCGCGGAGCGTGAACGCGCGCCGGTTGAGTTGGACTATATAGACCGGCTGCTTAGGCGGTTTTGAGGGTTAGACCTTTCAGGGAAACACCCGCGCCCAATCATCGCGCATGGATACCACCTGCCAGCCACGCGCCGGCGCGGCATCCAAAGCGCGCGCCAAGCGCCCGATATGGCTTTCGCGGTCATAGGCGAATTCACGTTCAGCATCATCATGGCGAATGATCATGCCGAAGCGCAGGCCTGACCCTTCCGTGGTGTAGCGCAGCATTTCAAAATCGCCATCCGAATTGCCAAAGGCCGCAATCGGGCGCCGGCCGATATGGCGCGCAATGCCAATCGGCTTGCCCGGGCCATCATCAATGAAATCCACGCGCGGTTCACGCAACAGCGTCAGGCGCCCGGCATCTTCCGTCACTTTCAGCGCAAAGCTTGACCCCACAACATGCTGCGGCGGAACTCCGTAGGTTTCTTCCGCAAAGGCGCGCACGAACTCAACGCCGCCGCCCGAGACGATGAAGTTCGTGAAGCCCGAAGCACGCAGAAAGCGCAGCACTTCCAGCATCGGCTGATAGACCAGCGCAGTATAGGGGCGGTTCCATTTCGGATGCCGCGCAGTCTTCAACCATTCGGCGGCGATGGCCTGAAATTCCTCCGGCGAATTACCGGCCATGGCGGCGCCCGCGAGCCGCATCAGCCCTTCATTGCCGCCCGCCATGACGCCATGCATATCGCCCGCAATGGCCGCGCGCAGCACCGAATCCTGCTGCCAGGCGGGGTTTTGCGGCGCCAAGGCGCGAATGCGATCCAGCATAAAGATAAGCTGCGGATAGGCCGGCTGCTCCACCCAAAGCGCGCCATCATTGTCAAACACAGCAATGCGCTCAGCGGGCGGGACATATCCCGCACTGCCTTCGCGCGTGACGGAAGCGACAAAATCAAGCAGCGCACGCTTGCGCGGGCCTTCGCGCCAGGAAGGCAGCGGGTCCGCGCCCTGCGCGAGTGCCGCTGCTGGCAGTGCTGCTATCATCACACCGAATGTGCGACGGCCAAGATGCGGTATTGATGTTTTCATCTCATTCTCCCCTGCGCGTGACGCATCGCCAGATCAAAAGGTGAAATTCAACGCCAGGAATGGGCCGCTAAAGGATAAATCCTGCACCAGATTCTTGCTGCCTTGCTCATAGGAAAGATGCCGATACCCAAGCGCGACACCGCCCCAGCTGAATTGGTATCCAAGCCCGGCGGAAGCCTGCCAAGTGAGCGTTGAACTGCCCGCACCGATATCGAAAGCATAGGGCGCATAAAACCCTTTGCCGATACCAAGACGCCCACGCATGCCGATGATGCCATCGAACAAGGTGGCACTTTCACTCAGCTTCGCATTGCGGTTGAAACTGGCGGAACCGCTCGGCGCCGTCACATCGCCGGCAAGGCGAATATTGGTTTCTGAATTCAGCGAGAACAGCCGAAAACCGCCAACGATATCGGCATGGCCCCAATCCCCTTGCAGGACGGTATAGCCACCCATCAGGGTCCATAGGCTGCCACTCAAGGAAGATTCCGTGCCGCGATCAAGATTGGCCCCAACGCCAGTACTGCCGCCACCGCCAAAGTTCACATCGCGGACTTTGCTGCCATTGGCGCCAAGATCCAGGTAGATGAAATCTGTCATTACAGAATAACGCTGATAGCGCGCTTCGGCGGCGATCATTGCCGCGAAATTGAGCGCTTCCAACACGCTGGTGCCATCCTTGCTGACATCCGCAGAATCCGGCCCCGGCTGCCCTGGGAGCTGATAACGCAGCGTGCCATCAATGGATGGCACCCAGGCATAGGGTGTTACGGAAAATTGCCATCCTGGTTCCGCACGCGGGATGGTTTGCGCCTGTGCTGGCAGGATAAGGGCCGAAAGCAGTAGCCAAAGCGACGCGGACAAAAGGCGCGTAGATGTCGCTTTGTGATGCCCCCAAGGCAATGTTTTCGGGAGGTGCTGAATCATCTTATCGACCTCAAGTCTTTTTCTGCCAATCCATGTGAATGCACCGCGCCATGAGAAACCCATGGCGCGGCATTTCGCGAAAGCCTAATTCGCCGAACCGCGGCGCAGCCGCTGCATGGCATCGCCCAGGCTGAAACTGCCGGGCCGTTGCCGCGGCGGGAAATCCTTGAAGCTTTCCAGGAAGCGCCCGACATAGACCTGCGCCGGTACCAGCGCATAGGCGCGTTCTATCCGCCAGCGACCATAATTCATGGACTCTGTCGCCCTTTCGAAGGGGTCTGAGCGCAGATTGAACAGCATCGGCAAGCGGAGCGGCGTGAAGCTCCGTTCCCACACTTCAAGCCCATGATGTTCCTGGATCATGAAATGCAGCTTCCATTGATCGTAGCGGAGGGCTGCTAAATCACCATCATCGGTAAAGTAGAACATTTCCCGCCGCGCGCCGGGGCCGGCGCCGGTCAGCAATGGCAATTGGTTATAGCCATCCAAATGCACCTTATAATCGCGCCGCCCTGACCGATGGCCCGCCAGCAATTTCTCCTTGATTTGCGGCTCACCCGCTGCTGCCAGCAAGGTGGGCAACCAATCCTGATGAGAGAAGATATCGTTCAGCACCTGGCCGGGCTGAATGCGGCCGGGCCAACGCACCATGCTGGGCACGCGGAAGCCGCCTTCCCAGGCGGTGGCTTTCTCACCACGGAAGGGTGTGGCGCCACCATCGGGCCAGGTCATCACTTCGGCGCCGTTGTCGGTGCTGTAGATCACGATGGTGTTTTGCGTAATGCCAAGATCATCTAGCTTCTTCAGCAATTGGCCGACATGGCCATCATGTTCCACCATGCCATCAGGATAAATGCCAAGCCCGGTCTTGCCCTGGCTTTCCGCCTTCAGTCGCGTCCAGATATGCATGCGCGTGGAATTGAACCAGGTGAAGAAGGGCCTATTGGCACGGTGCTGCCGATCCATGAAATCCAGCGCACCAGCAAGGAATTCCTCATCCACCGTTTCCATGCGCTTCATGGTCAACGGGCCGGTATTTTCGATCCGCTGCGTGCCATCCGCATTGGCCCAGGTCTTCAAAACGCCACGCGGCGCGAAGCGCTGGCGGAATTCAGGATTACGCGGATAATCCGCATTTTCCGGCTCGTCTTCCGCGTTCAGGTGATAGAGCGAGCCGAAGAATTCATCGAAGCCATGCATGGTGGGCAAATGCTCATCACGATCGCCCAGGTGGTTCTTGCCGAATTGGCCGGTGGCGTAGCCCATCGCCTTCAGCAGCACGGCAATAGTCGGGTCTTCCGCGCGCATGCCTTCCGGCGCACCGGGCAGGCCCACCTTGGAAAGGCCCGTGCGCAAGGGGCTTTGGCCGGTGATGAAGGCGGAACGGCCGGCGGTGCAGGAATTCTCGCCATAGGCATCGGTGAAGATCGCGCCTTCTTTAGCGATGCGATCAATATTGGGCGTGCGATAGCCCATCATGCCCATGTTGTAGGCCGAGATATTGGACCAGCCGATATCATCGCCGAAAATCACCAGAATATTTGGCCGGCCCTGCGGGGCGGCCGGGCGCGCGGGGGTGGCTGGCTGCTGCGCCTGCGCCATCTGCACGCCACCCATGACGCTAGCGGCAAGCCCTGCGGCCCCGCCCAGCAACATATTTCGGCGCGAAGGGCGCTGATTATCTTGGCTCATGTGATCTGTTTTCCTGTTGTTTCGACTATGGGCGGCGGATGCAGCGAAAGCCGATATGGCTCATGCCTGTATCCACCATTTGAGCATGACGCGCGGCGGGCCGGTAGCGTCTGCAATAGGATGGTGCGCAAAGGAAGGAACCGCCCTTCACGACCTTGCGCGGAATGCGAATGGCGGGCTGAAGGGGATCGAAGGAAGCCTCCATGCCCGGCCCGCGCGGATTTTCGGCAACGCAGCAGGGGCTTTCCGGATCGGCGGCGTGCTGCGCGCCCCACCAATCCACGGTCCATTCCCAGACATTGCCGCAAACCTCATGAAGCCCGTAGCCATTGGGCGGAAAGCTCTGCACCGGGCAGGTGCCGGTGAAGCCATCGGCTTCAAAATTACGCCAGGGGAAGGGGCCCTGCCAGGTATTGGCCAAGTGTAAGCCGCCTGGCGCCAATTCATCACCCCAGGCGAATTCAGCATCTTCCAGCCCACCGCGCGCGGCAAATTCCCATTCCGCTTCCGTGGGCAATGCCTTGCCGGCCCAGGCGGCGTAAGCGGCGGCGTCTTCAAAGGCGACATGCACCACGGGGTGATCTTCCCGCCCGGTGATATCGCTGCCCGGGCCTTCCGGCGCGTGCCAGCAGGCGCCCTTGGTCCAATGCCACCAATGGCGGATATCGCGCGTATCCACCGGGCCATCCGTCATGCGGAAAACAAGTGCGCCGGGCACCAACATATCTGAGGGCGCACCAGGATAAAGCGTGGGGTCAAGCGGGCGTTCGGCAATGGTCTTATGACCAGTGGCCGCGACAAAACGCGCAAAATCGCGGTTCGTCACCGCGGTTTGGTCCATCCAAAAACCCGCCACCGTCACATTGTGGCTGGGTCTTTCTTCGGGATAATGTCGATCCGAGCCCATCAGGAAGGTGCCACCTGTTATCCAGGCCATGGCCGCCCCTTCACTTCCCTGCCCGGGCCGGTTGGGCAACACCATCATGCTGCTGAACCACCGCTATAATGAACGCCGTTTAACAGTTATTGCCATTTTTGCAACAAGTCAGTTCAATACCTTTTTGGCAATCTGAAATTCTACTGGTGGTGTATGATTGAGGTTCGAGAGCTTCGGCTGGTCAAGGCGATTGACGATCACGGCAGCCTGGTGCGCGCCGCACGGGTACTGGGTATTGCCCAGCCTGCCATGACCCGCGCGCTCGCGCGGCTGGAAGCGCGGCTGCGCGGCAAGTTGTTCGAACGCAGCCGGCGCGGCGTGATTGCCACTGATCTGGGCCGCGCCATCATTGCCGAGGGCAGCGCCATTCTGGATAGTCTGGAAAGGTTGGACCGGCATTTGGCCGAAGCGCGCGGCACCCAGACCCATGATTTGGATGTGATTGCCGGCGCTTATATGGCCGAGACACTTTGCCTTACCGCGGCGGCGCGCATGCTGTCCGCCTTTCCCAATACGCGGGTCAGGCTGGTTTCCGCCAATTGGACGGAAGTGCCCCCCGCAATCCTGGAACGCGAAGCGCCCATCGGCGTGATGGATCTGCGCGGCTTCTTGGCTGATCCTGCCTTGGTGGTGGAAAAGCTGCGCCCTCAGCCTGGGATTTTTGTGGCACGTGCGGGCCACCCGCTGGCTGAGCGCGGCAGCGTGAGCCTGGCGGATATCATGTCCTATCCGCTGGCTTTTATTGGTCGCGCGCCGCGCGAGGTGCAGGCACCGCATATTGCGGCCCGCGAAGAAGCGCGCCGCCTGGGGCAGCCGCATCCGGCCTTCCCAGCCCTGGTGCATGAAAGCCCGACAGTCATGCTGAAACTGCTGCCGCAATGCGATGCCATTGCCGGCGTAAGTGTGACCATGGCGATGGACGCCCTGCGCCACGGGGACATTATGGCGCTGCCCTGGCAACGCGCCCCTTGGGCCTCAATCCACCCCGGCATCATCACTTTGCGCAACCGTATCCTTGGCGCGGCAGAGCAGGCTTTTCTGGAACTGATCCGCGAAGCAGATCAGAAAGCGGAGGATGAGGCGCTTGCTTGGTGCGCGGCACAGGGGGTGCCGAGCGGGTGTGGGTGATTGGATTAGGTCGATGCCAAGATGGGTGTAGCGTATTTTCTCTATATAGTTTCTCTTCCGTTTCGGACTAATCTCTAGATCTTCCTATAGGGCGGTCGATCCGTGGCAATCCCCGATTATCAAAGCTTGATGCTACCAATCCTGAAACTTGCCGCTCAGGGTGAGTTTTTGGTTCCAATGGCTGCGGTCGAGATTGCAAAGAGCGATGGTCTATCAGCCGCTGAGGCTGAGGAGATGCTGCCGAGTGGCAAGCAACGCCTTCTGCATAATCGTATTCATTGGGCCAAATTCTATTTGACCAAGGCAGGCTTGCTGGAAAGCCCGAAGCGTGGACGGTTCACCCTATCGGAAATGGGCAAAGCGCTTCTGAAAAAACCACCCGCCAATCTCAATACCAAGTATCTTCTGACACTGCCGGCTTTCAAGGAGTTCTATGGAAAATCCGAAGCGGCGCAGCCTGAGGGCGATAGCGGCGCGCTCGAACCGCCAGCGGCGACGCCGGAAGAAATCATCAGCGATGCCGAAAAGGCATTCAACGCTGCGCTACGCGATGATCTATTGAGCCGCATTCTACAGAATTCGCCGCAATTCTTTGAGCAGCTCATCGTGGAATTGCTGGTGGCCATGGGTTATGGCGGTTCGCGGCTGAATGCAGCGGAGCAGCTTGGCAAGTCTGGCGATGGTGGCGTGGATGGCGTCATCAACGAAGATGCGCTTGGCTTGGACCGGGTTTATGTGCAGGCGAAACGATATGCCCCAGGTTCATCTGTGGGCCGCCCTGAAGTGCAGGCTTTCACGGGTAGTCTTGTTGGATTGGGTGCGACCAAGGGTGTTTGCGTCACCACATCATCCTTCTCGGCGCAGGCGATGGATTTCGCATCGCGCGTGCCGCAACGCATTATCCTGATTGATGGCAAGCGTCTGACGGAACTGATGGTTACCTATAATGTCGGTGTTAGGACCAATCGTGTCGTAGAGTTCAAGCGACTCGACGAGGATTTCTTCACCGAGGAATAATATCGGTTTTGTGGCAGAAATTTTGGCGGGGTCCGGGGTAACACTGTTACCCCGGCGGGGTTCAGGGGGCAGAGCCCCCTTCTTTCCCTCAATTATCCAAAAACGACCTAAGCTTACGGCTGCGGCTTGGGTGTTTCAGTTTGCGCAGTGCCTTGGCTTCAATCTGGCGGATGCGTTCGCGGGTTACGTTAAATTGCTGGCCCACTTCTTCCAAAGTGTGATCCGTATTCATGCCGATGCCAAAGCGCATGCGCAGCACGCGTTCTTCGCGCGGGGTCAGGCTGGCCAGCACGCGCGTGGTTTGTTCGCGCAGATTGGATTGGATCGCGGCATCAATCGGGATGATCGCGTTCTTGTCTTCAATGAAATCGCCAAGGTGGCTGTCTTCCTCATCCCCGATTGGGGTTTCAAGGCTGATCGGTTCCTTCGCGATTTTCAGTACCTTGCGCACTTTCTCGAGCGGCATGCCGAGCTTTTCGGCCAGTTCTTCCGGCTGAGGTTCACGCCCGATTTCATGCAGCATCTGGCGCGATGTGCGCACCAGCTTATTGATGGTTTCAATCATATGCACGGGGATGCGGATGGTGCGCGCCTGATCGGCGATGGAACGTGTGATCGCTTGGCGGATCCACCAGGTGGCATAGGTGCTGAACTTGTAGCCACGGCGATATTCGAATTTATCCACGGCCTTCATCAGGCCGATATTGCCTTCCTGGATCAAATCCAGGAATTGCAGGCCGCGATTGGTATATTTCTTGGCGATGGAAATCACGAGCCGCAGATTGGCCTCGATCATTTCCTTCTTCGCCTGGGTCATGTCGCGTTCGCCGCGCGACACGGTCGCATAAACCCGCTTGAATTCCGCGACCGGCAGGCCGGTTTCATTGGCAGCTTCGCTGATGCGCGTGCGGATTTGTTCAACCTCAGTGCCGTACCTCGCGACAAAGGGCTTCCAGCCCTTGCCCGGCAGATTACCAACGCGTTCCAGCCAGGCAGGGTCCATTTCGCTGCCGCGCCATTGCGCTAGGAATTCATCGCGCTTGACCTTCTGGCTATCGGCAAGGCGCAGCACCTGGCCTTCCATCGTGGTCATGCGGCGGTTCAGCGTTTTCAGCTGATCAACCAGTTCTTCGATGCGGTTATTGTGCAACTGCACCTTTTCAACCAGCGTGATCAATTCACTGCGCAGCTTTTCGTAATTCTTCTCGCCGCGCAGCGCCAATTCCTCGCCCGAGGTAAAGGCTTCCATGCGTTTGGAACTCAGCTTTGACAGCTTCGCGTAGATGGCTTCGATCTGCTCGAAATTGGCGAGCACTTCCGGCTTCAGTTTTTCTTCGAGTGCGGAGAGTGAAAGCCCAACCCCTTCCCCTTCCTCACCTTCTTCGAATTCCTCAACTACGGCAGCGGCGGCTGAAGCTGCGGCGTCGGGGCTGCCGGCGGATTGGGTTGCTTCCAGGTCAATAATGTCGCGCAGCAGCATGCGGGGCGGCGTCTGGCGCACCGCTTCATGCCAGCGCAGAATGGCCCTGAAGGTCAGCGGGCTTTCGCACAAGCCGCCGATCATCATGTCGCGCCCGGCTTCGATCCGCTTGGCGATGGCGATTTCGCCTTCGCGGGACAGCAATTCAACACTGCCCATTTCACGCAGATACATGCGGACAGGGTCATCGGTGCGCCCGACGCTTTCCTCATCCACATTGCCGCTGGCTTCTTCTTCTTCCTCACCATCCGCGCGCGTCGCGGGCTTCACCAGCGCGCCTTCGCCTTCTTCCGCTTCTTCGGCTTCGGATACGGTGATGCCGGCTTCGCTTAGCATCGCCATGGTGTCTTCGATCATTTCCGAAGACACTTGTTCTGAGGGCAATACGGCGTTGATTTCGTCTACCGTGACATAGCCGCGTTCCTTGCCGCGGGCGATCAGCTTCTTCACCGCCGCTGACTGGATGTCGAGCATCATGCCCTCCACCTGTTCGTCGCGGGCTTCGACCGGTTCCGCCCCTGCCGCCGCTTTCGTCGCCATGCCTTACCACTCCGTTTAATTGCGAAAGGCATCCGGCGCCCCGGGGCCGAGGAGACGTTCGAGTGCCGGGCGGTGGTCTTCGACGGGCCCGAGGACTACCACGCCCGGATCGACGACCCCGCCTTGGGGATCGACGAGACCTCGCTTTTGGTCATCCGCGGCTGCGGCACGCTCGGTTTTCCGGGCAGCGGCGAGGTGGTGAACATGCTCCCGCCGGAGGCCCTCGTCCGCCGCGGCATCTCGGAGCTTCCCACGCTCGGCGACGGCCGGCAGAGTGGCACCGCGGCGAGCCCCTCGATCCTCAACGCCTCGCCGGAAGCCTACGCCGGAGGGGGGCTCGCCAGACTCCGCACCGGCGACCGGGTGCAGATCGATCTGCGGAAGGGGCGGGTGGACGCGCTCGTCCCGGATGCCGAGTGGTCGGCCCGCGATACGTCCGCCTGGGATCGCGTGCCGCCGGGGGCGACCCCCTGGCAGCAGCTCTATCGCGATTCTGTCGGGCAGTTGCACACCGGAGGCTGCCTCGACTTCGCCTGCTCCTTCCGCGATGTCTGCCGGACGGTGCCGCGCCACAGCCACTGACTTCATCTTCCCACGGGAGTTGCCCCATCGTGGTTTGTCGCCTTCTTCTGCTCCTGCTCACGCTCTCCGGCGTCGTCTCCCGCGCCGCGGAGCTTCCCCGTAGCGCCCCGGAGGCCCAGGGGGTGTCGTCGAACGATCTTCTCGCCTTCGTCGCAGCGCTCGATCAGGCGGGTGATCCCGCCGTCGCCGACGGTCTCCACAGCGTGATCGTGGTCCGCCACCGACACGTGATCGCCGAGGGCTGGTGGGCTCCCTACAAGCCGCAGCTGCGGCACCAGCTCTACTCCCTCTCCAAGAGCTTCACGTCGACGGCGGTGGGAATCGCGGCGGCGGAGGGGAAGCTGCGGGTCGATGATCCGGTGCTGAAGTTCTTTCCGGCCGAGGCCCCGACGGAGCGGTACGCCAACCTCGAGGGGATGCGCGTGGCGGATCTGCTCCGCATGGCCACCGGCCACCAGGTGGAGCCGCCGCAATCGCGGGGCGGGCCGTGGGTGAAGCAGTTTCTCGCCCACCGGGTGCCGTTCAAGCCGGGCACCCACTTCCTCTACAACACGCCGGCCACCTTCATGCAGTCGGCGATCGTGGAGAAAGCGACGGGGGAAAAACTCCTCGACTATCTCAAGCCCAGGCTTTTCGAGCCCCTCGGCATCGAGGAGCCGACCTGGGAGGAAAGCCCCGAGGGGATGAGTATCGGCGGATTCGGATTGAGCATCCGCACCGGCGACATCGCCAAGTTCGGCCAGCTGCTCCTCGCGAAGGGGGAGTGGGAGGGGCGGCAGATCGTCCCGGCGGCGTGGGTCGAGGAGGCGACGAGCCGGCAGGTGGCCAACGGCAGCAATCCCGACAGCGATTGGGATCAGGGCTACGGCTACCAGTTCTGGCGTTGCCGGCA
>JBBAUC010000066.1:14461-14835 GCA_040398485.1 Roseomonas sp. | reverse complement strand
GTTGGACACGCGCGATTACGCCCGGCTTGGGTCCATCATTCGCGTCAATCCGCCGGTGCGGGAGCATTCGGATTCCCTCGCCATCTGGGAGGCTTTGCAGAACGGCGTGGTGGACATGATCGCAACCGATCATGCGCCGCATACGCCGGAAGAAAAGCAGCAGGACATCATCTGGCGCGCTGATTGCGGCTTCCCGGGTGTGGAAACGCAAATGCCGCTGATGCTCAATGAAGTGGCAAAGGGCAGCATAAGCCTTGAGCATTACGTGAAGATTTCAGCAGAGAACCCAGCCCATAGCTTTGGCCTTTGGCCGATGAAGGGGCGTATTGAAATCGGCGCCCATGCCGATATCGCAGTCGTGGATATGGAAAGAA
>JBBAUC010000066.1:0-14451 GCA_040398485.1 Roseomonas sp. | reverse complement strand
CGAGGTGATCCGCGCCGCCGCACTGCATTCCGTGCGTGCACGCATCACGCCTTTTGAAGGTGTCAGCGTCACCGGCATTCCCATCCATACCCTGGTGCGCGGGCGTTTCGTGCAGCGCGACCGTAAGTTGGTTGAGGCCACGTCGGGCTGGGGAAGGCAGGTCACGGATATCCAGCGCATGCCGCAGGCGAAGCCACTCAATACAGATCAAACCCTGGCAGCAGTTTTGCAAGGCCCAGCCAAAGTGTCTGCCGGGACTGCTTCATGAACGTCATGACTACCGCATCAAGCATCGCCGCGCCCATCGCGCGTCCTTTCATCGCCTTTGAACAGGCCTCGGTCACTTTTGGGCGTGGCGAGAAAGCTGTGCAGGCGCTGCAACCCACGGATTTGACGATCTCTGAGGGCGATTTCGTGGCGCTGGTTGGCCCTTCCGGCTGCGGCAAATCCACCATCCTGAAAATGGTCAGCGAATTGCTAAAACCATCATCCGGCTATGTCTTCATCGGCGGGCGAGAAATTGGCGCCAACCCCATCCGGATCGGCATGGCCTATCAGAACCCAACGCTGCTGCCTTGGCTCAATATTCGCGACAATGTGATGCTGCCGCTGAAGATTGTGCCGCCCTTTCGCGGTGAATTTTCGGCAAAGCGCAAAGGCGAATTTCGCGACCGCGTTGAAGCGCTGCTGGCGCAGGTTGGGCTTTCCGGCTTTGGCGACAAATACCCGTGGCAGCTTTCGGGCGGGATGATGCAGCGCGCCAATCTCTGCCGCGCGCTGATCCATGACCCGGAATTGTTGTTGCTGGATGAGCCCTTCGGCGCGCTTGATCAATTCACGCGTGAGGAACTCTGGGCGATTATGCAGGATCTGTGGCTCTCCAAGAAACTCACGGTACTGCTGGTGACGCATGATTTGCGAGAAGCGGCTTATCTCGCCAATCGCATTTGTGTGATGAGCGCGCGGCCTGGGCGTATTCTGGATGATTCGCCGGTGGATATGCCGCGCCCGCGTACAATTGACATGACCTTTCAGCCGGATTTCGTCGCTCTCAATCAGCGCCTGCGCGCCATGATTGTCGGTGCGCGTGGTGGCACCGGCATTGTCAACCATCCGCCAGGGCAGGGCTGAAACCATGCAGCGCATTCTTGATATCGCCCGGGAAAAGGCAGCCTCCACCGCGCTGATCATCGGCGTCTTCGTCTTTTGGGAATTGTTCTGCCTGGCCGCAAATATTTCTGATATTCTTCTGCCGCGCCCCACACAGATCATCGCCGCGCTGATCAAGTATTGGCCTGCCATTTGGCCCCATACCTATCAGACACTTTACACAACCTTGGTGGGCTTTGCCTTTGGGGTCGCGATTGGTGTTGCCATTGGCGTGCTGATCGGCTCCTCCCGCCTTGCCTATGATACCGCCTATCCACTGTTGGTTGGGTTTTCCTCCATCCCTAAGGTCGCAGTGGTGCCGATTTTCGTGCTTTGGTATGGTGCCGGCACGGTGCCCGCCATCCTGACCGCTATGATCATCTGCATCTTCCCGATTGTCGTGAATGTCGCGACCGGCATCGCGACGGTGGAGCCGGAGCTTGAGGATGTCATGAAAACCCTCAAGGCATCCAAGCTGGATATTCTGTGGAATGTCTCCCTGCCGCGGGCGATGCCTTATTTCTTCGCGTCCTTGAAGGTGGCGATTGCGTTAGCCTTTGTCGGTTCCGTCGTGGCGGAAACCGTCGCTTCCAATCGTGGCATCGGTAATATGATGATGATCGCCTCATCCTCCTTCAATGTGCCCTTGGTCTTTGCGGGGCTATTTGTGCTCGCTGGTCTTGGCGTTTCGCTCTACGCGATTTTCTCACTGATCGAACACCGCATCACCGGCTGGGCGCATCGCAAGACCGATCTGGCAGCAGGCTGAAATCACCTTGGTTCAACCCCCTTCCTGGAGATGTGAAACATGCGCCGTAATTTCCTGAAATCTATCCTGGCGGCTGGCGCGCTTGGCGCGGCTTCGCGCATCCAGCCTGCGGTTGCGCAAGCAGCACCCACACGGCTCCGCTTCACGCTGGATTGGCGCTATCAGGGCATTCATGCCTGGTATTTCCATGCGCGTGACCGCGGCTATTTCGCTGCCGAAGGCCTGGATGTGACCATTGATCAGGGCGAAGGTTCAGCCGCCACTGTCACGCGCATCATGGGCGGTGCTTATGATGCCGGCTTTGGCGATATGGGTGCCATCATCCAGCAGGCCGCGGCACGCCCGACTGAGGCGCCGGTGATGGTCTATATGATCTACAACAAATCACCGCTTGCCATTGTTCACAAGGCGAGCGCGCCCATCCGCAATCTGAAGGATTTGGAAGGCAAGCGTTTCACATCGCCGGCCGGTGCAGCGACGCATCGGCTTTTCCCGCTTTTCGCCAGGCTGAACGGCATTGATGCAAGCAAGGTGGACGTGGTGAATATCGCCCCCAATGTGCAGGAAATGATGCTGGTACAGGACCAGGTGCAGGGCGGCTTCGTGTTTACCGTGACGTCCTACATGAACCTGTTCGGCATGCGCCAGGATCCTGACAAGGATTATCGCTTCATCATGTATGCGGATCACGGCATTGCCGCCTATTCCAATGGCGTCATGGTTTCCCAACGCCTGATCCGCGAAAATCCGCGTGCGGTTGCGGGGCTGGTGCGTGCCATCAATCGCGCAATGCTGGAAATGAATGCGAATCCCGCTGAGGCTGGGCGTGTGATGGCGCGGGTGGAACCCACGATCAATCCTGAGATTGAAGCACGCCGCGTAGTCTTCACCTACAAAAATCATATCTTCACACCAGAATCCGAAAACCTTGGCGCGGGCGATGTATCTGATGCGCGCATGCAGACTGGGATCGAACAGATTCAGGAAGCCTTCCAATTGCCGCGTGCGCCGCAAGTTTCTGAGGTATTCAATCGCTCCTTCCTACCGCCACGCACCGAACGTGCGTTACCGCGCCCGGCTGCGTAACGCGTCAGTTCTCCAAGCAAAGGGGTAAAACATGCGCGTCATCAATGCGACCGAAGGCTTGGATGCCACGGGGCGGAAGACACGACTAAGCCTTGCCATCGAAGGCGGTCGCATGACGCGCATTGGTGCCGCTGCGGATACGCCTGAGGATGTGATCATCCTGCCCGCTTTAGTGAACGCGCATGATCACGCGCGGCCGCTACGCAGCAGTTCAGTGGGTGGCTTTGGCAAACCGCTGGAAACCTGGCTGCATCGCCTGGCCATGATGGCGCCGGTTGATCCTTATCTGGCAACTCTTGCACCGCTGGCGCGCGCCGCGCTTGGCGGCCAAGGCGCTGTCATGATCCATCATGTACGCGCCATGGGGCTTACGGATTACATGACCGAAGCCGAACAGATCGCGCGCGCCGCGCGTGATGTTGGCATGAGGGTCGCTTTCGGCATCGGCATGCGCGATTGCAATCCGCTGGTCTATGGCGCGCATGACCAGCTTCTCGCCAGCCTTGAAGCGCCGGTGCGGGCGGAGATTGAAGGCCGCTTCCTCTCCCAGCCCATGATGCCGATCAAGGATCAATTGGCGCGTGTGGATGCTGTGGCGGTCGCGCTCGGCGGCCCGATGTTTGATGTGCAATACGCGCCAAATGGTCCCCAATGGTGTTCAGAACCGCTCTGGGAGGCGATTGCCGAAGCCTCTGCGCTGACGGGACGGCGCATCACGACGCATTTATATGAAACGAAGTACCAGCGCGCATGGGCGGATCGCACCTATCCCAATGGCATGCTGAAGCGCTGGAAGGAAATCGGCCTGCTCTCACCACGCTTGACCTTGGCGCATTGCGTTTGGGCCGAGCCCGATGAGTTGGAAATGATCGCTGAGGCCGGCTGCACTATCGTCACCAATGCATCGTCTAACCTCGCACTCCGTTCCGGTATCGCGCCGGTTGCCGAGATGCTGAAGCGCGGCTGCAAGGTGGCGATGGGCATTGATGGTCAGGCCTTTGATGAGGATGATGATGCGCTGCGCGAAATCAGGCTTCTTTGGTCCTTGCATGCGGGTTGGGGGTTTGATCGCACCTTTGAACCTTCGACTGTTCTGCGCATGGCGCTTGAAGCAGGGCGTGAGGCGGTTGGCGCCGGCGACGGTGGGCGTTTGGCGGAAGGCCAGCCGGCCGATCTGCTGATCATTGACCGCAGCGCGTTGGATGAGGATGCGCTGATGCGGGTTGATCCGATTGAATTGCTGTTTGCACGCGGCAATCGTTCCCACGTGCGGGAGCTGATGGTGGCAGGCCGCACCGTGGTGCAAAACGGCCAGCTTATCGGCGTTGATCTTGATGCAGCGCAGCGCGAACTGCGCGCGGCGTACCGCGCCGCCATGCCGTCCCGCGCTGGCTTCGTGCAAGCTTGGTCAGGCTTTGAGAAGGCCGTTTGCGCGCATTACCTGAACCGGCTTGGGTGTTGTTGAGGACACGCGAGGCGGCGGCGTGCAGCACAAATCGCCGCCTTTTGAGCAACAAGCTTATTCAATTCAAAGCTTGGCGTATATCGCGATGCGAAGACGAGACGCCCCGGCACATTCCTTGCGTTACTTTATTCAATAGAAAGATTTGGCGCCCGCCACCGCGGTGCTGCCGCAACGCTGTGCAGTCGGAGCCTTTAAATCATGCAACGTCGTATTTTCCTGACCGCCCCAGCCCTGGTTGCCTTCGCATCCCGGGCGCGCGCCCAGGCTTGGCCGAACCGCCAACCCATTCGCCTGATCGCGGGCTTTCCTGCGGGCGGTTTGGCAGATGCTATTGGTCGGCTTTTCGCGGCGCCCCTTTCGGATGCCCTTGGCACGAGTGTTGTTGTTGAAAACCGCGCCGGCGCTTCGGGGACCATTGGGGCGGATACCGTCGCCAAAGCCGCACCGGATGGGCTGACCCTAGCCGTCTCCCACGCCATTCCCTTTGGCTTCGCGCCAGGCGTATTGCCCGCCATCCCCTATGATCCCGTTGCGGATTTCACCCATATCGCCATGCTGGCTGAAGCACCGACCGTGAGTGTTGTGCGTGCCAATTCGCCCTTCGCCACCATGCCGGCGCTCATTGACACCGCGCGACAAAGGCCGGTGCGCTTTGGCACTTCCGGTGTTGGCTCCGCGGAACATTTCTCGGGTGCGCTACTGGCGAGCGCCACCGGTGCATCACAGCTTGACCATATTCCCTATCGCGGAACTGCGCCAGCTTTGCAGGATTTGCTTGCCGGACAGATTGATATGCTGAATGCGCCAATCACCACACTGGTTGGGCAATTGCGCGATGGATCACTGCGCTTGCTCGCGACCTCGTCAGAAGCACGTATCAGCGCTTTCCCGGATGCGCCGACGCTCGCTGAACTTGGCGCGCCGCAGGCCACCCATACGCAATGGATTGGCCTGAGCGGCCCGCGCGGCTTACCGGCACCGATTGTGGAGCGTCTTTCCGAAGCGCTAGCGCCAACTGCGCGTTTAGAATCTGTGCAGGCGAGGCTTGTGGAATTCGCCTCCGTGCCGCGCAGCCCAGCGCCATCTGGCGCTGCGTTCACACGGTTTGTTGCATCCTTCCGCGATCACTGGGTCGCGATGGCGAAGGCTGAAGGCATCGTCGCAAGCTGATGCGCCCGGCGCCCTTCCGGCGGTTTTTCATGTTCTTGCCGCCATAGGCGAATAGTAAGCTGAGCGTGGCATGAGTTTTGCTGCCTTTCCTCGATCCGACGGGGAAGTGTCCAACATGACCATGATCTCACGCCGCAGCCTGCTTGCGACACCTGCATTGCTTACAGCCTTGGGGCCTTCCTTTGCGGAAGCCCAAGCGGCGCAGCCACTCCGCATTGCAATGTCCATCGGCGATGTTCCCCGCCTTTGGGGGGGGCCTGAAGCAGGGTTTGAAGGTGTGCGCTTCGGCTCCTACTTTGTCTATGACGCGCTGGCGCTTTGGGATTTGTCGAAGGCTGATGCGCCATCCGGGCTCATGCCGGGCCTCGCCACTTCCTGGCGGGTGGATGAAGCAGATCGTCGGCGCTGGATCATTGAACTTCGTCAAGGCGTGAAGTTCCATGATGGTACGCCCTTCGATGCCGATGCCGCGATCTGGAATTTTGATTCCATCCTGAACAACCAGGCGCCGCAATTCGAACCAACACGTTCAGCCCTGGTGCGTGGCCGTATTACCTCCATCGGCAGCTATGAAAAGCTTGGCCCGCACCGCATCGCGATTACTACGCGCGCCATAGATGCGTCCTTGCCCTTCCAGCTCGCATTTATTTGGTTTGCCTCGCCCACGCATTGGCAGGCGCTTGGTGGTGATTGGCAGCGCTTTGCGCTCAACCCCTCCGGCACGGGTCCTTATAAGGTGACTAATGTCACGCCGCGCCAGCGCGCGGATCTGGAGGCTAATCGCGATTATTGGGACCCGAACCGCATCCCGAAGGCACCGCGTACGGTTCTGCTGCCAATCCCAGATGGCTCGGCGCGCGTTGCGGCACTCCGCAGTGGGCAGATCGATCTGGTGGAAAGCCTCCCGCCCGATACCATTCCGTCCTTGCGCGCCGCGCGCTTTCAGGTGGTGCAGAATGCCTACCCGCATATCTGGGCCTGGCGTTTGAATGTGACTGAAGGCAGCCCCTTTGCCGATCTCAGGGTGCGGCAAGCGGCCAATTTGGCGATAGACCGCGACGGTATTGTGGCACTGCTTTCCGGCGCCGCGCTAGCGGCACGCGGCAAGGTCACGCCGGATGATCCGTGGTTCGGCAATCCATCCTTCCGGCTCCGCTATGACCCGGCCGAGGCGCGGCGGCTGATGACCGAAGCCGGCTATTCCGCCACGCGGCGTTGCGCCTTGAATGTCATCATGCCGGTTTCTGGTGGCGGCCAGATGGTGCCGCAACCGATGAATGAGGCGATGCAAGCGGGCCTCAAGGAATGCTTCTTTGATGTCACCTTCCAGCCGGTGGATTTCGCAACGTCCATCAATATGCTCCGCGCTGGTGCGCGTGATGCTTCCTCACGCGGCGGCCATGCGTTAAACATCGCCATCCCGTCCATGGAACCGAATACTGGCTGGTTCATTTATGATGGGGAACTTGGGCCGCCGCGCGGCATCAATTGGGGGCTCCATAATTCGCCGGCGGTGAATGCGCAGCTTGCCGTGGTGCGCAATGCCTTTGATCCTGCGGAACAGACACGCGCCATGGCGCGGTTGCACGAAATCCTGATTGATGAGGCGTCCTTGCTTGCCGTGGTGCATGACCTTAATCCGCGCGCCTTGAGTGCACGCTGCCGCGGTTTTGTGCAGGCGCGCAACTGGTTCCAGGATTACACGCAAATCGCGGTGAGTTGAGGGCGCAGCGCCTATTCCGCAATAACGGAGACATGCGCGGCCACCACACGCCAGCCTTCAGGCGTGCGTGCCCAGACCTGGCTTTGCCGTCCGATTTTCCCCGTCAGGGACGGGCGGCGAAACATGGTCCAGGCGGTAGCCATATCGCGCCCATAGGTGGTGATGACTGTGCGTTCCAGG
Organism: Roseomonas sp.; assembly: GCA_040398485.1. GTDB lineage: Bacteria > Pseudomonadota > Alphaproteobacteria > Acetobacterales > Acetobacteraceae > Neoroseomonas. Next base: position 6,909 of record JBBAUC010000066.1, on the reverse strand, counting down.
CTGCGTTCCAACCCTGCTGATGGCCGCCCGGCGCGGAAGGCGGCGATTTCGGCATAGCCATAGAGATTTTCAGTAGCGCCATAGCGGATGGTGTTCGGACTATCCAGAAAAAGCCGGTCGAGCGTTTCGACATCATTGTTGATCAACGCCTTTTCATATTCCGCAAAGGCGGCTTCGACCTCGGCCTTTACCTCGGTAATGTTGATGTCCATGAATGTCCCCTCAGCTTGCCGGTTTGGCGTGAACAATGCGTTGGTTTTCCAACCAATGGGCCGCGCGCAAGGCAAGCGCTTCCTGACCAGGTGCGGCAATAATCTGCACGCCGATTGGCATGCCTTGCTCAGGCCAAACTGGCACGGTGACCACCGGCAGGCCGATGAAGGAAATAGGCTGGGTGAAGATGCCAAGATTGGGCCGCACGGGCAGGGTTTGGCTATCCAGAACAAAGGTTTGCTGATCGACCAGCGGCGCCGAAGTGGGAGTCGCGGGGGCCAGGATCAGATCAGTCCCATCAAAAAGCTTCAATGCTTCCGCTTGAAACCAACGGCGGAATTTTTGTGCCTTCACATACCAATCGCCCGGCAGCATGGCGCCGGCAATCAATCTATCGCGCACTTCGGGGTCAAAATCTGCAGGCCTTGCGCGAATGCGGTCACGGTGCAGGGCTGATCCTTCGATCATGGTGATGATGAAAGCGGCAGCGCGTGCGCGATGCGCTTCCGGGAATTCCACGCTGCCCTCAGCGCCAACCGCGCGAGCTACAAGATCCACGGCGGCAAAGGCCTGCGGTTCACCCATGCGCGTGAAGTAGCCCCCGGCGCGCGCGATGCGCAGCCCCTTGATGCCAGCATCGAGCGCTGGCGTGACAGGTGCCGCGCTTCCCCCGGTGCATACCGGATCAAGCGGGTCAGCACCGCGCATTGCGTCATAAGCCAGCGCCAAATCTTTCACGGAACGCGCGAGCGGCCCGACATGATCAAGGCTTGCGATGAAAGGAAAAGTACCGGCACGCGAAAGCCCGCCATAGCTCGGCTTCAATCCAAATAGACCGCATAGCGATGCAGGAACGCGGATTGATCCATTGGTATCAGACCCAAGCGTGATGGCGGCAAGCCCCGCAGCCGCCGCACCGCCAGAACCACCGGAAGAACCACCTGTCATGCGTGCCGTGTCATGTGGATTGAGCGAATTGCCATCATGCGCATTTCGGCCGGTAAAATCATAAGCGTATTCGCCCATATTGAGCGCGCCGAGCAGCACCCCGCCTGCAGCCTCCATCCGCGTGACAAGCGTCGCATCCTGCTGAGAGGCCGCATGATCGCGATTGATTTTGGACCCGGCACGCGTGACCAGGCCATCCACGTCAAACAAATTCTTGACTGCGAAGGGAACACCGGCAAGCGGCGGCAAGGGCTGGCCCTGCGCGCGCACCGCATCAATGGCATCAGCGCGGGCAAGCGCTCGGCTGGCGGTGATATCCGTATAGGCCTTCAACAGGTCATTACGGCGCGCGATAGCTGCCAGATGCTGTTCCGCCACAAGGCGCGCCGTGACCTGGCCGCTCTGCACCGCACCGGCGATGCTATGCGCGGGTTCTTGGGTCCAATCCTTCATGCCTGATTGCCTTGGGCTGCAAAAACTGGGGCGGGTTCCGCTTCATCGGGCAGGGGGAAATCAAGCACCAGCTTCACAAGCCGAAAGGCCACGGCAAGATTGGCTTCAACTTGCGGCGTATATTCCGCAGTCAGCGGCAAGCCCAAAGCCTTTGCCATTGTATCGGCATAAGTCTTCATATCCACTTCAGTGGCATCATTCATGCAACTCAACCCTCATTGACCGACAATTCTGCCGTTTGCCCGGATGATCGCGCGACACGGATTGTACGGCGCTGGGAGGGAACAGCAAGCACCATGCCACGCTATTGCCTTTGACTACGCCAAAAGCTACGCGTCACGTCATCTCATCTTTCCTTACTCAACCAGAGAAAGAGCGCATCATGTCCAAAAACCATCACCTCGCCGCCAGCGCCGATGCCTGCCATTGGGGCTATTTTGATGCCGTACGCCCGGCGCAGATAACCATCGCCAGTGGTGATGAGGTCACGATTGATACGCTGACCGGCCCGCCGGAAATGGTGCCGCCAAAGCCCTTCCATACACCGCCAGAATTATTCGCGGTGCATCAGAAAAATGACCGCTTTGCCGGCGCCCCGCATATCCTGACAGGCCCTGTTGCCGTGGAAGGCGCCGAACCAGGCAATGTGCTGCAAGTGGATATCCTGGACATCAAGCTGCGCCAGGATTGGGGCTTCAACCTGATCCGCCCCTTGGGCGGCACCTTGCCGGATGAATTTCCCGAAGGGCGCATCCTGAATATTCCCCTCGATGCCGAGAAAATGATCGGGCGCCTGCCCTTTGGTGTGGATATTCCACTCAGGCCGTTTTTCGGCATCATGGGTGTCGCGCCGCCGAAGAATTGGGGGCGCTGCACCTCGGTCATTCCACGCAGCTTTGGTGGCAATATTGACAATAAGCAGCTTGTCGCGGGCACAACGCTGTATCTTCCCGTGCATGTCGCCGGCGCGAATTTCTCCTGCGGCGATGGGCATGGCGCGCAAGGCGATGGCGAGGTTTGCCTGACCGCCATTGAAACAGCCTTGCAGGGCAAGTTTCGCCTGACCGTGCGCAAGGATATGGTACTGAAGCAGCCGCGCGCTGAAACGCCGACGCATGTCATTACCATGGGCTTTGATACCAGCCTTGATCGTGCCATGGAAATCGCACTGCGTGAGATGATTGACTACCTTGTCGAGACCAAGAACATAACGCGGATGGATGCCTATACGCTGTGTTCTGTCGGCGTTGATTTCCATGTGACGCAAACGGTGAATACTTCCAAGGGCGTTCACGGTATGTTGCCCAAAGCGCTATTTGCGTGAAAGGCATCACAAGGCTGCATGAACGGCGACCCGCCTAATTTTTAGGCGTGTATTGACCGTGAAGCGTGCAAAGCCTCCGGCGCCGGGCTGGCGCGCTCATCTTTGCCCGCTTTGCGCCTTGTTCCCCCGCCGCCTGCGCGCTTTTAGTGCGGCATGACAGCGCGCTTAAAATCCCATTGGTGGTGGGACCATTCCACCAAGGATTTCGCCGAAATGGATATGGCGAATCTTGTTGCCATCCTGCCAGTGGCCGCGACCGAACAGCATGGGCCGCATCTGCCCATCAAGGTGGATGCGGCAATCAACCAAGGCATGATCGCTGAGGCCGTAGGGCTGATGCCGGATGATCTGCCAGTGCTGGTGCTGCCCATGATGCCCATCGGCAAATCCAATGAACATCACGCCTTCCCTGGCACGCTCAGCCTTTCGCATGAAACGCTGTTCCGCCTGTGGTTCGACATTGGTGAGAGCGTGCTGCGCGCGGGTTGCCGCAAGCTGATCCTGTTCAATTCCCATGGCGGTCAGCCACAAGTCGCAGATATCGTGGCGCGAGAATTGCGGGTGCGGCACGAAATGTTCGTGGTAACGGCCACCTGGTGGAACATCACGAAACAGGATGATTTGTTCAGCGCCATGGAACTCAAGCACGGCATTCATGGCGGAGAGGTGGAAACAAGCGTCATGCTGCATCTGCATGGTGATCTGATTGCTATGGAACACGCCGCGAATTTTGCCCCGTTGTCTATCGAAATCGAAAAAGCCGGCGGCATGCTGACGCCCGAAGGCGCGGTCGGCTTCGGCTGGCAAACACAGGACCTGGAACCATCGGGCGCTTGCGGCAATGCGGCTTCCGCCGATGCAACCCGTGGCGGCATTGTTGTGCAACGCGCGGCAGAGGCGCTGGTGCAGCTTTGCCGCGAAGTGCATGCCTATCCACTGGAACGGATCACGCGCAAAACCCTGTATAACGCGCCTTAGGCCAAGGCTTTCGGCGTATGAAGAAGAAAATCTGAGGAGCCCGCCCAAATGCGCGCCATTGTTGAACGCCTGCCCATGCGTGATCCGGCCGATATGTCGGCGCTCAAGACTGCCTTTGCCACAGGGCGGCTTGATCCTGCCAGCATTGTTGCGATTCTCGGCAAGACCGAAGGCAATGGCTGCGTGAATGATTTCACCCGCGGCTATGCTACGCTCTCGATGAAGCTGGCCCTTGCGGAGGCGACCGGCATGACGCCCACGGAAGTGGGGGCGCGCATTGCGCTGGTGATGTCGGGTGGGACGGAAGGCGGCCTCAGCCCGCATATGATTGTCTTTGCGGTTGCCAAGGATGGCGCACCGAAATCAGCCGGCAAACGGCTTGCCATCGGCACCGGTTTCACGCGTGATTTTAGCGCCGCCGAAATTGGTCGTAGCGCGCAAATTCAGGAAACCGCCGAGGCCGTGCGTGCTGCCATGGCGCAGGCCGGCATCACCGATCCGAAGGATGTTCACTACGTGCAGGTGAAATGTCCGTTGCTGACCGCAGAACGCGCCGAAGGGCAGGATGTGGTTTGTGTTGATACCTATGAATCCATGGGTTTTTCGCGTGGTGCTTCCGCGCTTGGCGTTGCGGTCGCCCTTGGGGAAATAGACGCCGCGAAAGCCACCGATGATGTGGTTTGCACCGATTGGTCGCTCCATTCCGGGGTGGCGAGTACCTCCGCCGGCATCGAGCTGATGCGCAATGAGATCATGGTGCTGGGCAATTCCAGCGCTTGGGTGGGTGATCTTGCCATGACGCATCGCGTTATGAAGGACGGCATTGATTCTCTCGCCCTCTGGGCGGCGCTGGAAGAGCTTGGTCTCAAGGGCCATGGCCAGCTTGATGAGGCGGCACGCGGACGTATCGCGGCGGTACTCGCCAAGGCAGAACCGCCGCATGGCAGCACCATCCGCGGCGCGCGCCATATCATGCGCGATGACAGCGATATCAACGCAACACGCCATGCCCGCGCGCTGGTAGGCGGCGTGCTGGCGGGCGCGGTTGGTGATACGCGCCTGTTCGTCTCGGGCGGTGCTGAGCATCAAGGGCCGGATGGTGGCGGGCCCGTTGCGGTCATTGCGCGGGTCTAAGCTGCATGGCCCTTCATTTGCATGCCAAGAGACTCATGAAGGCACCATGAAACAACCTCCCCACCTTATCCTTGACGGTCTTTCTGCCCAATTCGGCACGACGATGGCGGTGGACACCGTGACGCTTGAGGTGGGCAAGGGAGAACTTGTCGCCCTTCTCGGCCCCTCAGGCTGCGGCAAGACCACCACGTTGCGCATGGTGGCCGGCTTCGTTGCACCCTCGGCGGGCCGAGTGCAGGTGAATGGCAAGGACATCACCGGGATTGCCGCGCATCGGCGCAATATGGGCGTTGTCTTTCAATCCTATGCGCTGTTTCCGCATCTTGATATCCTGCGCAATGTGGCTTTCGGGCTGCGCATGCGCGGCATGAGCCAGGCGGCATGTCGGCAGAAGGCGGGTGCTGCGCTTGAAATGGTGGCGCTATCGCATCTCGCTAATCGCTATCCTTCGCAGCTTTCGGGCGGCCAGCAGCAGCGCGTGGCGCTGGCGCGGGCCTTGGTGGTCGAACCCGATGTGCTTTTGCTGGATGAGCCCTTGTCCAATCTTGATGCGCATCTGCGCGTTGAAATGCGCGGCGAAATCCGGCGGCTGCAGCAGCGCCTGGCCATCACGACGCTTTTCGTGACGCATGATCAGGAAGAAGCGCTTGCTATGTCAGATCGTATCGCGGTGATGCAGCAAGGCAAGTTGATTGAGGTGGGTACGCCGCAAGCGCTTTGCGATCAACCGAAGGAAGGCTTCACCGCTTCCTTCCTTGGTGCGCGTACTGTTATTGCAGGCCATAGCCGCGATTCTGTTTTTGAAGCCGCGGGGCTGAGCTGCGCTGAGGCGCCTACCAGCGCAAGGGCGATCATCCTCCGCGCCGCACGCTTGCGCCTTTCAGAAACGCCAACCGGTCCATTGAAGCTGGGCGGTGTTGTGGCTTCCGCAATCTACCTTGGTGACTTGTATGAGGTGGAGGTGGAAACACCCGCAGGCCGCGTGCGCGTGCTGACACCTTCAGATACGCCGCCACCGCCAATGGGCACCGCCTGCCACATCACCGCGCTTGCTGGTGGTTGCAGTTTTCTTTCGTAACTCACCCTTACCCCTGGAAGGAAGAACGATGACAACGACTCGCAGACAAATCGGCCGCTTGCTGCTGGGCGCTGGCTTGGCCGCGCCTGTGCATTTCACCCGCACCGCCGTGGCCCAGCCGAAAGCTGGTGATGAGCTTGTGGTGGGCGTTTGGGGTGGTGCCCAGGAACGCATTGTGCGTGAGCATGTGGAAAAAGCCCTGCTGGCGAAATACCCAGGCGTGAAAGTCAGCTACGTGCTTGGTGGCACGCCTGAACGTCGAGCGCGCGCTTATGCTGAACGTGGTCGGCCAAGCTTTGATGTCATTTACTTGAATATCTTCGAAAGCCGTCAGGCCGTGAAGGATGGCGTGACCCAAGCGCCGACAGATGCCGTGCCGCAATTTGCGAACCTGTATGATGTGGCGAAACTTGGCGGTTATGGCGTGGCTTTCAACCCGGTCACGATCGTCTATGACAAGCGCAAGGCCTCAAGGCCCGTCACAAGCTGGCAGGATTTGTGGAATCCGGAATGGCGCGGCCGCATCGCCTGGCCATCCTATCCAGGTGCCCAGGGCACCGCCGCGCTATTGATGGCAGCCAAGATTTTTGGCGGCAGTGAGAACGCGATTGACATCGGCTTCCGTAAGATCAGGGAACTAAAACCCTTCGTAGCCATTCAGGGCAGCCAGGATCAGCTTTATGGCATGTTCGACCAAGGCGTTGCGGATATCTCGGTCGAATTCGGCAGCTTTACGCGCAGTTATGCTGAAACACGCAATCCGAATATTGAAATTGCTAAT
>JBBAUC010000065.1:14357-15004 GCA_040398485.1 Roseomonas sp. | reverse complement strand
AGGAATACACTTAGGAAACGCCCAGGCATTGTTCAAACAAACCGATACAGATCTGTAGATCTGTAGAATCACACGGCAACCGCCTTAGCGGATCTCAAATGATTAGAAAGTCCGCATTGTTGATCCCGACCGGAACACCAGTGAGCGCCGCGAACTGCACCGCAGCCGCTCCGCCAACGCCATCGGCATCATAGAGCAAGGCGCCGGTTGTGAGGTTGTAGATGATGCGGTCATCCGCCTCAGAAGCAGCCATCCCAGTGTTGAAGGCGCCAGCCGCCAGGACACCCGATGATGCAAACGCCGCGTATACAGCCCTATCCAGTACGATCGTGTCGTCATATGAACTATAGTCTTGGATTACGTCCACATTGGTAGCACCAAGCGCTGTACTGAAAAGAAATTGGTCACGACCGTTACCACCGATCAGAACGTCGTTGCCTAAATAGCCAACAAGCTGGTCATCACCCGAGCCACCATCCAGCGTATCAGCGCCAGCACTGCCGCTAAGCTGATTAGCTCCTGCACCTCCGCTTAACTTCAGTGACCCATTATCATTGAGGACATACTGCCAATCGAGAAGACCCTGCACATCATAGTGCGTCAAAATCTCTTTCCACTCATACTGGCCCGCCGCATCCCAGTCTTGG
>JBBAUC010000065.1:0-14257 GCA_040398485.1 Roseomonas sp. | reverse complement strand
TAAGTGTGATTCCCCGCATCGTATAGGACATACTGCCAATCAAGACGCGACTGGGTATCGTAGGACGTGACACTTTCCGACCAATTTCCTTGGCCCGCCGCATCCCAGTCTTGGTAAGTGTGATTCCCCGCATCGTATAGGACATACTGCCAATCAAGACGCGACTGGGCATCGTAGGATGTGACACTTTCCGACCAATCTCCTTGGCCCGCCGCATCCCAATCCCTGACAACATAATTGCCAGCGTCATACGCCACCCTCTGCCAATCGACGCGTGACTGCGCGTCAAAGAAGGTTGCAACGCCGGACCAGTCGTGCTGGCCGGCAGGATCCACCTCAATCAATATCTTTCCATTATTGAAACGCACCAATTCAACATTCTGAATAGCATCGCTCGGCCCGCCAGCACCTATGCTATTGGCGCGCACCGTCACGCTAAATCCGCTGCCCGGACCTGATCCTGTGGTTACGCATTCAACCGTGTAATTCTCAATCCCGCCAGAAAAGATAACTGTGTCTGCACCGGCGCCCCCGTCGAACCGATCGGCACCGGCGCCATCCAAAATCAGGTCATTCCCTAGCCCGCCATTCAGCGTATCCGCTCCCTCTTCGCCTCTTATAATATCATCATCATTTCCACCGAAAACACTATCATTCCCAGCCATGCCAGTAATTGAATCATTCCCCTCGCCCCCCACGATCCAATCATTACCGTTGCCTCCAACGATAATGTCGTTACCGGTGCCACCTTCAAGCGTTTGGTCGAATGTCCCGGACATTAAGCGTAGCTCCTGCTTTGAGATAAACTAACGAAGCTTGCTACCACAATGGCCTGCTGCCGGTTTGGTGGAAAGCAGGTTAGGCTAGCATAGCGCTGGCCTCGAACTCAATTGGGCTGAGATAGCCCAGTTTCGAATGGCGACGCCGCGGGTTGTAGAAGCGTTCGTTATAGTCGAACACGTGGTCCACTTCCAAACAAGGGTTTGGAGGTTTGCCGAGCCCGGAGGTCACATCTTGCGACTCAAAAACATGCCTGCCAGCCAAGCCAAGCCAAGCTTACGCCGCAGCACCCTCTGCGGCCTGCGCTTCCACAGCGGCCAGCGCGCCGACCGCGGCGTTAAGTTCACCCTGCGTGCAAAGGCCCAGAATCACGGGATCGCGCGGCTTGATATTCGCGCTGTTCCAATGGGTCCTGTCGCGCACCTTGGCGATGGTTTCCTTGGTGGTGCCAAGCAGCTTCACAATGGTGGCTTCCGACACCTGCGGGAAATTGCGGAGCAGCCAGGCAATCGCATCCGGCCGGTCATTGCGCTTGGAAACGGGCGTATAGCGCCCGCCCTTGGCCTTGGATTTCGGCAAATGGCTGACCTGACGGGCTATTTGCAGCCGCGCTTCGCTATCCGCCTCACAACGTTGGATTTCTTCGCGCGTCAACTGGCTATTCATGACCGGGTCATAGCCAATGATCCCCTGCGCCACTTCGCCATCGGCGATGGCCTGGATTTCAAGCGGATGCATGCCAACGAATTCGGCAATCTGGTCAAAAGTGAGCGCGGTCTTATCAATCAGCCACACGGCGGTGGCCTTGGGCATCAAGGGCTGGTTCATGGCATAACCTCAAGGGGCGGGCGGGCGAGAGCAACCCCCGCCTTGTTGCGGTTCCTATAGAGAGAGGCGCGGCCAGGGTCAAAACCCGCCCACGCCCGGAAGGAGAAAAAATGGCCCCGATCGAGGAAGAAGACCGCCCCCGGCGTGCGCCGCGCTTCCAACCCATGGTCTTTGACGGCTGGGATGTGGCGCAACTCAGGGAATATATCGCGGCGTTGCAGACCGAAATCAGCCGGGCCGAGGCAGCGATTGGTGCGCGCGATGCGCAGCGCTTGGCGGCGGAGGCGTTTTTCAAGAAGAGGTGAGTTAGGGTAGGTTCACGATTTGTTTTTCTTCTCCCCCTACCACTTGTCGATCGCGCCCTGCCAATAAGTCAAGCTGATTCTGCCGTGGTTTCCCTACCGACTCCCATCGTGTAGGCTAAAAGACATTCTGCGTTTCAAGGTCAATGTGCCGTGGTTTCCCTACCGACTCCCATCGTGTAGGCTAATTTCTTATCCGCATTCACCATGACATGAGCCGTGGTTTCCCTACCGACTCCCATCGTGTAGGCTTGCTCGCGCGACGGTGAAGGCATAATCAAAGCCGTGGTTTCCCTACCGACTCCCATCGTGTAGGCTGGCCATGATCTTGGTGAACTGGTCCCGTTGGCCGTGGTTTCCCTACCGACTCCCATCGTGTAGGCTAGCTCTGCGATAAAATACTGAAATTGCTCTGATTTTTGCCCTTTCTTTGGCGAAAATCAGAGCAAAACCATCTGTTTTGCGCCGGTTTTTTCACTGTTTTTCGCTGTCCCCAATAGCAAACGCATCCTGTCATATTGTCGGTCCGTCACCTGAAGCGCCCGAACACTGCCCTTGGAAGGCAGGTTGCCCGTTACGCGCTGCACATGTTTTTCCACGGCTTCTTCCCCCCGGCAGACCCTGGCGTAGACCGAAAACTGCAACATCATATACCCATCATCCTTCAGGAAGTTGCGGAACCGCGTCGCCACCCGCCGTTCCGGCTTGGTGCCTACAGGCAGATCGAAGAATACGAAAAGCCACAAAATCCGCACCTCCTCCGCGCGCATTGAACAAAACTCAGGTTACTAGGCGCGGCAGAAGCAAGGCTTCTACCCGCCTTTCTTCCATGGCGCGGGCAAGGGATGCCGCGAGGCGTTCCGCCGCGACCAGCAAGGTTACTTCATCTTCACCAATGGCGGCATTTTCCATCATGACGCCGGCCATGGCTTGGCGATCTTCCAGGCTCATTGCCCGCGCTTCATCCATCCCGCCCAGGTGCCGCCACGCCAGAAGGTCAATGAAGGGACGGAAGGGTTCCAGCATGTCATCAGCCAAGTTAAACGCATTAGTCACGCTGGCATGGTGAATGCCGAAGGCCGGCAGGAAGCCCACACCCACCAACGCGCGCGCCACACAGGCCCGCAGTACAGCATAGCCGTAATTCAGCAGCGCATTCCGCAAATCCGCCTCATCTTCACGCCGGAAATTGGACCATAGCCGGGACCAATAAGCACGCGCCGCGCGCGCTTCCACATTTTCCGGGTCGCCCGAACCGACCAACCGCGCCATGGCGGCAAGCGGGCCGGAATCCGCCCGCCCCAACACCTTCAGGACCGCGCCCTGATTTTCAATCTTGGCGCGCACTACCGCCTGCCATAAGCGCTTGCGGAAGGGTTCAGTCTGGTCAACCTGCAAGCGCGCCATGCCGCCTTGGCGAAAATGCCTGTGAAACGGCAGCATGACCCCTGAAGGCAAATGCTTGGGATCGGTGATGATCACGGCCAGCCCCGCTTCCATGCAGGCAGTCAGCAGCGGCAAGGAAAGGCTCGCCTGCGGTGTATCAATCACCATATAGGCGATGTCTTCCAACGGCAGGCGAATCTCCCCATCATCCCGCCCAATCAGGATTTGCCCATCAGCCAGCGCCAAGCGCGCTGGCTGGGTCAGGTGCAGACCACGCCATGCCATGTACGTGTTTCCCGTGGCACGAGAGATAGTTTCCCCAAACGGTCAACGCGATATTTTTCGAAACGCCTTAGCGTAAGGACACGTGGCCGTTCAAATTCAACCGTTGAATGCGTCGGCGAAACCTTGATGCTAGCCCGATCACGGTCTGCGCCTAGGTAGTAACCAGCTATTGTCTCGCCTTTGGCTGTCTCAACTTCAACATAGCATCGCTGCTGCAGGCTAAAAAGAAACTCAAATTCGTCAGTGATCTCCGGCCAGTCTGCCTCGTCCCTTGTGTCACTTCGGACAGCCTTATTGGGCGGTGCCGGCCAAGCCTTACTATCCGCGACCTGATGCGGATAGATCGGCACCAGGAAGTATTCGAAGACACCGCGCTTATTGGCTTTGCGGAAAACATCCACCCGCACCATTTCCCCGCGCTCAGCATTACCGCCGCGCACCGCCACCGCAGGCTTATCCGTGGTGATCAGGCGGATTTTCCGAATCGGGTCGCCCTTTGGTGAAAGCGGTGGTGTGCTTTTCGGCTTACCGGCCTCAATCCAGGCGCGCAGTGCAGCGATTAACGCCGCATTGCGATCCGGGTCTTTTACCCGTTCCAAATCCTTGAACGTCAGCTTATCCACCGCCTTGCGTTCATAAATCACCGGCCCAACATCGGTTTGCTTCAACTGGCTGATGGTCGCGGCATGGGCTTCACCCCGCGCCCGCCCGCGTTCCGCGCGGCTCACCAGAATTTCCCGGAAATGGCGCCGCACATCCTCAATAAATCCGGGCCAGGGCGGCGGGAAATCCGCGAAATCCCGATGCGATCCGCGATCTTCCGATTCCTTGAAGGCCCGCGTCAGCAATTGCAGCGCTGATTCGGATGTGGCCGCAACAATAATCGCATCCAAGGCATGGTGGCGGTCATCATGCTTGCGCTTTTCGCCATCCGGTTCCAGCACCTTCTTCAAATCCTGCAAGCCCCAGCCGCGCCGCAACCTGTCGGTCAAGGCTCCGGGTCGCGAGAGGACATAGCGCTTGTCATCGGGATAGAGCCGCGCCAGATGCTCCATCAGAATGCGGCAGGCATAGCGCGTATCGTTCAGATTTCGGGAACGGAATCTTTCTTCCACCGCCTGCGCATCGCGCAACAGGTAATTGCGCTTCTTGCGGCCCTTCATCCCCTTATTACCTTCAACAGCCGCGACGAATTCTGCCCAGCGTTTGGCGTCATCCTGCAGCCATTCAAAGGGCGTGCGGCCTTTCTTTTCCTGATTGGCCTTGGCGAAGCAAAGCGTCTTATTGATGAAACTGTCATCGCCAAAGCGCGACCAGGGAAGAATATGGTCCACCTGCACGCTATTATCCTTGGCGCGAATGGCGCTGGGTGGAATCGCCTGATCCGTATAGAGGCAGCGCCCTTTTTGTTCAGTCCATAACTCAAACCGCATCATGTCCTCGGCACCCGAAGGATCGCCACCCACAGTGTCATTGAAGGCAGCGCGCAGCTTATCGCGCGCCTTGTTGCGGTCTTCGATACCTTTGCTGATCTTGTCCCGTTCTTCCTTGCTTTTGCCGACATCGCGCGCCATTTCAATATGAATGCGGTCCGGCTTGCCATGTACGGCAATGATGGCCTTTACCTGCTTCAGCGCTTCACCCAGGGCGCGCCGTGCGACGGGATTATTGATGGAGGCAATTTCCGTGACAGGCCGCGCCGCATGGTCATAGCCAGCCGCCGCACAAGCTTCCGAATATACCAAGCCACGCTGCAAACCGGGAATAATCGCGCGGCATGCCCTGGCGGAAACATGGCCGGCACCGGTGAAAGAAGCAAAAGCACCCTTTTCAACTGCTGCCATGATCGCATGCAGCATATCCGGATCGAGCCCCGCTTCGAAAAGCCCCTTTTCGATGCTTTCCGGTGTCGCGCGAAAGGTGATGACGAAGGCGATCTCATCCAGCTTTTCAGGCCGCTGCAACAGCGTTTTCCAGTTATGCTCCCCAAGTGCGGCGCGCAAAATAGAGGAGCCCTGCATGCAGCCATTGCCCGCGCTACGGTTCACCACATCTCGGCCACCTTCCTCATCACGCGGCACATCGCGGAAGGCTTCACTATCAGGCAAGCCAATGAGCTTGCGCAGGCGCGCGAAGGTCATACCGCGCTGGCTGCCAAAACCTTCCATGGCGGCGGCAAGTTCGGCTTCCGTGAGCGCTCTTTCCTGGCGCGCATCGCCGATGCGAAGGGCATTGAGGCGCGAAAGGAAACGAAAAACCTCAAAACTATAGGCTCGCTTGGCCGCGCGCCGTTCCTTCTTTTCAAAGGGGCAGAAGCCAACCTTATCTTCACTGTCCGCCAAGGGATTTTGATTGAAAGCCAGTTCAGCAAACTTTTCCTGCAAATGGGCATCGGCATGGGCGCTGCCCAAGGCGCGCTGCCTGCTGAAAATCAGCCGCGCTTCGTGTTCCAGATCAATGCGATTGACGGATTGCGTGTATTCCCCGTCGCGGTTGCGCTTGCGTCTGGCGAAGCGGTCATCCTTGTCGAACATTTCCGCGACACTGCGATATCTGGACAGTATTTCCTGATTGGCTGCGGCGGCTTTCAGCACCCTGCCATCATCACCGGCCTCATTGCCCTGGTTTTTCTTATTGGACCGAAAACCGCGATGGCGCGCGATATGCCCAAGCGTCACCGCCAATTCCTCGGGCGTCAGTCTTCTATCCAGGCCGGCAACACGAAGCTGCCAGGGGTCAAGCCCCGGAAAGCGCAGCGCATCGCGCTTCGCATCGCTCAAAAGCCCATTTTCTTGGAAAAGCATACGCAACTGCGCCATGCGCTGGCGGCGGCGGCGCATCACGCGCCGCATGCCGCGAAATTGGCGCCGTAGCTGGTTGGTGGGGGTTCTTTCCTTATCGGTTTCTGGCGCGTCGAAGGTCCGGGCGCCACAGGCGATGATCTGCCCTTGCGCTACATCAGTTTCGATCAGCGCCCAACCGCAGGACGCAATACCAAGATCAATACCCAGGCTTTTCACCGATTCCCCCAATCCATTCCCGAAGAAAAAGATTGACAGAAGGTGACGGATTTTGTCACCTAATATCGGGAGTCGGTAGGGAAGCCACGGTAAAGTGGTTTTCCACTGAAGGTTCTTCGCCCCGGCAGCAATGCCGGGGCGATCCCTTTTCTGGGCTACTTATGTTTAGGCGGGACAGTCAGGCTCACGCCGCCTGAGGCGCCGCTTCCATCAGCGCAGCCGGGCGGCTGGCCTGTACCGGGATTTGCCGCGGCTTCAGCGCTTCCGGCACTTCATGGCGAAGCGCGATGTGCAACAGCCCGTTCTCAAGCTTGGCACCGCTCACCACAATGTGATCGGCCAGCACGAAGCGGCGTTCAAAACCACGGCCGGCGATGCCGCGATGCAGGAAACGCCGTGTTTCTTCCGGCGTAGGTTGAGCGCGCCCAACCACCGTCAGCGTGTTCTGATGGGCGGTGATGTCCAGATCTGCCTCGGCAAACCCAGCCACGGCCATGGTCAGCACATAGCTGTCATCGGTGGTTTTTTCGATATTGTAGGGCGGATAGCCCCCGGCATCAGCGCCAGTCCGCGCCGTATCCATCAACCGCGCCAGGCGATCAAAGCCGATGGCGGTGCGGAAAAGGGGGGAAAAATCAGTAGCGTTCATAGCAGGGACACTCCTTTGCAAAGCAAGGTCCGTTGAGGCCAGCGAACTGAACCCGATATGCCCCCATCTGGGCGGCAAGGGATTTGGTCCGCACCAGGGGCCCGAATGGCGCCCCTTAGCGAGGAAGAAATGGAAATAGCCCCGCCGCCAATCAAGGGGCAGCGGGGTCAAGCATCCGGATTTTTGCGAACTGCGCCTTGCGCTTTCAGCCCGCGCGGAAGGTGATGGGCTTCGCCCCTTCCCACAGCACCGCGCGGCCAGTCTTGGCCAGGCGATCAATGCCATCGCGAATCGTCAGGAAGTGGTTGCCGGCCAATTGGCCCGCCTTGCTGGCAAAGCAGGTGGGGCCATAGGCGACCAGAATTTCCGTCTCACTCATCGTGCCCGGATGCACAATAATCTGCCCCGGCGCGGGGTAGCTGGTGGCGTTTTCCCAGGGGATGGACAGTTCGCGTTCACCCATCGGAATCCAGCAGGCCTCGCCGGACCAGCGCACATGGATGATGCGGTCCTGATAGGGCAGCAGGGCGCGGAAACGCGCGCAGGTCTTGGGTGCGGCGGCGTCTTCAAAAAACGCCTCGAAAATTTCGCCACCAATATCAATAATGATGTCAGCCATCTGCTTCCCCCATGTCGCGCCGGCGGGACGCCAGCGCGCGGGGGTTACGCGACCCGGCCGCGCTTGCCAAGCCGGGGGGCGCCAGCGTCGCGCTTGCGCCCTTCCGTGCCGGGACCGGGCTTTGGCTTTTTGTCGAAGCGCTTCGGCGGCTTACCGGGGCCAGGCTTCAAAGGCTTGCCGGGTTTGGCGGGCCTGCTGGCGGGGCGTTCTGGCGCCACGTGTTCCGCCACGGGGCGGGCTTCACGCGCCTTGTGCCGGAAGGGCTGCATGGGCTGGATCAGGATATCCTCATGGTCTTCGGTGCTGGTCTGCCGGGCGGCGGCGGCGAAGCGCTCCGCAGCATAAGGCGCGATTTCCACCATGGTTTCCTGGCCAAGAATACGGATACGCCCGATTTCCTGGCGCGTAAGATGCCCGCGCCGGCACAGAAAGGGCAGCAGCCAGCGCGGATCGGCATTGCCATTGCGCCCGATATTGAGCCGGAACCACACACCTTCCTCGCCCTGCGGCGCATTCGCATCAGGCGCTTCCCGCCGTGCTTCGCGTCTTTCGGGGCGTTGTTCGGCAATTTCCTCGGGCGCGGGCAAAGGCGCGCGCAGCATTTTGATCAGCGCCGCCGCCAGGGCTTCCGGCGCAATCGGCTGATCCGTCAGCAGCCGCCGCGCAAGCGCCAGATCATCTTCCGATGCTTCTTCGGTCAAAACGCTGCGCGCCTGTTCCGCCAGGCGTTCCGCATCGCGCGCGAGCACGGCATCGGCTGAGGGCGCAGGCCCCCAGGCGGCGGTGACCTTGGCAGCGCCAATCAGCCGTTCGGCAAGGCGGCGGCGTGGATGCGGCACCAACAGCACGCTGGTGCCCTTGCGCCCGGCGCGGCCAGTGCGGCCGCTGCGATGCAACAGGGTTTCCGAATCTCGCGGCAATTCTGCGTGAATCACCAAATCCAGTTCCGGCAAATCAATGCCGCGCGCTGCGACATCGGTTGCGACACAAACGCGTGACCGGCCATCGCGCAGCGCCTGCAAGGCGCGCAGCCGTTCGGTCTGAGTGAGCTCGCCGGAAAGCGCCACGGCAGGAAAGCCGCGTTCCGCCAGATTGCCATGCAGCCGGGCCACTGCCGCGCGCGTGGCGCAAAACACCATCGCCAGCGGTGGGTTTTCCAAGCGTATAAGGTTCACCACCGCGCGTTCAATTTCATGCGGTGCGACCAGCATGGCGCGATAGGTGATATCACCATGCGCCTCTCCGCCGCCGCCCACTTCAAGGCGCAAAGCGTCGCGCTGATAGCTTTTCGCGAGTGCGGCAATGGCGCGCGGCACAGTGGCCGAAAACATCAATGTCCGACGTTCGGGCGGCAGGCGGTCCAGGATCGCTGCCAATTCTTCCCGAAAGCCGAGGTCCAGCATCTCATCGGCTTCATCCAGCACAACAACGCGCAACGCATCGGGCTTCAGATTGCCGCGTTCCAGATGATCACAAAGCCGGCCTGGCGTGCCGACGATGATATGTGCGCCAGCGAGCAACTGACGCTTTTCCGCAATGGGATCCATACCGCCCACGCCGGACGCAATGCGCCCGCCGGCGGGCGCGTACAGCCAGGTGAGCTCTGCTTTCACCTGCAAGGCCAATTCGCGCGTGGGCGCCACCACAATGGCAAGCGGCGCGCCGGGCGGTGGCAGGCGTTCCGCGCCGCCCAGCAATTCGGGTGCGATGGAAAGACCAAAGGCAACCGTCTTGCCCGACCCGGTCTGGGCCGAGACAAGCAAATCCCGCCCAGCCGCGCCTTCGGCCAGGACAGCGCTTTGCACAGGGGTGGGGGCTCCATAGCCACGGGAAGCCAGCGCTGATTGCAGCGCGGCAGGGATACCAACAAACGACATGAGGGGACTTAATCCAGAAAAAACGAGGCTTTTCTTGCGCCCCCGCGCCCCGCCGCGTCAAGCACCACGTGGTTTCGGGCATTGATCCCAGCGCATGGCTGGGTCACGCTGGGGCGCATTGAACAGGAGAAACACCATGCAAGAAACCATCCTATTCCCGGGCAAGGTCGAATGGTCCGGCGAAAATCCGGGCATTTCCTTGAAGGAGGACCCGAATGGCCCTTTCACGACCTTGGCAAGCTTTTTTCGCGTGGTGCTCTCACCCCATGGTGCCGGCCATGCGCTGGTGCTGATGCAATCACCGCATGAGGCGAACCCGGCAGAAGGGGCCGCGAATTGGTGCCTGACGGATAATGAACCCCTCGCGCGCTGGCTGATTGCCGAATACCTCAGCCATTTCGGTGCCTTTCGCGGCATTGCTGGGCTCGCCGGCCTGCGCTTTCGCAAGCTGGATGAAGTACAAACCGCCGGCGATCCGCGCAGCCATTACAGCGAAAGCGTGCGCGCGGGTGATATGACGGTTTCCATGGCTTGGCAGGGCCTTGGTGAGCCCTTCTGCTTCGCCTTCGCGCCGCCGCAATCCGCAACTGGCAAGCATGTGATGCCAAGCCTGTTCATCGGCTGCGAAAGCGCCGCCGTTACGGTGAATGGCATCCGCCGCCCAGGCGCGCCCATTCCGCGCGAAGTGGCGGGGCGCAAGATCAGCACGGCGATGCTCGCCTTCTGCGAAACCTGGCTGCGCGTGTAACCGCAGCTAAGCCGCGCGGTATTGCCGGAGCGAACCGGCATGCATGATCCGCCCTGCCAGCGGGCGGCTAATGATGCGTTCCGCAAGCCGCGCGGCTTCAATCAACCGGTCAAGATCAATGCCGGTTTCAATGCCCATCTCATGGCAAAGAAACACCATGTCTTCGGTACAGATATTGCCGGCACCCCGCGCATCGCCATGGCCGGCAAAGGGGCAACCGCCCAGCCCGGCCACTGAACTGTCAAACAATGAAACTCCCATCTCAAGCGCGGCTAGCACATTGGCCGTCCCAAGCCCGCGCGTATCATGCAAATGCAGCCCCACCTCCACATCCGGCAGCTTTTCGCGCAGCATCCCAACCAGGCGGCGCACCGCCTGCGGATTGGCCCAGCCCATGGTATCGGCGAAATAGAGCTTCCTCAGATTGATGCCGCGTTCAGCACAGACGCGATGCGCCCAAAGCAATTCCTGCACCGGCCTTTCGGGCGGAATTTCGCCTTCATAATTGCAGCCAAAGGCCGTCATCACCAAGGCGCGTTCCACCGTGACACCGGCTTCAGCGTAAAGATCAAGCCAGCGCACCACACGTTCGCGCATTTGCGCCGCCGTACAGTTATTGTTGCGCTTGGCGAAGGCATCTGATGTGTAGAGGCTGATCTTGCCGACCAGATCAACGCCCTTGGCAGCGCGCGCACGATGGAAACCCTGTTCATTCAGCCACAGCGCTTCATAGCGCACGCCTGGGCGTTTCTTGATGGCGGCAAAAAACTCCGCTGAATCGACCATTTGCGGCACGGCCTTGGGCGAGACGAAGGACGCCACTTGAATGGCGGTGAGCCCGGTCTCAGCCAATGCTTCCACCAGCGCCACGCGATCCGCCAGCGGGTAGATCACGGGTTCAATCTGAAACCCCTCTCGCGGGCCTTCTTCGTGGAAATGGACATGCTTTGGCAGATCGGACATCGCGGTGCTTCCTTGCTTGCAGGCGTTGACAGCGCGGCGCGGCGCGATGACGCTTGCGCGTGACTATGGCGCTGCCTGCGACGCCGCGCCAGAGCCGAGGGAAACGCCATGAAACACACCATCATGCCGCGCCGCGCGGCGCTTTTGGGAGCTTTGGGCTTGGCGGGGGCAGGTAGCGCCATGGCGCAACCGGTCGGGCGCTGGCCGGATCGGCCCATCCGCTTCATCGTCGCCTTTCCCGCCGGTAGTGGGACAGATGTGACAACACGGCATTTCACCGAAGCCATGAGCAGTGAATTGGGCCAGCCGGTTGTCGTGGATAATCGCGGTGGCGCCAATGGTTTTATCGCGTCAGAAGCCGTCGCCCGCGCGCGACCGGATGGCTATACCTTCCTTGCCACGGCCAATACGACGCATGGATCAAACCCTGCTTTGTTTCATCGCTTGCCCTATGATCCGGTGGCGGATTTCGCGCCTGTCGCGCTGATCGGCGTGGGCGTGCTGCTGGTGGTGGTGAATAATGATTTGCCGGTGCGTTCCATGCAGGATTTGGTCGCTTATGGTCGTGCCAATCCGGGCAAGCTCAATTTCGCCTCCGGCAGTGCTTCGTCACGCGTGGCGGGGGAGATGTTCAAAGCCATGGCGGGGGTGGATATGGTGAATGTCACCTATCGCTCAAACCCGCTGGGCATCACGGATGTGATTGGCGGCGTGGCGCAGGTGATGTTTGTGGATGCCACCACCTCCATGCCGCAAGCGCGCGAAGGGCGTGTGCGTGCCATTGGCGTCACCAGCCGCCAGCGTGTTTCTATGATGCCGGATGTGCCGACAGTCGAAGAACAGGGCTTCCCCGGTTATGAAATGCTGTCCTGGAATGCGATTTATGCGCCTTCCGGCACGCCGCCTGAAATTGTCACGCGCGTCAATGGCCTGGTGAATGACATCATGGCCCGCCCAGCCGTGCGCGAACGCCTGACCGCAAGCGGCATGGTGCTGCGCCCTGGTTCGCCGGATGATCTGGCGCGTTTCCAGGCAAGCGAGATCGAGAAATGGAAGCGCCTGGTGCGCGAATCAGGGATTGAGTTGCAATGAGGGGCGTATTGTCTGGCGTGCGCGTGGTGGAACTTGGCCAGGTGCTGGCCGGGCCCTTCGCGGGCGCGATTTTCGCAGACCTCGGCGCTGATGTGATCAAGGTAGAAAAACCCGATGGCGGCGATGATGCGCGGCGCATGGGCCCGGACTTTCGCCATGGTGATGCGCTGAATTTCCATGAATTCAATCGCGGCAAGAAATCCGTGACGCTTGATCTGAAATCGCCGGAAGGGGTGGAGGCTTTGCATGGTCTGCTCGCCCATGCCGATATCATGCTGCATAATCTCCGCCCCGGCGCAGCAGAAGCGCTTGGCATTGGCGCGCAAGCAGTCACAGCGCGGCATCCGCATTTGATCTATTGCGAAATGTCGGCCTTTGGCCATATCGGGCCTGAAAAGCTGCGGCCTGGTTATGAACCGCTGTTGCAGGCTTTCGGCGGGCTTTCTTCCATCACCGGCGAACCAGATGGCCCGCCGGTGCGCATGGGTGCCTCGGTCGTGGATCAGGGGACGGGGCTTTGGACCGTGCTTGGCGCGCTTGCCATGCTGGAACGGCGCCACCGCACGGGCCAGGGCGGCGTGGTTAATACCTCGCTGTTCGAAACTGCCTTGTTATGGGCGGGGCAGAAAATCAGCGCCTATGTGAATATGGGCAAGCTGCCGGAACGCCATGCCTCCGGCCATCCCAACCTGACACCTTATGAGGCGTTTGATGCAGCGGATGGGCCGGTGCTGGTCTGCTGCGGCAATGACCGCTTGTTTGCGAAATTCGCGGCTGAATTGGGCCATGCGGAATGGGCGAGCGATGAGCGGTTTTCCACCAATCGCGCGCGGCTCAAACACAAGTCGCTACTGCTGCCGATGATCGCGGCACTCATGCGCATCACGCCACGTGCGGAATGGCTGGAACGGCTTGCGCGGATTGGCGTGCCCTGCGCGCCGGTGAACAGCATTCCGGAAGTGCTGGCGGAACCGCAAACCCAGGCGCTTGGTATGGTGCAGCCGGTGCCTGGCGAAGACTTTTCCCTGGTCGCCATGCCGCTTTCCTTCAATGGCGAAAGGCCGCGTATGGCCGGGCCGGCGCCTCGGCTTGGCGCGCATAACGCGGAGATTTTGAAAGGCTGATCAGCTCAAGACACGACGATTCACGCCGCCAGAATAGCTTCCACAATCTCCTGCACTTCCAAGGCTTCACGCAATGTCGCCAGGCGATGCGCCTCACCACGCGTCATGGCCGCCACCTCAGCCAATTGGCCGCGCAGCACCATGGGGCGCATTTTCTCATTGGGCAGCGCATCGGGTGCCTGCGCCCAGGTGCCATCGGCGCCGAGCTTTTCGGCAAAGGACCAATCGCGCAGCCGGATGGCTCCATTGAGCGTCCAGGTATTGTGGTCATCCTTGGGGGTGGTGCCGACGCTTCCTTGCAGCGTCACGGGCAAGCCGCCGGCGGTCAATGTGGCGTGGATGGCGGTCTCTGCCCCGTCACCCGCCGGATAGGTGGTGCCGGCCGAAACCAGCTTGAGCGGCCCCAATTGCCGGCGCGTGAGAAACAGAAAGTGGGAGACGACTTCGCGCGTGAAGCCGCCTTCGGCGCGCTTGGCCAGCCAGCTTGCCGCCGCCTGCTGCCAGCCGCGTGGCCAGGCGGCGAAGGCAACCTCAATGGCCAGAGATTCTGGCGTGAGCCCAGCGCGCCAGGCCGCAAGCTGCGC
>JBBAUC010000064.1:1197-15231 GCA_040398485.1 Roseomonas sp. | reverse complement strand
CAGGAAGCCCGCTTTTTTCAGAATGGAGCGCAGATCCGGTTCAAAATAGCAACGCGCGCGGCTGATGCCGTGGCGCACCGCACCGGCCTGGCCGGACAAACCGCCGCCCACGACCGAGCAGACGACATCGAATTGCTGATAGCGATCCGCCACCAGGAAGGGCTGAGTGATCAACATGCGCAGCACCGGGCGCGCGAAATACTTCGACGCTGGGTGGTCATTGATGGTGAACTGGCCTTTGCCCGGCTTGATCCAAACGCGGGCGATCGCGTTCTTGCGCCGGCCGGTAGCATAGGAACGGCCCTGCGCATCGCGCTTGGGTTCCAGCTTGATCGCCGCTTCCGCCGTGGCGGCTGGGGTGCCGGCCACAATTTCCTTGAGGTCCGAGAGGGTCTTGGTTTCGCCGCTCATAGCCTCAGCCCACCTTCTTCACTGCGAGGGAATTCTTACGGTTCAGCGCCGCCACATCCAGGGCAGCGGGCTGCTGGCCGGCATGGGGATGTTCGGCCCCGGCATAAACATGGAGGTTGCGCATCTGCGCCCGGCCAAGCGGGCCGCGGGTGATCATGCGCTCAACCGCCTTTTCAATGACGCGTTCCGGGAAACGGCCTTCCATGCGTTCACGGATGGTGCGGCCCTTGATGCCGCCCGGATAACCGGTGTGCCAATAGAACACGGTCTGTTCCGCCTTGGCGCCGGTGACACGCACCTTTTTCGCATTCACGATGACAACATGGTCACCGCAATCCACATGGGGGGTGAATTGCGGCTTGTGCTTCCCGCGAAGGCGATTAGCGACCAGGGTTGCGAGACGGCCGAGCACAAGCCCATCCGCATCAATCAACACCCAGTTCTTCTTCACTTCCGCCGGCTTCAGCGAGCGGGTTTGCGTGGCAATCATGGTGGTTCCGAATAAACCTATGGAAAGGAAGCGGGCTTATCCGGGCCGGGCTCCGAAAAGTCAAGCGGAAAGGCGGATTTTGTTCTGTGGTAACATGATACCGCAATATCACTGAGCCCTACCCTTGGCCGCGCCAGAATGCTTATTTGGCGCCATACGGCAACCTTTTCGGAAGAACCGCCCGCATGAGCGACAAACCCCATGGCCTGGCCCGCAATACCTCCAATTACGGGGATCGCGATTTCGCGCTTTATCTCAGGCGGTCCTTCGCCAAATCCATGGGCTATTCGCAGCGCATGCTGGACAAGCCCGTGGTCGGCATTGCCGATACCGCGAGCGACTATAATAACTGCCACCGCACGGTGCCGGAACTGATCGAAGCCGTACGCCGCGGCGTGCTTTCCGAAGGCGCTTTGCCGCTGGGCTTCCCTACGGTCAGCCTATGCGAACCCTCGCTCAGCCCCTGTTCCATGCATTTTCGCAACCTGATGGCGCTGGATACGGAAGCCATGCTCTCCGCCCAGCCGATGGATGCGGCGGTGCTGGTGGGTGGCTGCGACAAGACCGTGCCGGCGCAGCTTATGGCCGCGATTTCGGCGGATATTCCGGCGGTGATGCTCGTCACCGGGCCGATGCTGGCGCAGGCTTTTGAAGGGGAAAGGCTCTCCGCCTGTACGGATTGCCGGCGCTATTGGGCGCGTTATCGCGCCGGGGAAGTGACCGAAGCGCGGATCGGCGAATTGGAAGGCAAGCTTGCCACCACCGCCGGCACCTGCGGCGTGATGGGCACGGCTTCCACCATGGCCTGCATTGCGGCGACCCTTGGCTTCATGCCATTGGCCGGCGCGAGTGCGCCCGCCGTGCATGCGGACCGTTTGCGCATCGCCGAAGAAGCCGGCGCGCAGGCCGTGCGGCTGATCAAGAACCCCATCCTGCCCAGCCAGATGATGACCCAGGGCAATCTGGACAATGCCGTGCGCGTGCTGCTGGCCTTGGGCGGTTCCACCAATGCGGTGGTGCATATGGCCGCTATTGCCGGCCGTGCTGGGCTTTCGCTTGACCTCAAGCGGTTGGATGCCCTGTCCGAAGAAACGCCGGTGCTGGTGGATCTGAAGCCGACCGGCGATGGCTATATGGAAGATTTCCACGCTGCTGGCGGGATGCGCGCGCTACTGTGGGAATTGCGCGATTTGCTTGACCTGACGACGATTGATCTGGATGGCGTGAGCCTGGCTGACCGCATCGGCGATGGCAGCCATTTCGTGGATCGGCGCATCATTCGCGCGTTCAGCGAACCTGTCTCCCCGGTTGGTGGCCTGGTGGCGCTGTTTGGCTCCCTCGCCCCCGAAGGTGCGATTTTGAAGCGCAGTGCCGCGACGCCCGCGCTGTTTGAAACCGAAGCACGCTGCATGGTGTTCGATGGGTTGGAGGATTTGGCGAACCGCATTGACGACCCGGCCTTGGATGTGACGGCCGAGGATATTCTGGTGCTGAAATATGCCGGCCCGCGTTCACCTTCTGGCATGCCGGAAGCGGGCTATTTGCCCATCCCAAAGAAGCTCGCCCGCGCTGGCGTGAAGGACATGGTGCGCATGAGCGATTGCCGCATGTCTGGCACGGCCTTCGGCACCATTGTGCTGCATATCGCGCCGGAAGCCGCGGTGGGCGGGCCGCTTGCTTTGGTGCAAACCGGCGATCGCATCCGGCTTTCAGTGAAGGACCGCAAGCTTGATGTGCTGGTGGCGGAAGATGAAATGGCCCGCCGGCGCGCTGCCTGGCAGCCCGCCCCGGCGCCCAAGCGCGGCTGGGACAAGCTGGTTTATGATCAGGTGACGCAAGCACCGCTTGGCGCTGATCTGGCCTTCCTGCGCGCCGCGCCTTGATTGCGCTGATCGGCGCTTCGGGGCGGAGCGGCGCGGCGCTCGCCCGCGCCTTGCTGGCTGAAGGCAGGCCCTTCACACCCGTGGTGCGCGATGCGGCGAAATGGGCGGCGCTTGGCTTGCCGGGGGTGCCGCGCATCGCTGATTTGGCCGATCCCGCTGCGCTGAAGGCTGCGCTGGAAGGCGCCGCGCTTGTCATCAGTACTGCCCATGCGCGCCATGCGCCGGCCATCCTTGCCGCCGCGCCGGCTGATGCGCGCTTTGTGTTGATGGGATCAACTCGGCGCTATTCGCGCTGGGCGGATGCCCATGGCGATGGTGTGCGCGCGGGTGAGGCCGCCTTGCTTGCCAGTGGGCGCGCTGGCGTCATGCTGCACCCGACCATGGTCTATGGCGCAGAGGGCGAAGATAATGTCCAGCGCCTGGCAGCGCTTTTGCGCCGCTTGCCTTTTGCGCCGCTGCCTGGGGGCGGGCTTTCCCTGGTGCAGCCGATCCATCAAAGCGATGTCACGCGCGCCTTGCTGGCGGCAGCCCGGCATGATTGGACGGGGCCGCAAGCCATGGTGATCGCGGGGCCGGAACCCGTGCCTTATCGCGATTTCCTCGCGGCCGTGGTGCGCGCTGCGGGGCTTGGTGCGCGCCCGGTGCTGCCGCTGCCGGTTGGGCTGTTGCGTGGCTTGGCGTGGTGCACGCGCATAATCCCCGGCCTGCCTTCCATTGGCGCGGATGAAATCCGCCGCTTGACGGAAGACAAGGCTTTCGACATCGCGCCCATGCGGGGTATTCTTGGCGCTCTGCCTATTCCGCTGGAACAGGGGCTGGCGCTGACCTTTGCCCCTACTGAAAAGAACTGAGGAAGGCTTCCCATGCCGATCATCAACCGCATCGCCGAATTCCACCCCGAAATGACCGCTTGGCGGCGCGATTTTCATGAACACCCCGAATTGGGGCTGGAGGAGGTGCGCACTTCCGGCATCATCGCCGAAAAGCTGCGCGACTTCGGCTGTGATGAGGTAGCGACGGGCATCGCCAAGACAGGCGTGGTCGGCGTGATTCGCGGGCGCACCGATAATGGCCGCGCGATTGGGCTGCGCGCGGATATTGATGCGCTGCCGATCCTGGAAGAAACCGGCCTTCCTTATGCCTCAAAAATTCCAGGCAAGATGCATGCCTGCGGCCATGATGGGCATACAACCATGCTGCTGGGTGCATCGAAATACCTGGCGGAGACGCGCAATTTCGATGGCACGGTTTATGTGATTTTCCAGCCGGCGGAAGAAAACCTGGCGGGCGGCGAATTGATGGTGAAGGAAGGGCTTTTTACCCGCTTTCCCATGGAACGCGTCTTCGGCATGCATAATTGGCCAGGCGCGCCGGAAGGCACCTTCCTGTGGCGCGAAGGCCCGGTAATGGCGGCGGTCGCGAATCTTGAAGTGAATATCACTGGAAAAGGGGCGCATGGCGCCATGCCGCATAATGGCACGGACCCGATTGTGGTGGCCGCCGCCATTGTGCAGGCGCTGCAATCCATCGTTGCGCGCAATGTGGAACCGGTGGAAGCGGGCGTGATCACCATTGGCCATATCAACGGCGGGCACACTTTCAACGTAATCCCTGAAACCGTGCGCATGCTGGGCACGGCACGCTGGTTCGCGCCCGAGATTGGGGATTTGCTCGAACGCCGCTTCAAGGAAACCGTGACTGGCATTGCCGCAGCCATGGGCGCCACGGCCACCGCCGAATTCGCCCGCGCTTATCCCGCGACGATCAATGAAGTGGAAAGCGTGCACCTAGCCGCCAAGGCCGCGCGCGCCGTACAGGGTGAAGCCCGCGTAGTGCCCATGGCAAAACCCACCATGGGCGGTGAGGATTTCTCCTTCATGCTCAATGCCAAGCCCGGCGCTTATCTGATGCTGGGCGGTGGGCGCGGGCCGGATGACGCGCAGGTGCATCACCCGCTTTATGATTTCAACGACAATATCCTGCCCGTCGGCGCATCCTATTGGGCGACGCTGACCGAGCAGTTATTGCCTCGTGGCTGAAATTACGCGAGCGCGCTTTCCGTCACATTTTCCGCGACCAGCCCGGCAAAACCCGGCGTGCGCTTAATGGCGCCTGCTGAAAGCATGCCGCGTTCCAATTGCGCCAAAGCTTCCGGTGGGAAGTGCGGCGTATCGGTCCAGAGCTTTACGGATTTGTAGCGCGCAATGGCGCGCGCCATCAGCGCGTGATCGCCGCCTTCAAAAAAACCCGCGATGCAGGTAACGATTGCTTCTGGTGAGGCAGCGGCGAACCAAGTCAGCGTGCGCGCAAGCCCGCGCACCATCGCTTCCATGGCCGCACGCTTGGCGGCAATCACATCGGTGCGGGCATAAAAGGCCGTATAGGAAGTGGGGCCGCGGCTTGCTTGCGCATACCAGACATGGCCGGTGCCGGCGGCTTCCATCTGGCTCACCAACGGCTCAAAAAGCTGCGCCACATCCAACGTGCCAGACGCCACGGCTGCCGCATTGGCGGGCATGGTCTGGTCCGTGATCCGCTTGATGGCGCCAGGATCAATCCCTGCCGCGCGGATATCATCCTGCAAGGTCCACCAAGGGGTGGGCACTTCGCTCACCGTGCCAAACGTCATGCCCGCCAGATCACGCAGTTTGAAGCTGGGGTTGGGTGCGCGCCCGACCAGGAAGAAAGGATCGCCCATCACCACCGCACCGAACAGGCGCAAAGGGCTGGCGGGATCGGCATCATGCGCGAGCAGCAGACGCATCGGCCCACCCCAGGCGAGGTCGGCCGTTCGGTCCAGCACGGAATCCTTCGCAAGCGATGGCACAGCGCCGGGCAGCAGCGTGACCTCCACGCCCTCTGCCGCGTAATCGTCGCGCGCCAGCGCGGCATAAAACGGCGCGTAAAACAGCGCGCGAAAGGGTTCCTGAACCTTGAGCTGATGGGCGGCCATCGGGCTTCAGCCGCGGCCTTCGAAGGGCATCTTGGTAGCCTTGATGGTCATGGTGAAGATATTCGCCTCCAGCGGCAGATTGGCCATATGCAGAATGGCATTGCCGACATGCGCGGCATCCATGGTGGGTTCCACCGCGATGCTGCCATCTGCCTGCTTCACGCCGCGCGTCATGCGCTGAGTCATGGGCGTTGCGGCATTGCCGATATCAATCTGCCCCGCGCAAATATCGTATTTGCGGCCATCGAGCATGAGGGATTTTGTCAGCCCCGTGATGGAATGCTTGGTGGTGGTATAGGGCGCGCTATCCGGGCGCGGCGTATGCGCGCTGATGGACCCGTTATTGATGATGCGCCCGCCCTGCGGCGTTTGATCCTTCATGATGCGAAACGCAGCCTGGGCGCAAAGGAAACACCCGGTCAGATTCACACCGACAACGCGGGTCCAATCCGCATAGCTCAGATCTTCAAAGGCCACACCTGGCACATTGGTGCCGGCATTGTTGAACAGCATATCCAGGCGCCCGAAACGCTGCTTCACGGTGGCGAAAAGCGCATCCACCGCGGCGGGGTCGGACACATCGGAAGGCACCGGCAGCGCGCGTGATCCTGCCGCCCCCGCAAGGGTCACGGTTTCCTGCAAGGCATCCGGGCGCCGGCCCGCCAGCACCACATTCCATCCATCACTCAGCAGCGCCAGCGCGGCGGCGCGCCCCACGCCACTACCCGCGCCGGTGACGACCGCGACTTTGCCTGTTGTGCTCATTTGACCTGTCTCCTCAAGGTTGCGGCCAGCTTGCAGCGCTGTGCCCCGGCTGGCAATCCGCCGCGATCAATAGGTGGCGCGCCCGCCCGATATGTCGAACACCGCGCCGGTAGAAAAGGAACAGGCTTCGGACGCCAGCCAGCAGACAAGTTCAGCGATTTCTTCCACCTGCACAAAGCGATCCATCGGGATTTTGGAACGCATCCAGGCGATTTGCTGCGGTGTCATTTGCTTGAAGATATCGGTCTCGGCCGCTGCAGGTGTGACGCAATTCGCCAAAACGCCACTGCCCGCCAATTCCTTGCCGAGCGATTTCGTCAGCCCAATCAAGCCGGCTTTGGAAGCGCTGTAATGCGACGCATTCGGATTGCCTTCCTTGCCCGCGATGGAAGCGATATTCACCACACGCCCATAACCCGCGGCGCGCATATGCGGCACCACCGCGCGAGAAACGATGAAGGGTGCCACCAAATTCACCTCAATCACGCGGCGCCATTCCGCCACGGGCAATTCCCACACTGGCGCATTGCCACCGGTAATGCCGGCATTATTCACCAGAATATCCACGCGCCCATGGGCTGAAAGGGTTGCCTGCGTCGCGGCTTCCACAGCCGCAGCATCAGTCAGGTCCAGGATATGGGTGCTGACCTTGCTGGCCTGCCCAAGCCTGGCCGCAGCCGCCTTGGAAGCAGCCTCATCCATATCCCAAATGGCGATGGAAGCCCCCCGGCTGGCAGCCAATTCCGCCACCGCCAGCCCAATGCCGCGCGCTGCCCCGGTGATCACCGCAACCCGGCCGGCCAGATCAGTTTTCGCCATGTCATTCCCTCCGTTTCTGTCAGTTTTGACGGGAAAACCGGACCTGGAAAGAGGCAAGGCTTCCCGCGCGCCGAAATGCCTGTCTATAGTCATGCCAGCCGGTGCACGAAGCCGGTACAAAAAACGGGAGAAACGTCATGAATCGTAGGCAATTGCTTGGGGCAACCCTGGCGGCCGCCGGCCTTGCCGCGCCAGCGGTGGCGCGCGCGCAGCAGGCCATTACCCTTAACGGCGCGGTGCAGTTCAATGATGAGCATGTCTTCACCCGCGCCCTGGTGCGCTTTGAAGAACTCGTGAAGCGCTACTACACCGCAGGGCCGGTCAATTTCGTGCTGCACAAGAACAGCAGCCTGGGGCTGGAAAAACAGTATTTCGAATACATGTCGGCGGGCCGTGGTGCAGTTGATTACGGCATAGTCTCGCCCGCGCATATGTCCACCTTCAGCCGCGCCGCCCCCTTTGTGGATGCACCCTTCCTGTTCCGTGACCTGAAGCATTGGAACCAGGTGCTGGACCAAAACCTTTTCGCGCCTGTGGCGGATGAGGTGGAACGCCGCGCCCGCGTGATGCTGATTGGCTATGCCGGCGGCGGTGTGCGCAATATCTTCGCCAATCGGCGCATCACCAATATGGCGGAACTCCGGGGGCTCAAGGTACGCGTGCAGGGCGCTCCGATCTGGTCACGCACCTTCCAGGCGGCGGGCATGGCGCCGACGGTGATTGCCTATAATGAAATCTACAACGGCATTCAGAACAACGTCATCGAAGCCGGTGAGAATGAGGCTGCGGGCGTGGAGGCGATGCGCTTCTTTGAAGTGGCGCCGAACCTGATCATGACCGAACACGCCATCACCATCCGCCCAATCTGTTTTTCGAGCCAAACGCTTTCCCGCCTTCCGCCTGCCTTGCAGGAAGCGGTGAAGCGCGCGGGGCGTGAAGCCGGCGCCTTCGGGCGTGAAGCGGAAAGCAGCGAAGACGGGCAGAAGCTCGCGGCGCTGGAAAGCGCGGGGCGGCTGCGGCGCATTCCTTTCACTGATCGTGCCGCGCTGAAGCGCGCGGTTGATCCGGTGATGGAAGCCTATGCCAAGGAAGTGGGTGCGGAGAGCATCTTCACCCGCATCAATGGGCTGACATCGTAATGGCCTTTCGCCTTCCAGCGGCGATGCGCTGCTGGAAGGCGATGCCCAATAAGAAAAACACTTCAGTCGCCGGATAGGTAATGGGGGGCGTCATGCGCGAGATAGGTTTGCGTCATGCCGTGCAAAGAATGGCTGATCTCTACAGCCGCTTTCTGTCGGTACTGCTGGCACTTTGTGTTTTCATCCTGATCTTTCCAGTGGCTTTGCAGGTTTTTGCGCGCTTCACGGATTTCCTGCCGCATTACATCTGGACCGAGGAAATGGCGCGCTTCCTGCTGGTATGGACCATCATGATTGGCGCCATGGTGGGGCTGAAGGAAGGCATCCATTTCAATGTGGATCTTTGGCCTGACATGAAGGGCCGCCCACGCGCCGCGCTTGATTTGGTGACAGGCGTTTTTGTGCTCGGCTTTGCTGCGGCCTTCCTGTGGTACGGCATGGAATTCGTGGATTTCGCCTGGTTTCGCATCAGTGAATTGGCGGAATTGCCGCTTTGGTTGATCCACCTCGCCTGGCCGATCCTTGGGTTTTCCTGGCTGCTATTTGGTGGCCTAAAATTCTATGATGATCTGAAAACGCTGTTTGGGGGCGAAGCGCCATGATGGGCGGCAATGTATTGGCGCCGAGTGAAGCGGCCTGGATCCTGTTTGGCGGGTTCTTCGCGTTGTTGGCGCTGCGCGTACCCGTGGCCGTCGCGCTTGGCATGGCCTGCCTGCCGGTGATGCTGATTGAACCGCGCCTTGGCGCCATGACGCTGATGCAGGAAACCTTCAACGCCTATAATTCCTTCATCCTGCTGGCAGTACCCTTCTTCCTGCTGACCGCCAATCTGATGAATGTGGGCGGCATTACTGACAGGCTGGTGCGACTATCGCGCGCGCTGGTCGGGCATTTTCCGGGTGGGCTCGCGCAGATCAATGTTGTGCTGTCCATTTTCTTTGCGGGCATCAGCGGCAGCAGCACGGCGGATGCCGCATCGCAGTCCAAGATCTTCATCGAAGCGCAGCGCCGCGAAGGCTATGATGATAGTTTCTCGGTTGCCATCACGGCCGTTTCCGCCGTGCTGGCGGTGATCATTCCGCCTTCCATTCTGATGATTGTTTGGGGGGGCGTGCTCACGGTTTCGATCGGCGCGTTATTCCTGGCGGGTGTCATTCCCGGCCTGCTGATTGGCTTGGTGCAAATGGCAACCGTGCATGCCTATGCGAAGAAGCGCGGCTACCCAACCTATCCGCGCGCCAACCTGCGCGAATTGGGTTTTGCCACCTGGATTTCGCTACCCGCGCTGATGACGCCCTTCATCATCATCGGTGGCAAGATTTTCGGCTGGTTCACCGCGACCGAAAGTGCGTGCATCGCCGTGCTTTATGCCGGCCTGCTTTCCCTGATTGTCTATCGGGAGATGGATTTGAAAGGGCTTTACGGCGCGCTTGGTGAAACCGGAAGGCTTGCGGCGGTGGCGCTGTTTTGCGTGGGAACGGCTTCGGCCTTTGGCTGGCTGCTCGCCTATTACAAAATCCCCGAGGCCATCCTGGCCGGTGTTTCCGCCTGGGGCATGGGCAAGATCGCCACAGGGTTTTTCGTGGCCGGCGTCTTTCTGGTGGTGGGCTGTTTTCTGGATGCCATTCCGGCCATCATTATTGTCGGCGCTATCCTGCAACCCTTGGCGATGGAAGTCGGCATTCATCCCGTGCATTTCGCGATGATCGGGATTGTGAGCCTGGCCTTCGGCCTGGTGACGCCGCCTTATGGCTTATGTCTGATGATCGCCTGCCACGTGGCGGGCATGAAGATAGGTGCTGTGATCAAGGACACCCTCATTATGCTGCTGCCCATGTTGGCGGTACTTGGTTTGGTGATCATGTGGCCGGATGTGTCTTTGATTCTGCCGCGGCTGATTTCGCCTGAATTCCTGCAATAGACCGCCACCATCACCCTGTAATACGCGCAGCAAGGCCACCCAGAAACACGGCAAGCCCCACATCAAGCGCGACAAACCCGGCTGCGCCCAGCGCGCTGAGCCGCAAAGCATGGCGCGCGACAAACCACTCCAGCCAAAGCGCGTAAAACAGCGCCAATAACCCACCAAGGTCGAGCAAACCGCCCTTGCCCATGAGCAAGCCCGGCAGGCTCAGCAGCGCGAGTGCGAGATACTGCACCACCGCAGACCAGTTCCAGGCAGCAATGAAACGCGGCCAGCGATCTGCGACGCCAAGGACCTTGGCAAGGTAGAGCGACGCCAAGGCAAACCCCGCCCAGGAAGCCGCAAACAGCAGCAAATCCACAAAAAGCGAAAGCACCACATCGGCAGGCGGGCTGGTCTGATCCTTGAAGAAAAGGAATATCGGCAGGCAGATCGCCGCCGCGCGGAAGGAATAGGCAGCGACCGGCAAGGTATTCTCAAAAGCCGCCAACCCTACGGCGCGCCCACGTGCCAGCATCAGCGCGCCAGCCAGCGCGCGTGCGACGCCGCCTTGGGGTGCGTTGCTCAGCCGACCAGCTCCTCAAGCGCCATGCGGTAAAGCGAGGCCAAGTCGCGCAGCTCATCAATCGGCGCGCATTCATCCACCTTATGCATGGTGGCCCCAACCGCGCCCAATTCCGCAACGGGGCAATAGCGCGTGATGAAGCGCGCGTCCGAAGTGCCACCGCCCGTATCAAGCTTTGCCTGTGCGCCCGTCGCGCGTTCGATGGCGCGTTGCAGGCCGGCGACGAAAGGCCCCGGTTCGGTCAGGAAGCTTTCGCCGGAAACCGTGACGGCCAGATCATGATTGGGCGCTTCTTCTTCCAGCACCGCGCGAATGCGCTGGGTCAGCCCGCTGCTGCGATGCAGGTCATTGAAGCGGATATTCAAAAAAGCCTTGGCCGCGGCTGGGATCACATTGGATGCGGTATTGCCGACATCAAAGCCCGTCACTTGCAGCGTGCTTGGCTGGAACCAATCACTGCCATTGTCCAAAGCCTCAGCGGTCAGCCTATTCAGCACCCGCACCAGCCGATGCACCGGATTGTCGGCGCGTTCCGGATAGGCGGAATGGCCCTGAATGCCATGCACGGTGATATGCGCTGTCATGGAACCGCGCCGGCCGATTTTTAGAGTATCGCCAAGCGTCACCTTGGAAGTCGGCTCCCCCACCAGCGCCATATCGGGGATCTGATCATGATCCGCCATCCATTCCAGCACCTTGACGGTACCATTGATGGAGGGCCCTTCCTCATCGCCCGTGATCAAAAGGCTGATGCTGCCCTGATGATCCGGACGTAGCGCGAGGAAATCAGTAAGACCCGCAATAAAGGCCGCGATGCTGCCCTTCATGTCGCAAGCGCCGCGGCCATAGATCATGCCATTGGCGATTTCCGCCCCAAAGGGATCATGCTGCCAGCCAGCCCGATCACCAACCGGCACCACATCCGTATGCCCCGCATAGCAAAAATGCGGCCCATGCCGCCCGCGCCGCGCGAATAGATTATCAACTTCCGCGAATTTAAGCCGCGAGCAGGTGAAGCCAAGCGGGATCAGAGCCGCTTCCAGCACGCCAAGCGCTCCCCCTTCTTCCGGGGTTACGGAAGGGCAGCGGATCAGCGCTTGCAGCAGGGGAAGCGGATCAGTCACGCAGCAATTCGTTGATTGCGGTCTTGGCACGGGTTTGCGCATCCACACGCTTCACAATCACCGCGCAATACAGCGATGGCCCAGGCGAGCCATCCGGCAGCGGCTTGCCCGGCAAGGAACCTGGCACCACCACGGAATAGGAAGGCACGCGACCCATGAAAATCTCACCGGTCGTGCGGTCAATGATCTTGGTGGTGGCGCTGATGAAAACGCCCATGGAAAGCACGGAGCCACGCTCCACAATCACACCTTCCACCACTTCAGACCGCGCGCCAATGAAGCAATCATCTTCGATGACAACAGGGTTCGCTTGCAGCGGTTCCAGCACACCGCCAATGCCAACGCCGCCCGAAAGATGCACATTCTTGCCGATCTGGGCGCAGGAACCCACCGTGGCCCAGGTATCCACCATGGTGTTTTCCTCAACGCGGGCGCCAAGGTTCACGAAGGACGGCATCAGCACCACATTGCGCGCGATATAGGCGGAACGGCGCACCACCGCGCCCGGCACCACGCGGAAGCCCGCTTCGCGGAAGCGATTTTCGCCCCAGCCTTCGAATTTCAGCGGCACCTTGTCATAAGCGCCGGTCGAAATTCCCATCGGCGCGGAATCGGCCAGACGGAAGGACATGAGTACCGCCTGCTTCAACCATTGATTGACCTTCCAGCCGCCATTCCCATCGGGCTCCGCCACGCGGGCCTGGCCGGAATCGAGCATTTCCAAGGCTTCTTCAACCGATGCGCGATCAGCCCCCGTGGTCGCGGGGGAAAGCTGGTCGCGCTTGGCCCAAAGCGCTTCGATGCGGGCCTGAAGAGCGGTCATGGTCATGTGGCGGGTTCCTTCGGCAAACTTGTCTTTCCTTGCGGCGGGGCGGGGGCGCTGTCAACGCTCCGTAGTAACCAAAGATTAGGGAGCCATGGGGAATATGGGTTCATGCTTCCCAGTTGTGAAACCCGCGCATCCGGCTTGACCCCAGGTCCCCGACCCAAGCTTGCGCCCGGCAGGGTGAAGGTCTTGGCATGAGCGGTACGGTCGAGAATATGCTGCGCTTGGCGCGTGAGAGTGATGCCGCGACCCGCGCAATGCTGGCGCGCAACGCCACCACCCCGCATGAGGTACTGGCCTTCCTTTCCAAGGACGAGGAACCGCGCGTCAGGGCCAGCGTCATCGCCAATTCGCGCGCGCCCTTTTCCGTGCTGCAAGGGCTGACCGAGGATGAAAATATCTCAGTACGCGAAGCCCTGGCGCGCCGCGTGGCGGATATTCTTCCCTCGCTTACGTCATCTAGCCATGACCGCCTGGCGAATATTGTCCAGCCCATCCTGTTGCGCTTGGTAGCGGATGCGGCGGAACAGGTTCGCTTCATCATCGCCGATGCTGCCAAGCATCTTTCCACGGTGCCGCGCGATGCGGTGCTTCGCCTTGCCACGGATACGGAGATCCGCGTGGCGGAACCTGTCATTCGCCTTTCACCCCTATTGCATGAGGATGATCTGCTGGCGCTGGTAGCATCACCGCCCGTGAATGAGACGCTTCATGCCGTTGCGCGTCGCATCGGCATTGGTGAAGCGGTGACCGACGCGTTGATTGCGCAAGGGGACCGCCTTGCCATAAGCCTGATGATAGAAAACAGCAGTGCAAAGATTCGCGCTGCCAGCATGGAAGATGTGCTCAATCGGGCGCGCTTCAATCCGGAATGGTTTCCAAGCCTCATGGCGCGGCCAGCACTGACGCCGGATACTGCCATTCGTCTGGCGGGTGTTGTGGCGGATACGCTGCTGCGGCCGTTGATGCAGCGCCAAGATATGGATGATGCGTTACTGTTTCGCATTCGCCAATGCGTGGCGGATCGCCTGGGCATGCCGCAGCCCAATTTGATAGGCGGTTCCGCTAACCGGCAGGTTGACCCTGTCACCAAGGGCTTCCCAGCAAAATCCATGGTGTGGCGGACCGATAACAA
>JBBAUC010000064.1:0-1097 GCA_040398485.1 Roseomonas sp. | reverse complement strand
ACCCTGTCACCAAGGGCTTCCCAGCAAAATCCATGGTGTGGCGGACCGATAACAATAGCCGGAGATTCTAGAGCATTTTCAAGCCAAGTGGAAAACTTGGCGGCTCGGAAATGTTCAAACCTTCAAGGGCGGATCAGCGTCCCCGCGCCGCCATCGGTGAAAAGTTCCCGCAGCACCGCATGCGGTACGCGGCCATCCAGGATCACTGCACCCTTTACGCCGCGTTCCACGGCATAGATGCAGGTTTCCACCTTCGGGATCATGCCGCCAGAAATCCAGCCATCGGCGAGGCCCTTCTTCACTTCGGCCACCGTCATTTCCGGGATGAAATTGCCATCGGGGCCAAGCACGCCGCGCACATCGGTCAGCATCAAAAGCCTTTCGGCAGAAAGCGCGCCGGCAATCGCACCCGCCACCGTATCGGCATTGATGTTATAGGTCTGGCCATCCGCCCCCACGCCAACGGGGGCCACAACGGGCACGATATCCGCGCCAATCATCAATTCCAACACGCGCGGGTTGATGTGCTCGGGCTCACCCACAAAGCCAAGATCGAGCACTTTTTCGATATTGCTGTCCGGATCGCGATAAGTGCGCATGAGTTTGCGCGCCCGCACCAGCCCGCCATCCTTGCCGGAAATCCCAACCGCGAGGACACCAGCGCGGGTGATGGCTTCCGCCACTTGTTTGTTCACCGGCCCCGCCAGCACCATTTCCACCACATCCAGCATGGTGGCATCGGTCACACGCAGCCCCTGCACGAAGGTGGATTTCACATCCAGGCGCTTCAGCATGGCGTTGATCTGCGGCCCGCCGCCATGCACCACCACCGGGTTCACGCCCACCTGTTCCAGCAGCGCGATATCGCGGCCAAAACGCAAAGCGGTTTCTTCTTCCCCCATGGCGTGGCCGCCATATTTCACTACCACGATCTGGTCATCATAGCGCTTCAGGAAGGGCAGAGCCCCTGCCAGGATTTCCATTTGTTCCTGGGCGGTATCAGTCATAGAGGGCGATCCTGTGAGTTTTGATGTCGTGTAAAGGGCGGCGACGGGAAGGGTCAAGATGTCGGCGGGTGGCTCGCCTTTTTCTCCCAG
>JBBAUC010000063.1:0-15265 GCA_040398485.1 Roseomonas sp. | reverse complement strand
ATTCGTTTTGGCTTCGCTTAACTGGTCAAATGCCTTTTGAGTACGGCTGTCGCAACGGCTCAACAGATTCGAAAGGTAAGAATCCTTTTTAATGCGATCAATTATGCTCAACGCTTCATGTAGATGCGAGATCTGTAGACGAATAAAGTACATACCCGCTCCACGCGCTCGACCGGTGGGCTGCTGCACGTGCTTCTCTTTCCAGTAACTCAAAGCTTCGTTTGCAGTCTGCATGTCATTACATGCCATCATCATCCTGAGAATGATTGACGCTGCATCCGGCATCAGAGCCATTTTCTGAAAGTCGTACATTATCGTTGTGGTGCGAGACATGCCTCGAGAGCCTCCATTTCGTTTCATTTTTAAAGCCAGGAGGCGCAGCCTCCAATGTCACGGCCGGAAAGTTAATCGCCATGAGATGACGTTCAGATGGTACGCTTGTGCTGAAGATGGATGCGGCGGCGTTGGAGCGGATGTTTGGGCGGCGGTAGAAAATAGGAAAAGTTTCACGTGAAACTATGACGCCTTATCCCCCATAAGCCAGCACCGCCGCCGCCAAATCCTCCCCGGCCCAGCCAACGGATTTGAAGGCGGTGATCTGATCGGCACTTTGCCGCCCGGGATGGGTGCCGCGGCAAAGCTCCGCCAAATCCGCCACCACGTGGCCCTCCGTAATCACGCCCTCCGCAATGGCCTGCACCACATCGCCCGCTTCAGCCAAGCCACCTGCGCGGGTATCCACCACCAAAAGGGCGCGCCTCATGGCCAGCGCATCCGCTTCGCGCATATCCGGCCGATAGGCGCCAACCAGATCAAGATGCACCCCGGGGCTCAGCGCCGCGCCAGGGATCAGCGCATCGGTCGCCAAGGTGGCAGCGCTGATGATATCGGCGGCGGCGAAATCAGGCTCCGCCACCGCCCGCGCCGGCATTCCATGCGCAGCAAGCTGCCTGGCCAAACGCGCAGCATTCTCACCCTTGCGCGACCAGATCGCGATATCTTTGATCGGAAAACAGGCAGCGTAAGCCTCGGCCAGGGCATGGGCGACCTTGCCGCTGCCCAGCAGCAGCAGGCGCGAACTCTCGGGCCGGGCAAGGTAGCGCGCGGCCAAAAGGCTTGCCGCTGCCGTACGCCGATCCGTCAATTCGCCGCCATCCAGCATGGCAAGCGGCGCGCCGGTGGTCGCATCTGAAAGCAAATAGCTGGCATGGACGGCAGGCAGGCCGCGCGCATCATTGCCAGGCGCGACATGGACAATCTTGACGCCATAATGCCCGCCAGCGCGCCAGGCTGGCATCAGCAGCAGGGTATTTTGCGCCCCGGCGCCATCCGCCCAGCCGTGGCGGTGCCGGAGCGGCGCTTCGCAGCCTTCACGGAACATCTCGGCCAGGGCTTCGATCAGCCTGTCCCAGGGCAGAGCCGCCCGGATTGCTGCCTTGTCCATCTGCCGCATGGTTTTGCCTCCGCGTTTCTGCTGGCGCATGTGGCATTGCCGGGCGGGGGAGGACAAGCTTTGGCGCGGGAATTGCTGAACCTTAGTTTGGAATTACACGTTCCAAGTCGGAGAAACGCATTTGATCAAACCATTAGCCGCCGGGCTTCCCATGCCATTGCAGGCCAGTGCCGGCCGGCCGATGTGCGGCGCTTGCGGGGATGGCCTGCTATCCGGTAACGCAGTGCCTACCAAAGCGGCAAACTTAACGCTGCAGTGGCGCCACCTCACCCCAAGGGGCAGGCCAATGGTCAGGAGAGGCTTATAATGTCTGGCACAACGAGCGATCCGCGCTACAAGCGGCGCCCGCCCAAACGTCCGCTCCGGCTTTCCTGGTCGGATGAACGGGTGCGCGGCATTTTCTGGCAGATCGTGGTCGTCGCGGCCGTTGGTAGCCTGATCTATTGGCTCTACAGCAATACCTCCCACAATCTGGCGGTGCGGCGCATCGCGACCGGCTTTGGCTTCCTTGATCGCGAAGCAGGGCTGCCCATCGCCGAGAGCCTGATTTCCTATGAGCCCACGGATACCTACCTGCGCGCACTGATGGTCGGCGTTCTGAATACGCTGAAGGTTGCGGTAGTTGGCGTAGTGCTGGCGACCATCCTTGGCACCGCGATTGGCATTGCGCGGCTATCCAAAAATTTCCTGCTGTCGCGCATTGCCGGCGCCTATATCGAAATCATTCGCGATCTGCCGCTGCTGCTGCAATTGCTGTTTTGGTACACCATCCTTCAGGGCCTGCCCGGCCCGCGCCAGGCGCTGAAGCCGATGGAAGGCGTGGTGCTTTCCAATCGCGGCCTAAAGCTGCCGGCGTTGATTTGGGAAAACGCGCATACGGCGGCGCTGGTTGCGTTTCTGCTGGGTATTGTCGGTACCTGGCTTTATGCGCGTATGGGGCGTGCGAAGCAGATGGAAGATGGCCAGCCGCGCAAGGTTTGGCCCACCGCGCTTGGCTTGATGCTGGCGCTGCCCATCGCCGTTTGGTGGGGCCTGGGCGCACCTTGGGAGATTGAATACCCCGAGCTGCGCGGCTTCAATTTCCGCGGTGGCCTGAATATCAGCCCCGAATATTTCGCGCTGCTGATCGGGCTTGTTACCTATACGGCAGCCTTCATCGCGGAAGTGGTGCGCGCCGGCATCATGTCGGTCAATCATGGGCAATGGGAAGCGGCGCAGGCGCTGGGGTTGAAACATGGCTCGGTGCTGCGGCAGATTGTCATGCCGCAGGCT
Organism: Roseomonas sp.; assembly: GCA_040398485.1. Classification (GTDB taxonomy): domain Bacteria; phylum Pseudomonadota; class Alphaproteobacteria; order Acetobacterales; family Acetobacteraceae; genus Neoroseomonas. The sequence goes on along the minus strand of JBBAUC010000063.1, from coordinate 12,540 downwards.
TTGCGCGTCATCATCCCGCCCATGACGTCGAATTACCTGAATCTGACGAAGAATTCCTCGCTCGCGGTCGCGATTGGCTATCAGGATATTGTGTCCATCGCCAATACCACGCTCAATCAGACCGGGCAGGCGATTGAAGGCATTGCCATCATCATGGCGGTCTATCTGACGATCAGCCTTTCGATCAGCCTTTTCATGAATTGGTATAATGCGCGCATCGCGCTGGTCGAACGATAAGGAGGCCAGCCATGAGCGACACAAGCATTCCCTCCGGCCCGCGCAAGCCGCCGATCACGGCAGTGGGGCCGATTGCCTGGGCCAGGACCAATCTTTTCTCCGGCTGGCTTTCCACGGCCGTCACGCTGGCCATGGGCTATCTGCTGGTCAAATTCGCCTTGTCCTTCATTGACTGGGCCTTCGTGAATGCGATTTGGTCGGTGCCTTCCAATGCGCAGGGGCCGCAGACGCAAGCCTGCCGAGACCTGCGCGGTTCTGGCGCCTGCTGGGCGGTGATTGGCGAAAAACACCGCTTCATGCTGTTCGGCACCTATCCCTATGAACAGCATTGGCGCCCGGCCTTGGCCTGCGTGCTATTCGTGGCGCTTTACGTGATTTCCGCCATGCGGCGCTTCTGGCGCTGGGAATTGGCGCTGATCTGGGTTGGGATGCTGACCGCCATTGGCATTCTGATGTGGGGCGGCGTCTTCGGGCTTTCCTATGTGCCGCAGGAACGCTGGGGGGGCTTGCCGATCACGCTGATCCTGGCAACTTTCGGACTGGCTTTTGCCTTTCCGCTTTCCATCCTGGTCGCACTTGGCCGGCGTTCGTCGCTGCCCGCCATCAAGGTACTTTGCGTGCTTTACGTGGAATTGATCCGTGGCGTGCCGCTGATCAGCCTGCTGTTCATGGCAAGCGTCATGTTCCCCCTGTTTCTGCCGGAGGGGATGAATATTGATAAGCTGCTCCGCGCACAGATCGCGATCATTCTATTCGCCGGTGCCTATCTGGCGGAGGTTGTGCGCGGCGGGCTGCAATCGCTGCCAAAGGGCCAATATGAAGCGGCCGATGCCATGGGCCTGTCCTTTTGGCAAAAGACCGGGCTGATCATCATGCCTCAGGCCTTGCGCATGGTGATCCCGCCCTTGGTGAATACCTTCATCGGTTTCTTCAAGGATACGTCGCTGGTGCTGATCATTGGCATTTTCGACCTGCTGACCGCGGGCAAGACCGCGATTGTGGAGCCCGCCTGGCAGGGCTTCGGCGTTGAGGTTTATGTCTTTGTCGGCAGTATCTATCTCGTTTTCTGCTACGCCATGTCCAAATACAGCCGCGGGTTGGAGGCGGAATTGAACCGCCATCGCCGTCGCTGAATCCCGGGGAAAATATCATGAGCGCTTCCGCTGATCTCGCCTATATCGCTTCCGCCGCCAAAGCGGATGCGCCCCCCGCCATTGAAATGGCCGGCGTCAATAAATGGTTCGGCGCGCTGCATGTGCTGCGCGATGTTAACCTCGCCGTCGCCCCCGGCGAACGAGTTGTGGTCTGCGGCCCATCGGGTTCGGGCAAATCCACCATGATCCGCTGCATCAACCGCCTGGAAGTGCACCAGGAAGGTCGTATCGCCGTCGAAGGGATCGAACTGACCGATGATGTGCGCGCTTTGGATGCGATCCGCCGCGAAGTGGGCATGGTGTTCCAATCCTTCAATCTTTTCCCGCATCTGACGGTTTTGGAAAACTGCACCCTGGCGCCCATTTGGGTGCGGCGCATGCCGAAAAAGGACGCCGAAGAACTGGCGATGGAATTGCTGGCGCGGGTGAAAATTCCCGAACAGGCGCTGAAGTATCCCGGCCAGCTCTCCGGTGGGCAGCAACAGCGCGTGGCCATTGCGCGCGCCCTTTGCATGCGCCCCAAGATCATGCTGTTTGACGAACCTACCTCAGCGCTTGATCCCGAAATGATCAAGGAAGTGCTGGAAGTGATGGTGGAATTGGCCGACACGGGCATGACCATGATGGTGGTGACCCATGAAATGGGCTTCGCCCGCCAGGTTGCGGACCGCGTGGTCTTCATGGATCAGGGCGAGGTGGTGGAAGTCGGCCCCCCCGAACAGGTCTTCAATGCACCAAAGACCGATCGGCTCAAGCTATTCCTGAGCCAGATCCTGCGCGGGCATTGAATGGCCGTCATGCGCCAGATGCGGGGCAGGCGTCTTGCTTTCTGGCAATGAAGGGGCAGAGTGCGCCGCGATGTACCTCAACAAGGCAATACAGGCATGAGCAGTCCCGTCGCTACCGACCGTAGCGCCCCCTCGCTTGCCCTGATCCTGGGCGTGCTTGGCGTTGTCTATGGCGATATTGGCACCTCACCGCTTTACGCCATGCGTGCGGCGGTCAGCCATTTTGAGGATGGCGGGGTGGAGGCTTGGGAGATCCTTGGTCTTTTGAGCCTGATCATTTGGTCGCTGATCCTGACAGTGACGGTCAAGTATGTCGTATTCATCCTGCGCGCCGATAACCGGGGCGAGGGCGGCGTACTGGCGCTTATGGCGCTCGCGCAGCGGAGTGTGGAAAATGCGCGCCTGCGCTGGGCCCTGGCGCTGATTGGCATTGCCGGCGCCTGCCTGTTCTTTGGCGATGGCATCATCACCCCGGCCATTTCTGTGCTTTCGGCGGTGGAGGGGCTCAAGGTTGTCTCACCACATTTAGAAAAAGCGGTTTTGCCGATTTCAATTGTGATCCTGGTGGCGCTTTTCCTGGTGCAATATCGCGGGACGGCGAAAATGGGGGCCGTGTTCGGGCCAATTTGTGCGGCTTGGTTCCTGGTGCTGGGGGTACTCGGGCTTTGGGAGGTGCTGCATAATCCTGGCGTATTGGCTGCCATTTCGCCGCATTGGGCCATCACTTTCTGCCTGCATTACAAGTTCGCGGCGTTTATTGCCTTCGGTTCCGTGGTGCTGGCCGTGACGGGGGCTGAGGCGCTTTACGCCGATATGGGCCATTTTGGGCGCCGGCCCATTCGCTGGGCCTGGGTGGTCATTGTGCTGCCTGCGCTGGTGCTGAATTATCTTGGCCAGGGCGCGCTTTTGCTGCGCGATCCGGCATCGCTGGAAAACCCTTTCTTCCTATTGGCGCCTGAATGGTTCCGCCTGCCTTTGGTATTCCTGGCAACCGCTGCCACCATTATTGCCAGCCAGGCGATGATTTCGGGCGCCTATACCATTGCGCGGCAATGCGTGCAGCTTGGCTTCATGCCGCGGCTTGTGGTGCGCCACACCAGCGATACCGAAGAAGGCCAGATCTATATGCCGCAGGTGAATATCGCCCTGCTGATCGGCGTGCTGTTTCTGGTGGTGACGTTCCGCGATTCCGAACGTTTGGCGGCAGCCTATGGCATTGCGGTAACGGGCACATTTGTTTGCACATCCTGCCTTGCCATGGTGGTGTTCCGGCGCAAATTCGGCTGGCCGCTGCTTGCTGTGCTTGGCGTTTTCCTACCGCTGCTGGCGCTTGATTTGGCGTTCTTCCTTTCCAACGTGCTGAAAATTCCCGAAGGCGGCTATGTTCCGCTGGTTCTTGGCTTTGTGATGTTTGTAATGATGCTGACCTGGCATCGCGGGCGGGAATTGCTGTTTGCGCGCATCCGTCAGGATGGCCTGCCGCTGAAATCCTTCATCGCGCGCCTGCCGCAATCGCGCACCGTGCGCGTGCCCGGCACCGCGGTATTCATGACCAGCCAGGCGGAATTTCTGCCAGGCGCACTGCTGCATAACCTGAAGCACAACAAGGTTTTGCATGAACGCGTACTATTCGTGACGGTCGCGAATGAGGATGTGCCGCAGGTGGGTGCCGATCGGCGCCGCGAAGTTGAGGAATTGGCGCCCAATATCTACCGTATCGCGCTCCGCTACGGTTTCCAGGAAAGCCCCAATATCCCGCGTGAACTTGAAGCGCTGGCGGAATTGGGCATTCCTTATGAGCCCATGCAGACCTCCTATTTCCTGGGGCGGGAGACGGTGGTGGCGGCAGCGGTGCCGAAAATGTCGCGCTGGCGGCAATGGCTTTTTGTGGTGCTCAGCCGCAATTCACTTCCGGCGACCGAATTCTTCCGTATTCCTTCGGACCGTGTGGTAGAGTTGGGCGTGAAGGTAGCGATCTGACCTGTTCGTTTAGCCTTGATTGAGGAGGTGCACATGGAACGGATACTGGTGACACTCTCCATGGTGGCGGGGCCGGGCTTTCCGCTTGGCTGCCAGGATCACCGCTATGAGATCGAATTAGCGCTGGATGCCGCGGGACACGCTGATCCGGTAGCCTGGCAGGAGGACCCCGCGCCCTGGCGCGCGCGGCACTACAGACCGGATGCACCGCCTGACCTGGGTGATGTGCAATATGATGGCGATAATGGCTGGTTCATTCGCTTCAGCGGCAGCCTGGCTGAGCGCTTCGATGCGCCAGAGGCCCGTTTTGATCCCGGCACGAGCCCCATCCGGCCGGGCGAACATGTGACCATCACTGAAGTGGATGGTGGCGTGTATGATTACAGGATTGTTGGGGTGGTGGCTTTGTGAGGGATGGTGGAGCCAAGGGGAATCGAACCCCTGACCTCTTGAATGCCATTCAAGCGCTCTCCCAACTGAGCTATGGCCCCCCGGGGAAGAGGCGGGGTATTAGCGCCCAAGGACTGGTTCGGCAAGGGGGCCAACAGCATCTGAACGCATTTACCCGTGGCTCGTCCCTCGCTTGGGGTAGGTCCGGCAATTCTGCCTTTCCATGGCGCCATGGCCGAGGCGCGTGGCCAGCTCCATGCTTGCGCCCCCGTGAAGGTGGTGCTAAGTGCCCGCCCTTGTTCAAATCCACATTTTCGCTTGAGTGAAAGAGACCCGGCGCCATGGCCGTTCCGAAAAAGAAGACTTCGCCTTCCCGCCGCGGCATGCGTCGCAGCCATCATGCGCTTACCAGCTCTGCGCATCATGAATGCGCCAATTGCGGCGAATTGAAGCGCCCGCATCATGTCTGCTCCCATTGCGGCTATTATGATGGCCGTGAAGTGGTGGCGGCGGATCGCCTGAAGCCGGCCGTCCGGCTCTGATCCGGCGCATCCCAGGGCGCCGAGGCTCCCGAAGTGGCTGATACAGGGCCCGCTTTCTCCCTGGCGATTGATGCCATGGGCGGGGATGCGGCACCCGAAGTTGTGCTTGATGGTCTGGAATTGGCCGCTGAGCGTCATCCCGGCGCGCGTTTCCTACTGGTGGGTGATGAAGCGCGGGTTGGCGGTGCCTTGGCGCTGCGCAAGCGCGCTGCCAAGGTATGCAGCCTGCGCCATGCCCCTGAAGTCATTTCCGGTGATTTGAAGCCAACGGCGGCGCTTCGCATGCGCGGTTCTTCCATGCGCCTTGCCATTGATGCGGTGGCCGCTGGCGAAGCGGCGGGCATTGTTTCCGCCGGCAATACTGGGGCGCTGATGGCGTTGGCCAAGATTGTCATCAAGACCATGCCGGAAATTGATCGCCCGGCGCTGGCGGCGATTGGCCCCTCCGCGCGCGGCGATGTGGTGCTGCTGGATCTTGGCGCCAATGTGCAATGTGATGCGCGTAACTTGGTGGAATTCGCCATTATGGGCGATGCCTTCGCGCGCGTGGCGCTGGGGCTGACCACGCCCAGCATTGGTTTGCTGAATGTCGGCAGTGAGGAATTGAAGGGCGATGACCGCGTGCGTGCCGCCGCTGAAATCCTGAGGGATTCGCATGTGGGCGCCCAGTTCCGCGGCTTCATCGAAGGCCATGACATTGCCGCCGGCACGGTGGATGTGGTGGTGACGGATGGCTTTACCGGCAATGTCGCGCTGAAAACCGGCGAAGGTGCGCTCAAGCTGATGCGCGATTTGCTGCGCCAGGTCTTTACCAGCAGCGTGCCGGCCAGGCTTGGCTATCTGCTGGCGCGGCCCGCCTTGGATCGGCTGCGCGAATGGATGGACCCGCGCCGCTATAATGGCGCCATCCTGCTTGGGCTGAATGGCGTGGTGGTGAAATCCCATGGTGGGACGGATGCGCTGGGCTTCGCCCATGCCGTGGATGTGGCCATGGATATGGTGACCCATGGCTATAATGATCGCATTCGGGATGGATTTGATCGGCTTGCGGGCCGCAACAGGCTGGCGCCTTCGCCAACTTGATGTAGCTTAGCGCCATGGTCATGCGTGCTTTGATCGCCGGTTGCGGCGGCTACCTTCCCCCTTTGCGGCTTTCCAATGATGAATTGGCGGCGCGTCACGGGCTTGAAACCTCGGACGCCTGGATTCAGGAACGCACGGGGATCAAGTTTCGCCATGTCGCCGCGCCTGACGAAGCGGCTTCTGATCTGGCTGCGGCTGCCGCGCGCGCTGCCTTGGCCGATGCTGGCCTGCCGGCGGCGCAGGTGGATGGCATTATCGTTGCCACCACCACGCCCGATTCCGGCTTTCCCGCCACCGCCGCGCGCGTGCAGGCCAAGATCGGCGCTGGCGCGGGCTTTGCCTTTGACATCACCGCGGCGTGCACCGGTTTCATCTATGGGCTTTCAATCGCTGAAGCGATGATGCGCGCGGGCCATGCCCGCCACGTGCTGGTGATCGGCGCTGAGGTCTATACCCGTATCCTGGATTGGACCGATCGCGGCACTTGCGTGTTGTTTGGCGATGGCGCCGGGGCCGTGCTGTTGAGCGCCGGAGAGGGTGCCGGCACTAATAAGGATCGCGGCCTGCTTTCAACGCATTTGCACGCCGATGGCCGGCATGGGGATATTCTGGCGGTTGAAGGCGGCGCCGGTTCCACCGGCGGCACGGGCGTGTTGCGCATGGCCGGCAAGGAAGTGTTCCGCCACGCTGTCTCCAAACTGGCGGCGGTGGTGGATGAGGCGCTGGCGGCCAATGGGCTGACGCATGCCGATATTGATTGGCTGGTGCCGCATCAGGCGAACCTGCGCATCATTGAAGCCATGGGCAAGAAATTGAATCTACAACCGGCACGTGTGGTGGTGACGGTGGATAGCCATGCCAATACCTCGGCCGCTTCCATTCCACTCGCGCTGGCTGAGGCGCGGGGTGATGGCCGGATCAAGAATGGCGATCTGGTTGTGATGGAAGCGATTGGCGGGGGGCTGACCTGGGGATCCGCCATTGCACGTTTCTAAGAATTCACGTCTTGAGTGGTTGACGCCGCCGCGGGAAGCCGGTTTGCTTTATTCAACAGGGACAAACTGGGACTGAAAAAATGGAAACCATCACCCGTGCCAATCTAGCCGAGGCGATTTATGCTGAGGTCGGGCTTTCGCGAAACGAAAGCGCAGATCTTTTGGAAAATGTGCTGGAACGTATTTCCGCCGTGCTGGAATCAGGTGAATCGGTGAAGATATCTTCCTTCGGCACTTTCCTTGTGCGTCAGAAGGGCCAGCGCATTGGCCGCAACCCGAAGACCGGCGTTGAAGTGCCGATCCTGCCGCGCAAGGTGCTTTCCTTTCGCCCGTCACAGGTGTTGAAGGCGCGCATCAACAATGAAGAAATGGAAGACGAAGCATGAGCGATGCTGATGATGCGGATGACAAGGGACGCCCGCGCAAGGCGCCAACCGCGTTTCGCACCATCAGTGAAGTCGCCGATGATTTGAATATCCCGCAACATGTTTTGCGTTTTTGGGAAAGCAAATTTCCGCAGTTAAAGCCGCTGAAGCGCGGCGGCGGGCGGCGCTATTATAGGCCAGAGGATATCGCGCTGCTGAAGCGCGTGGGCGATCTGCTCTATAATCAGGGCTATACCATCAAGGGTGTGCAGCGGCTGTTGCGTGATGGTACGGATGAAGGCCCGGGGCCCGTGGCGCTGGAATTGCCTTTGGGCGATCCGCCGCCTGCCACTGAGGCATCTGAAGCCGTGGCGCTGAAGGCCGCGCTGGCTGAGCTTGAGGATATCGCGCGCGCTTTGCATCGGCTGGCGGCTTAGCGCCCGGTCGGCGGAGGCGGCATCGCCGGAGCCGTGAATCGGTCGCTCAAAAAAATGCCTTGCGATACAGTCCTTTTGTACGGGTCGCATCCTAAGGGGTGGCAAGCCAGGATTTTGGGTGCTAATCAGCCATCAGTCGGAGCGTAGCGCAGCCTGGTAGCGCATCAGTCTGGGGGACTGGGGGTCGTGGGTTCGAATCCCGCCGCTCCGACCATTTTCACAGAATTGAAGCCGCGTTTTTTATCAGCGCATCGGCCAAAGACGCGACCAGCTATTGACCGTGGTGTCGCGCAGCCAGACGCAGCTTGTGGAGGCGTCACACAAACGCGCAAGATCACCTCCGGCGCTGGCGCTTTTTTCTGCCGTGGCATCCAAGAACTCCGCCCAGGCCTGCTGCATTTGTGTACTGCTGAGGATCATCATATCCTTCGCAGCCTCTGCCTGACGTTGCGCGCCGGCCAATAGGTCCTCCACAACGCCTTCCGCTACAATGGCGACATGGGGTGCCAGCGCTTCTCCCAGCGCGCAGAGGGCGCGTTGTTCGGCGCTGGGTGGGCGCCCTAACGCGGCATCCGTGAGCGTATCCCAAACGCGGCCCGAGCCCATCATGAGCGAAAGCGCTGCCCCACCCGCCTGGCCAAGCATACAGGCGTAGGTCGAGTGCGATTCGGGGGCAGCAGCTTTCGGCACCAGCGGCGCTGTAGCCACGGCCTCAGGCAGTTTTGGGTTTGGTCGCGCGGGTTCCGACGCATGGGATGCTAACGGTGCCATCATCAGCGCCAGAAGCACCGCCTGAATGCCGAGTTGTCTCATGCGCGCTTTACTCCCCAAAACAAGGCCGGACCACCTTTTACCACATCGCGGATGCTGCGCCGATAGGCTTGCGGTGGCAGCACCAGGCCAAGCGGGATGAAGGGCACTTCCTGCCACTCCTCGCGCTAAACATCCTCATCAGCGCGCTTTTACGCGGCCAGATCAGGCGTAGTCAGCCCCCAAGCCGCCCTTGGAGAGTATCGGCATCAGGGCTAGGCTGTTGCTAAAGGGGACGCAGGTAATCCCCAAGCCGGAGGAGGGCTTCATGACATTCATGTTGAAACGTCGCACCATAGCGCGTCTTGGTTTCGGGGCGGGTGCCATTCTGGCCGCACCACGTCTTGGCCGCGCGCAGGGCAATTTTCCGGAACGTGTGGTCGAAGTGGTGACGCATGCCGGCGTTGGCGGTGGCACGGACATCACCGCGCGCATGATGATGGTGCAGGCGCCGAGCGAATTCAAACAGGAATTCGTGGTGGTGAATCGTACCGCCGGCAGTGGCGCGCAGGCGCTGCAATATCTGGCATCCAAGCCGGCGGATGGGCATACCATCATCCTGGTGACGCAGACCCATTTGCTGACCCAGCTGCGCAATCGCAATGTGCCGCAGTTTTCGGAACTGGTGCCGCTGGTGCGCGCGACCGATGATCCGCAGCTTGTGCTGGTGCGGCGCGAAAGCCCCTTCCGCACCGCCGCTGATCTTGTGGCCGCTGGCAAGCAGCGTTCCTTGCGCTTTGGTGGCACGCATGTGGGCGGCGTTGACCATATCTCGATCTTCTCCTTTGGGCGCGCGGCAGGTTTGCAGCAGCCAACCCTGGTGCCCTTCCGTGGCGGTGGAGAGATTGTGATCAATCTGGTCGGCGGTAACACCGATTCTGCCCTGGTCAATCCTGCGGAAGCGGAAGCGCAGTTGCGTTCTGGTGAATTGCGCCCGCTGCTCGCCCTTTCCGAAAAACGCCTTGCGGGCTTTCCTGACCTGCCGACAGCGAAGGAAACCGGGATTGATTGCGTTGCTTCAACCGTGCGCGGATTTTGTGTGTTGCGGGGAACCCCGGAAGATCGCGTGGCGCGGCTGGAAGAAGGCTTGCTCCGCGCCATGTCCGGTCCGATTTTCAAGAACTATCTTGAAAACACGGGTCAATCACCGGATAGCGTGGTCGGACGCGCCGCCTGGGGGACGCAGCTTCAGGCCTTCCATGATAGCGGGCGGGAAGCACTACAGGCGCTTGGCCTGCTGCGCTGATGCGCGGCGCGCGCAACCCGAATCACGCCATCGCCGCCAGTATCGCGGCGGTGGCCTTCGCCGCCATTGCCGCGACCTTCACCTTTGAACCTGTGCCACCTGGCCTGCCCGGGCTTGGCGCGGTGGAATTTCCGCGTCTGGTATCGGCAATCCTATTGTTGCTGGCGCTGCTTCTGGGACTGACCGCGGCATCCCCTGCGAGTGAGGAGGAAGCGCCGCGCATTTCATCCCGCGCCTGGTTGATTTTTGCTCTCTGTCTTGGGTTTCTGCCTTTGGTTGAAATCATAGGCATGATCCCGGCGATCCCTATTTTCTTGCTGGTGGCGGGGCTGCTTTGGGGCGGTACGCCCTGGCCCACGCTGGTGCTTTCAGCACTTGGCATGGGCATCGCCATCTGGCTGGTCTTCGTGAAGATTTTCCGCCTGACCCTGCCCAAGGGTTGGCTTGGCAGCATGTTGGGGTTTTGAGTGATGGAAGGTTTTTTGGGCGGGCTTGCCATTCTGCTTGATCCCTGGGTCATGTTCATGGTGTTCCTTGGCACCGTGCTTGGGATTTTTGTGGGCGCGCTGCCGGGGATTTCGGGCAGCACCACCATCGCGCTGATGTTGCCAATGACAATCACCATGGGGCCGATCCCGGCGATTTGTTTTCTGGGGGCGATTTATTGCGCGGCGAATTTCGGCGGTTCCATCACCGCGATCATGGTGAATGCGCCGGGCGATCCTTCAGCCAGCGCAACCGCGCTTGAAGGCTATAAGATGGCAGAAAAGGGCCAGGCGGGCCTGGCGCTTGGCATGTCCGCGGTTTCTTCGGCGATTGGCGGCATATTCTCGATTTTTGTGCTGATCATTGCCGCACCCTTGCTGGCGCGTGCGGCCTATTCCTTTGGGCCTCCGGAATATTTTGCGCTGGCCGTATTCGGGCTTTCCATGTGCGCGGCGATTGGCGGCGATAGCGCGGTGAAGAATCTGATTGCCGCGGCGCTTGGTGTCTTGCTGGCGACTGTGGGGATGGATCTGACCACGGGTACGGAACGCTTTGCCTTCGGCATTGATGAATTGGCCGATGGTATTAAGTTTGTGCCGGTGCTGATCGGGCTTTTCGCGGTTGGTGAGATGCTGGATCAGGTGGTGCGCCGTGCGGAGAAGGCGAAGATCATTGCCATGGATGCGGCACGCGTGCCGGGCATGGCGGAATTTCGCAAATGCAACCGCGCCATCTGGATTGGTAGCGGCATTGGCACCTTCATCGGCGCCCTGCCGGCCTTGGGCGCCACAACGGCAGCGCTGATTGGCTATAATGAAACGCGCCGTTGGTCCAAGCATAAGGAGGAATTCGGCAAGGGCAGCATTGAAGGTGTTGCGGGGCCTGAGGCTGCGAATAATGCCGCAGTTGGTGGTTCCATGGTGCCGACGCTCGCCTTGGGGATTCCCGGCAGCGCAACGACGGCGATTATCCTGGCCGCGCTGATTGTGCAGGGGGTACGGCCGGGGCCGCATCTTTTCACCGAACAGCCGACTTTGCTTTACGCTGTCTTTGCTTCAATGCTCGCGGCCAATCTTTTCTATCTTGGGCTTGGGCTTTACATGGCCAAATTCTTCGCGCGGATTTCTTTGGTGCCGCCGGCAATCCTGTGGCCATCTGTGTTTGCGCTTTCCATCATCGGTGCCTATGGGCCGGATCAATCCATGGGCGATGTCGTCATCATGCTTGTGGCGGGCGTAGTGGGTTTTCTGTTTCGCCGTACCGGGTTTTCGCCCGCGCCTTTGATCATGGGGTTGGTGCTGGGTGGGAAGATGGAAGAAACGCTCAAGCAATCACTGATCATCTTCGGCGATGATGTCAGCATGTTCGCTACACGCCCGATTGCGATGACGCTGCTGTGCATCACCGCTATAGGGCTGTTGTGGCCGCTGCTTGGCAGGCTTTGGCGGATGCGCGGGGCGTAGCGCTCAGGCGTTTCAGCGCTGAGTCGGGTAGTAAAGTGCTACGGTATGCGTGGCCTCAGCGAAAATGAGCCAGCGTTCCACCAATAGCCCGGCGACGGCGCTGGCCGCGGCCAGCACGCCAAACACCCATGCCGCACTGCCGCCGATAATGATGGCGACGCAAAACAACAGCGCCGGCAGGGCGAAGCCGAGCAGTAGGGCAATGATGCGCAGCTTCGCCGCATGCACACGCCCCACGCGAAACGCCATCTCTCGCAGCAGGTAATTGCTTTCCGTATGCGGGCTTTCCAGCGGGCGCACCTTGCCAATGAAGCCAAGCCCCGTCGCAGTTTCGCGCGTGCTGGCGGCGGGTGTTGCATCCACACTCGCCCAATAGGCGCGCTTGAACATGAGCGCCGCCAGGCCGAGTGCGGCCGCCACCAGTGCCGGGAAAAAGCCGCCACCCCAGAAGATGGAAAGCATCGCGAGCAATGACGCGCCGGAAAAGCTCGCGAACAGCAAATAGCCCGGCGCTACCATGGGGTGATGCCATTCCTTCACGGGCTTGAGCGACGCATAGATCAT
>JBBAUC010000062.1:0-15840 GCA_040398485.1 Roseomonas sp. | reverse complement strand
CTTGGCTTAAATGCCCGTTAATCTTTAGGTTGGCCTTTAGGCTTCCTGCCACCGGAAGGAAGGATGGAAAGCGCCGTGCCATTGCAGCAGCTTGCTTCATCGCGCCGAAGCAAAGACCGCTTTGTGGTCTTTGCCTTCGCGGCTGCTGAATTATTGGTGGAAACCGATCTCCGCGGCCAGATTTCCTTTGCCGAAGGCGCTTTTCCGGCACGCTTTGGTCGGGCAGGAGAAGATTTCATCGGGCAGCCCGTGATCTCCCTGGTCGCGCCGTCAGATCGGCCGGCCTTTGCTACGGCTTTGGCGCTTTTGTCGGAACATGGCCGCCTCAAGCCTGCGGTAATCAAGCTTGCAGATGAAGAAGCGACCGCCTTCAGTGTGGCGGGTCTCAAGCTGGGTGATGCTGCGGCCAAGCTGGCGCTGACCTTTGCCCCTTTGCCGCGGGAATTGCCTGGCGGCCCGCTGCCCGGCGGGCCTGGGCTGGCAAGCATGGCCGAGGAAATCCTGCGCTCTGGCGAGCCTGGCGGACCGGTGGGCTTTCTGGAATTGACCGGCCCGTCGGGCCGCTTTGTGCCGGGCGGTGAAGTCAATCGGGAAATCCAGGAAGAACTGAACAGGCAGGCTGGCGAAGGCGCGGTGGCCACAGAACTTGCCGCTGGGCGATACGGCCTCCTGCCCGGGCAGACGCCGCTTGATCTGCCGACCTTGACCTCGGCAGTCGCTGAAATCCTCAAGGAACGCGGCGTCAATGATGTCTCGGTCGGCGCCATGGCTGTGGGGCTTGAAGCGGAAGGCCTCAGCCAGGTTCAGGCGACACGGGCGCTGCGCTTTGCCCTCGCGGCCTTTGCCCGGGGTGGCAATGATGCGCTGGAAAAGGCGGGTTTTGCGGGTGGGCTCGCAGGGTTTTTGGACAGCGCCTCAGAACGGGCAGCATTGCTTCGGCGCAGTATCGCGGAACGGCGCTTCCGCATGGCCTTCCAGCCCATCGTGTCGATCGCTGATCGCGAACCGCATCATTATGAAGCCCTGATCCGCCCGCTTCAGGCCGATGATTCTGCCATGTCACATCCTGGCGAATTCGTGGCGCTGGCCGAAGCGGTGGGCCTGACCGAGGAACTTGATTGGGCTGTGGTCAGCGCGGTGTGTGAAGCGGCGGGGGCTGCCGGCGGCACCCGCGTTGCCTGCAACCTTTCCGGGCTTTCGCTGCAAAGCCCCAAATTCCGCGAGGATATGAAGGCGCTTCTGGAAAACACCCCCGGCATGGCTGAGCGCCTGGTGGTCGAGATCACCGAAACCGCCGAAATCGAGCAGGAGGATGAGGCGGTTCGCATGATCGAATTGCTGCGGGAGCATAAGATCCCCGTCTGCCTGGATGATTTCGGCGCCGGTGCGGCGGCCTTTCGGTATTTGCGCGCCTTCAAGGTGGATTATGTGAAGGTGGATGGCATTTACGTGGCCAATGCCTTGCAGAGCGAACGCGATAGGGGCTTTATCGCCGCCATGGTGGATCTTGCCCGCACGGTTGGCGCCCAGGTGGTGGCTGAACGCATTGAAACGGAAGAAGAAGCAGCGCTGATGCTGGAACTCGGCGTGCGCTATGGCCAGGGCTATCTTTTCGGCAAGCCGAAGATGGAATTGGCCGCCCGTAAAGCAGGGCATACCTGGCAAGAAGAAAAGTGACGGCCATAGCGCTGCCGCGCCTTTGCGTGGTGATTCCCTGTTTTAATGAAGCCGCGAATGTGGCGCCCATGGTGGCGCGGCTGGATGCGACCTTGGCCGGAATCGCCTGGGAAGCGATTTTCGTTGATGATGACAGCCCGGATGGTACCAGCGCGGCCGTGCGCGCCATTGCGGTGCAGGATAGCCGCATTCGCGGCATCAGGCGCATTGGCCGCCGAGGCCTCGCTTCCGCCTGTATTGAAGGGATGTTGGCGACGTCAGCGCCCTATCTTGCCGTGATTGATGGCGATTTGCAGCATGATGAAACCCTGCTGCCGCGCATGCTGGAAGCGCTTGAAACGGGCCACGCGGATATCGTGATCGGCAGCCGCAATATCGAAGGCGGCGACAAGCAAGGCGGGCTTACCGCCGCGCGGCAAATGATCTCCGATACCGGCGCCGCACTTGCCAATGCGGCGTTGCCGATGCGCGTGAGCGACCCGATGAGTGGTTTTTTCGCCCTGCCGCGCGAATTGTTGGAAGAAATTGCGCCGCGCCTGACCGGCACGGGCTTCAAGATTTTGCTGGATATTCTGCTGTCAGCGAAGCGACCTTTGCGCAGCCTGGAAATCCCCTATTCCTTCCGCGCGCGTGTGGCGGGCGAAAGCAAGCTGGATGCGGCGGTGCTGCTGGAATTCGCGGGCTTGCTCGCGGATAAGGCTTTGGGTGGCGTGCTGCCGCTGCGCTTCCTGTCCTTCGCTGCCGTGGGGGCGATTGGCGTGCTGGTGCATCTGGCGGTGCTTGGGCTGCTGCATGGGTTGGGCGGGGTTGGCTTCAACGCCGCGCAATGGACGGCCACCTTCATCGCCATGACAGTGAATTTCCTGCTGAATAATCGCATCACCTATCGGGACCGGCGGCTGCGTGGCCCTGCGCTACTGCGCGGCCTGGTGCTGTTCTATTTGGTCTGCGGGCTTGGTGCCGCGGCCAATATCGGTATTGCCAATCTGTTGCTGCGTGATGGCGTGCTGGCCTGGGGGCTGGCCGGCGCGGCCGGGGCCGCGCTGACCGTGGTGTGGAATTACGCAGTCTCGGCCACCCTGGTCTGGCGCGCCAAGTGAACCCTTGGCTGGTTGCGCTGCTGGCGCTGACGGGGTTGCGCCTGGTGCTGGCGGCGATCCTGCCACTTTCCCCGGATGAGGCTTATTACTGGGTCTGGTCGCGCAATTTGCAGCCGGGCTATTTGGACCATCCCCCCATGGTCGCGATCTTTATCTGGTTGGGCACGGCGCTGCTGGGCGACAGTGCGCTCGGCGTGCGGCTTTTGGGGCCGGTTTCGCTGTTCATTGGTTCGCTGATGCTGGCGCGCACGGCGGAAGATCTTTTCCCCGGGCGCGGCGCCGGGCCTTGGGCGGCGGCGCTAATGAATGCCACGCTTTTCGCCGCACTCGGCGCCGTGACCATGACCCCCGATACGCCCCTGCTTTTCTTTTGGGTGGCAACGCTTTGGGCCGTGGCGCGGGCGCATTGTAGTGGCGATGCACGCTGGTGGCTTGCCGCCGGGGCTTTCGCGGGCGGTGCGCTGCTGTCCAAATACACGGCGGCTTTGCTCGGCTTCGGTTTGGTGCTTTGGCTGGTGCTGCTGCCCGAAGCGCGGCGCTGGCTGATGCGCTGGCAGCTTTGGGCGGGGGGCGCGCTCGCGGTAGCGCTTTTCGCCCCGGTGATCTTCTGGAACGCCGCGCATGAATGGGCATCCTTCGCCAAGCAGGGCGGGCGGACAGCAGCGGGCGGCGCCGGGCAAAGCCTGCGCTGGCTTGGCGAATTGCTGGGCGGGCAGGCGGCTTTGGTGACGCCCTTGGTCTTTCTGTTCTGTGTGGCGGGGGCTTTCATGGCGGCGCGGCAGGTTTGGCGCGCGCGCGATGCCGGCGCTGGGCTGTTGCTTGCGTTGATTCTGCCGGGTGCTGCGATTTTCCTCTGGCAGGCTTTGGGCAGCCGAGTGCAGGGGAATTGGCCGGCCATTCTTTACCCAAGCGCCGCCATTGCCGCCGCTGCGCTGCTGCCCGCTTCCTGGCTGCGTTGGCGCATTCCTGCGCTCGCACTGGGCTTTGCCATGGCAGGCGCGGCCTATCTGCAAGCCACCGCCGCGCCCTTGCCCCTGCCGCGCCGCCAGGACCCGACTTTGGCGCGGCTTGGTGGTTGGGATGGGTTGGCGGCGGATTTGGCGCGGGCCGCCGCGCGCGAAGGCGTGGCCTTCATCGCCGCCGAGGAATATGGCCTGGCTTCTGGCATGGCTTTCCGCCTGCCGCCCGAGCTGCCCGTGGTGGCCATGGACCCGCGCTGGCGCTTCTTCACCCTGCCAAAACCGCCCGAGAACACTGCCGGCTTGCTGATCCGAAGCGAAAGACGGGGCGATGGACCGCCGCAATGGCCCGGCGCCACGCCAATTGAAGGCGAAGCTGGCCGCTTGATCCGTGCGCGAGGCAGCCAGCAAGCCGAAGCCTATCGGCTATTTCGCGTCACCACCGCGCCCGGCCAGCCGCCAAATGCGGTTTTGCCGCAGCCTCGGCGGTAATCTTCTTGACCTTCGTGACCAGCGCGCCTTTATCGCGTCCAACGAAAGGCTTCCCGACATGCATATCCTGAAAAGCCGCCCCTGGAATCTGCCCGAAAGCAGCGCAACGCCGGAAGCGCTGGTCTTTGGCCGCCGCCAAGCCATGGCGCTCGGCGCTGGGATGCTGGCCGCTGGTCCGGCCATGGCGCAGCAAGCCGGATTGCCGCCCGCCATGCGCAATACGCGCTACGCGCCGGGCCGCGCCATCACTGCTGAACGCGAAGTCACAACCTACAACAACTTCTATGAATTCGGCAGCCAAAAGACCATCAGCGCCGCCGCGCAACGCATGCCCATGCGCCCCTGGACGGTGAAGGTGGAAGGCATGGTGGAAACCCCGCGCGAATACGGCATTGAGGATTTGCTTGCGCGTATGCCGCTGGAAGAACGCGTCTATCGCCTGCGCTGTGTGGAAGCCTGGGCCATGGTGGTGCCCTGGACCGGCTTTCCGCTTTCCGCGCTATTGGCCGAGGTGAAGCCGCTATCTTCCGCGCGCTATGTTGTGTTCCAGACGGCAACTCTGCCAAGCGTCATGCCAGGCCTGCGGCAAAGCTGGTACCCCTGGCCCTATACGGAAGGCTGCACCCTTGCCGAAGCCGCTAATGAGCTTTCCTTCATGGTGGTGGGTGCCTATGGCAAGCTGCTGCCGCCGCAAAATGGCGGGCCTTTGCGCTTCCACCAGCCCTGGAAATACGGCTTCAAGGCCGGGAAGAGCATTGTGACGATCAGGCTTACCGATCAGCGCCCTGTTTCCTTCTGGGAGAAGATCCAGTCGCAGGAATATGGCTTCTGGGCCAATGTGAATCCCGCCGTGCCGCATCCGCGCTGGAGCCAGGCACAGGAACGCATGCTTGGCACCGGGGAAAGCGTGCCGACGCTTTTGTTCAACGGCTATGGCGAATTCGTCGCAGATCTCTACACCAATCTGCAACGCGAAAGACTTTGGGCGTGACATGCGCCTGATTGGCCTTGCCCTGCTGGCCCTGGCGGCGGGGCTTTTTGCGATTTTCGGTGGCGATCCGCTGGGGGCGGTGTTGTTTCGCCTGGACCCTGGCTTGCTCAATTTGGTGCAAGCCGTGGTGCAGCGTTATCTTCTGCCGATGATTTGGGATGACCTGTTGCTGCCGGTGCTGGAAGCCCCCGCCTGGGTGGTGCCGGCGGTCTTGGGCGGTGCCATGACCCTATTCGGTTGGATGCGCGCGCGTGGCTGATACGCCGCTGCATCACAAGATTTTGCTGGTGGAGGATTCACCCTCATTAGCCACCGTCTATCAGGAATATCTGCGCGCTGGGCCTTACGATATTCGCCACGCGCATTGCATTGCGGATGCGTTGAAATTCGCTGATCAGGCCATGCCTGATGGTGTGCTTTTGGATTTGCGCCTGCCCGATGGGGATGGGCTTTCGGTGCTGCGCGAATTGCGTGGGCGCGATCCTGATCTGCCTGTGGTGGTGATGACCGCGCATGGTTCGGTTACGCTGGCGGTGGAGGCGATGCAGGCCGGGGCCTCGGATTTTCTCGTAAAGCCCTTCGCGCCGGAACGGCTGACGGTGACGGTTGCGAATGTGATGGAACGCGCGGCCTTGCGCCGGCAGGTGGCGGTGCTGGCGGCGGGGGCGCCACGCCAGGGTTTTGCCGGCTTCATCGGCGCCGCGCCCACCATGCAGGCAGTCTATCGCATTCTGGAAAATGCTGCCGCGTCTCGTGCAACGGTATTTGTCACAGGCGAGAGCGGCACCGGCAAGGAATTGGCCGCCGAGGCGGTGCATGGCATCTCCCCCCGCAAGGCCGGACCGTTCATCGCCATCAATTGCGCCGCTATCCCGAAGGATTTGATTGAAAGCGAAGTCTTCGGCCATGTGCGCGGCGCCTTTACCGGCGCGGTGGCGGACCGCATCGGCGCGGCGCGGGCGGCGGATGGCGGCACGCTGTTCCTGGATGAGATTTGCGAAATGGATTTGGCGCTGCAAGGCAAGCTGCTGCGCTTCATCCAGACTGGCACGTTTCAGCCGGTGGGCAGCGGCAAGCTGATGCAAACCGATGTGCGCTTTGTCTGCGCCACCAATCGCGACCCGTTGGAAGAGGTGCGCGCCGGGCGCTTCCGCGAAGATTTGTATTACCGCCTGCATGTCATCCCCGTGCCCCTGCCGCCGCTGCGTGATCGCGGCGATGATGTGCTGGCTTTGGCTGAGGCATTTCTGGCGAAAAGCGCCGCCGAGGAAGGCAAGCGCTTCCAGCGTTTTGATGCCGAAGCACGCGCAACCCTGCTGCGCCACACCTGGCCCGGCAATGTGCGCGAATTGGAAAACGCCATTCGCACTGCGGTGGTTTTGCATGATGGCGAAGTGGTGACCGCTGCGATGCTGCCCGCAACCGTGCGTGAAGGTGGCGCCAAGCCTGCACCTGCGCCTGTGCCTGTGCTCGCGCCTGCGCCCGCACCGCCACCGGAACCGGAAAGCGTGAAGCCCGCGTCGCCCCCGCTAACATTGCGCGCTGTTGAATCCACCAAGCGCATCCGCCCCTTGGCTGACACGGAACGTGAAGCGATTGAAGAAGCTGTGCGGCTTTGTGGCGGCAATATCGCCAAGGCGGCAGCGTTTTTGGGCATCAGCCCATCTACGCTTTATCGCAAACAGGAAAGCTGGCGGCGGCGGTAACTTGCTAGCCTAATCCCAGCGCCACGCGCGCCGCAGCAATCGCCTCATGCGCGGCCTCGGTCAGATCATAGGCCACAAGTTCATGCGGTAGCGCCCAGGCGACCTCACTCACATCATCGCCGGCGCAGGCGTCGCCATCCAGCCAAAGTGCTGCGAAATCAATGATGGTGTAGTGATACAGCGCGCGGCCATCCTGATCCTGGTTGATGGCATCAAAAACATAGGCAAGCGTCATCTTACCCACTTCAATGCTGGTTTCTTCGCGCAATTCGCGCCGCGCGGCTTCCTCGGCCTTTTCGCCCACATGTTGCGCGCCACCGGGCAGGGACCATTGGCCGATGCGGGGTGGCTTGCCGCGACGCACAAGCAGCACCGCTTCTTCGCGAAAGACGATGCAGCCAATGCCGACCCAGGGGCGGTCAGGATATTCGCGCGGCGCGTTGCTCACCGTGGTGCAATCGGTGGTTCAGTCGGGGGGGCGGGGGCTTCTTCCTGGCGGCGCAAATCCTCAAGCCGGGGGATCATGGCTTTTTCTTTCCATTGCCCGATTTGATAGACCCAGCCACGCCAGCGCGCATTCAACCGCGCTGCTTCCTCATCGCCCTCAGCGGCCAACGTTACCCAGATTTCTTCGGCCTGCTTGCGTGGGCGGGCGATGATCGCCAGCCGATCGGTCAATTCAAAGCGTGTCTCACCCAGCGCTTCGCCTGGCGCATCGGCTTCGCGCCGTACATCCAGGAAGGTGAGGAATTCGAAGCTGCGCGAAACCTCATCCAGGCTGATGTCATCAGCGGGCGGCGCATCGGCAGGCGTTGTGATGGCGAGCTTGCCATCGGGCTGGCCGGAATGCGTCAGCACCAGCGATTGCTCGCCCGTGCGCGCAATCACCACGCGCTGCACGCGTTCGCGCGGCAGATTGGCGATATCTCGGTCAAGCCAAAGCTGCGGGTCGGCATCCACAGGAATGCGTCCTTCCGCGAGCCATGCCTGGTTTTCATTCGGTCGCCGGACATAGGCACTTTCCGGCACATTGCCTTGGGTGCGCACGCGCCGCCGGCCAATCACCAATTCCACCAGCGCCGCGCCTTGCGCATCCAGAACCCGCAGCAGGGTGGAAGTGGCGCCCGCGCGCATTGGGTCTTCCAGGCCAAGCCGATCAAACATCTCAGGATTGCCGGTGCGCGGTTCCATGAGGCGGAGTTCCGTGAGGCCCGTCAGTAACTCGCGCAGCTTCTCCTGCCGGATGGGATAATCCCCCTTGGTCGGCAGCACCCAGACATCACCGCGCCGGGTGATTTCAAGCGCGCCGTCATGCCGGCGCACCTCAATCCGTGCAGCAGAACCAAGGCGCTGCGCTAGGCCCGGAAAGGCAAGGCCGCCCGTGCCCGCTGGTGGGGCTGGCGGCTGTGGTGGCTTGATCAGCAAAGCGCCAGCCATCGCAATGACCGCAGCGCTGCCAAGCAAAATCAGGGAACGTCTTTGCATGTCTGCTCCCCTTTCTCAGTGCCGTGCTGCGGCACGGCGGCGCCCACGCAGAACACCCATCACCAGCGCCAGGATCGTCAGCAGCACCGGCACGGCGGCGATATTGAGGATGCGGAGCCGCGTTTCCAAGCCTTCAATATCGCGCCTGAGGTCAAGCTGCACCGCACGCAATTGCTGACGGGTGCGGAGAATTTCCTCCCGCGCCGCGTCAATTTCTGCGCGCTGTTCGGCGCTGATCACGGCATTGGTCTGGCCGCGTTCACCGCCCTGCGGGCCTTGGCGCAATTCGCGCAGGCGCTTTTCGGTCGCTTCCAGGCGCTGAGTCAGTTCCCGTTCCGTCTGGCGGAAGCGCGCTTCCGCATCGCGGCGGATATCATCTACCACTTCGAAGGGCCTGAGCGATTCACCGCGTGAACGCAGCGAAATCAGAGCATCACCGCCAGCCATGGTATCCACCAAATTCGCGATCAGCGCGCCATTGTCGCTGAAGGGGGTGGCCACCTGCTGGCCAAAGAAATCCTGCACACGCACCCAGAAGCGATCTTCCAGCACATCCGCATCATGGATGACGATGATATTGGCCGCCCCTTCACTCCGCGCGCGATGCGCCGGGAAATCGGCGGGGCGTTCTGCGCCTTGCGGCGGCGGTGGCGCGCCATCCGGGAAGGCCGTGCTGACTTCGCCGCGCAGCCGCGCTGCCAGCACGCGGGTCTGCCCATCGGGGCGGAAATCAGCCAGCAATTGCGTGGGGTTCGGGTTGTCGCGGACCTTCGCCGCATCCGCTTCCATGCTGCGCGGGCTTGAGGTGATGAGCGGCGTGAATTCCACCCGCGCGCCATCCTTCCGCCGCAAGACACCAGCCGAGGCAAAAGTCACCTGATTAAGCTGCGCGGTCGCCACTTCTCCCTGCGCGATGGAATCACCCTGCGCATTGAACCAGGCTACGTAATCCACCGCCTGCACCCGGTCCTGCGGATTGGCACGCACACGCCAGGCGCCGCGCAAATCCAGCACTACTTTATCGGTGGGGGCTTCAATGCCCCAGGCATTAGTCAGGCGTTCCAGGCTGGATGCGGTATTGGCCGGCGGGCGACCTCCGGGGCCGGGGCGTGATGCCTGGCCTTCGGAATGCGGGTCAATCAGCAGGATAAGCTTGCCACCGCGCAGCACGAATTGATCCACGGCATATTGCGCAGCATCCGAAAGCCCTTGCGGATGCGCCAGAATCATCACCTGGATGTCGTTTTCAATCACCTGCGCATCCAGGGCCACATCGCGCAAAGTGAAGAATTGCCTGAGGCTATTCATCACCGCGAAAGGCTGGCCCATGGCGGCCTGGCGCATCATCATCGCGCGCGGGTCGCCATTCAAAGGCAAGGGCGACATGACGCCAATCACCGGCCGGCGCGGGTTGGAAAGCTCATAAACCAAGCGCGTCAGATCAAATTCCAGAAAGCGTTCACGGTCCGGCTGAAAGAAGGGGATGTTGCGTTCGTCATCCAGCAGATTGGCGCCGACCAGGCCGAAATAAACCTGCTCACCGGATTGATCCACCGGCACGCCTTGCAAGCCAAAAGCCAGCGCCCGGTCTTCGGTTTCGCTGAAGGGCTCCGGGTCCAGCACTTCAAGTCGCAGCTTCCCGCCCGAGACCGCGACATATTCATCCAGCATCGCGCGCACGCGTTCCGCATAGGCGCCAAAGGCCGGGACAGCAGTGCCGAGCTTCCGTGAATAAAACAGCCGCAGCGTCACCGGGTCTTGCAGGCCAGAGAGCACGCTGCGTGTGCCATCCGACAGCGTGTAAAGTTTTTGCGCTGTCAGATCGAGCCGCGCGCGCGGCGCGAAACGCTCCACCAGCATATTGACGCCGATGGCAAGTGCTAACGCCGCCACCACGCCAAGCGCCGAGGACCAGATGCGCCGCGTGCCGGGCTTTGCCTTGATTTGATCAGCCATGGTCTAGTCAGCCTTCCGGTGGTCAAGCACCACCGCATTCACGAAAAGCCAGAACCCGATGAAGGACGCAAAAAACACCACATCACGCAGCGCAATCACGCCGCGCGTGAGGCCATTGAAGCGTTCCGTGAGCGATAGCGCGCGCGCGACCTCCGCCAGCACGGGCATGCGCTGGCTCAGGAAGTCCGTCACCAAAGCGCTGCCAGCCACGGCAAACAGGAAACACACCGCGACGGCCAGTACGAAGGCGATTACCTGGTTCTTGGTCATGGCCGACATGGCGGAACCGATCGCAAGGTAAGCGCCCGCCATTAACAGGCAGGCACCATAGCCCGCCGCGATCACGCCATTATCGGGGCGGCCCAGGAAATTCACGGTCATCACCAGCGGGAAGGTCAGCGCCAGCGCAATGGCGCAAAAGGCCCAGGCGGCGAGGAATTTGCCAAGCACCGCCTGCCATTGCGCCATGGGCAAGGTCAGCAGCAATTCAATCGTGCCAAGCCGGCGTTCTTCTGCCCAAAGCCGCATCGTCAATGCGGGCACCAGAAACAGGAAAAGCCAGGGGACGAAGCCGAAGAAGGGGCCAAGATCAGCCTGGCCGCGGTTGAAGAAGCCGCCCAGGCTGAAGGTCATGGCACCCGCCATCATCAGGAAAATCACGATGAAGACGTAAGCAACGGGGGTCGCAAAATAGCCGGCCAATTCGCGGCGAGCGACCAGCAGGGCAGCGCGCATCAGGCGGCCTCCTGCTTCAGGGTCAAATCGCGGAAGACCTGTTCTAGAGTCTTGCCCGGTGCTTCAAGCTGTTTCGGCGTGGCATCGGCCAGCACCTTGCCGCGGGCGATGATGATGGCGCGGGTGCAGACCGCATCCACTTCTTCCAGGATATGCGTTGAAATCACGATGGCCTTTTCAGGCGCCATGCGGCGGATCAATTCCCGCACCTCATGCTTCTGGTTTGGGTCAAGCCCATCGGTCGGTTCATCCAGCACCAGCACGGGCGGGTCATGCAGCAGCGCCTGCGCCAAGCCCACGCGGCGCTTGAAACCCTTGGACAGCGTTTCGATGGGTTGCAGCCGCACGCCTTCCAACTGCGTCATCGCCATGGCGCGGGCCATGCGTTCAGTGGCCTCGGCGCCGCCAAAACCGCGAATGCGCGCGATGAAATGCAAAAATCCCGTGACGGTCATTTCCGGATAGGTCGGCGCGCCTTCCGGCAGGTAGCCAAGCGCACGCTTGGCCGCGACAGGGGCTTCAATCACATCCTGCCCGCAAATACGCGCCGTGCCGGCGCTTGGCGTCACGAAACCCGCCAGCATTTTCATGGTGGTGGATTTGCCGGCGCCATTGGGGCCCAGGAAGCCCACCACTTCCCCGCGGTTCACCGTAAAGGAAACATCATCAACAGCGGTGAAGGCGCCAAAGCGCTTGGTCAGGCGCTCGATTTCGATCAGCGCGGCCAAAGCCTATCTCCCATTATCCTGCCTCAACTCAATTTTTTGCAAAGTGGCGCGCCGCGATTTGACCCTTCCCGCGCCGCCTTGCAAGCCCCCAGGGGAAGCGCGTCAGCCGGCATCCAGCGGCGCCATGGAAAGATCATGGCCAAAAAGCCTGAGCAAAAGCCGCGCCGCCTGCCCGCGCGGGGAGGCAAGCGCCGCATCGCGCGTCAGCAGCGCTTCCGCATCGCGATGGGCAATCTGCACAAGCCGCGAAAACTCATCCGGGTCTTCCCGCGCATCAAACAGCCGGGCGCCGGGCAGCCCGGCCTGGCGCGCACCCAAAGCATCACCGCCGCCACGGGTTTTCAGATCCTCCTCCGCGATCACGAAACCGTCTTCGGTATCACGCAGCACCAGCAAGCGCCGCTTTTCGCCATCACTCAGGCCGGGGGAATGCACCAGCAGGCAGGATGATGCCTCCCGCCCCCGCCCGACGCGCCCGCGCAACTGGTGCAGCGCGGCCAGCCCAAAGCGTTCCGCCTGTTCAATCAGCATGATGGTCGCTTCCGGCACATCCACGCCGACTTCAATCACCGTGGTGGCGACCAGGATATTGGTCCGCCCGGCGGCGAAATCGCCCAAGGCTGCTTCGCGCACTGCGACATCCTGCATGCCATGCGCCAGGCCAACGCGGCCCGGGAAATAGGCGGAAAGCTCGGCAAAGCGGTCCTCGGCGGCGACACTGTCATCCTTTTCGCTGCCGGTGATGGCGCGTACCACCCAATAGGCGCGGGCGCCGCGTGCCACCGCTTCATGCAGGCGGGTGACAATTTCTGGCAGGCGTTCCTGGCTCAGGATGCGCGTTGCGATGGGCTGGCGCCCGGCAGGCTTGCCGGCCATGCGGCTGACGGCCATTTCGCCCCATTGGGTCAGCAACAGCGTGCGCGGAATGGGTGTGGCGGTCATGACCAGCATATCCGCCGCCTGGCCCTTTTCCGCCAGCAATAGGCGCTGCGCCACGCCAAAGCGGTGCTGTTCATCCACCACGGCCAAGCCCAGATCCTTGAAGGCCACACCTTCCTGAAACAGCGCATGGGTGCCAATCACGATGGGGAGTGTTCCATCCGCCAACCCTTGCAGCACCCGGCGCCGTTCTTTGCCCTTCACACTGCCCGCGAGTAGCGCCACCGGCACGCCAGCGGCACCGCAAAGCCGCTCAAAACTCCGCACATGCTGACGGGCGAGCAATTCCGTGGGTGCCATCAAGGCGGCCTGGGCGCCCGCTTCCACCGCGCGCAGCATGGCCATCAGTGCCACCAGGGTTTTGCCGGCGCCCACATCGCCTTGCAGCAGGCGCAGCATCCGCCTGGGCGCGGCCAGATCAGCATCTATGTCGGCAATGGCTTGCAGCTGGGATGGCGTGGGCGCATGGCCAAAGGCGGCCAAGGCGGGGCCGCGCAGACGCTCATTGCCCATCAGCGCCCGGCCCGGCCTTTCGCGAGACCGGCGCCGCACCAGGCCAAGGGCGATTTGCCCCGCCAGCAATTCATCATAGCCAAGCCGGCGGCGCGGGGCCTCGGCGCTTTGCGCCTGGGGCGTGTGCAGGGCGCGCAAAGCCTCGGCAAAGCCGGGCCAGGCTTCGCGCTTCAGCAGCGGGCCATCCACCCATTCCGGCACATCAGGCAGGGATTTGAGCGCGCCATCCAGCGCATCGGCCATATTCCGCCAGGAAAGCCCTGCCGTCAGCGGCCACATGGGCTGCCACAGCGGGATGCTGAGCGGCGGTTCCACCAGCGGATCCGCATCCAATTCCAATTGCCAAGCGCGCTGATAGGCCTTGAGCCGCCCCGCCACGCGCCGTTCCGCGCCCTGCGGGAAAGCGCGCGCCAGCGCCGTGCCCGCCCAAGTAGCGCGGGAGAAGGAAATCAGCGCCACCGGATCAGCGCCGCACATCGCCGCTACCGTCCAGGGGCCGCGCCCGCCCCGCGCCGGGGCGCCGGTGATGCGCAGTTCCAGCGTTACTTCCTGCCCCTCAATCGCGCTCGCTAGCCCGCGCAAAACCGGGCGATGCTGCACGCGTTCGGGCAGATGCAGCAGCAAATCCAGCACCCTGCCACCCCCCGCCGCGCGCGTCAGCAATTCCGGCTTGCGCAGCCCGGCCAGGCTTTCAATGGGCGCCAATAGCCGCGCGAGGGGGTCCTCGGCGGCGGCGGGCGGTTCGGGCAGGGCTGACAGGATTCCCATCAGCCTCTATATGCCAGCGCCTTGAGACTAGAGCGATATGTCAGACACCCCAGAACTCGATGCCCGCCGCCGCCGGCTTGTTTTTCGCGCCCAGCATCGCGGCACCAAGGAAACCGATATCCTGATCGGCGGCTTTGTTGCGCGCCATATCGCGACGCTTTCCGATGCCGATGTGACGGCGTTGGAGGAAATCCTGGAACTTTGGGATGTGGATTTGGCCGATTGGCTTTCCGGCCGACGCCCGATTCCGCCCGAACATGACCACCCGCTGTTGCGGCGTATCATGGCCGAAGCCGGCGGTGGGCGATGAAGCCCATCACCATCCATGGCGCGCCTGAGGGTTTCGATGCCCTGCTGGTCGCGCGTCGTCGGGCGGAGATTGATACCCCCATCGCCCATGTTTGCCGCGATGATGCGCGCATGGCCCGCATGGCAGAGGCTTTGGGCTTCTTCGCACCGGAGATTGAGGTACTGCGCCTCCCGGCCTGGGATTGCCTGCCCTATGATCGCGTTTCGCCCAATCCTGAAATCATTGCCGAACGTGTCGCGACGCTAACGCGCTTGTTGGAAGCGCCGAAACGCCCGCGCGTATTGCTGACCACCGTGAATGCGCTGGTGCAGAAAGTGGCGCCGCCTTCGGTATTTGAAGGGGCCACACTTTCGCTGGCGAAATCTGGCCGGATACAGCCGGAAAAGCTGACCGAATTTCTGGAAGCCAATGGCTATCACCGCACTGGCACGGTGATGGAACATGGCGAATATGCTGTGCGCGGCGGCATTATTGATCTTTTCCCGGCGGGTGAGCCGGAACCCATACGCCTCGACTTTTTTGGTGATGAGATCGAGGATTTGCGCCGCTTTGACACGGCCAGCCAACGCAGCGGCAAGGTGGTACCCGCGCTTTCGCTTCGCCCGGTGGGTGAGGTGTTTTTGGATGAGGCATCGCGCACGCGCTTCCGCAGCGGCTACCGCGACTTATTCGGCGCGGCGGCAGCGGATGATCCGCTTTATGGCGCGATCAGCGCCGGGCGGCGCTATCCCGGCATGGAACATTGGGCGGGGCTATTCCATGACAACATGGTGCCCTTGTTGGACTATCTGCCCGGCGCCGAAATCAGCTTCGATCACCAGGCTGAGGAAGTGCTGAAGGCGCGGCTTGAGATGATCACCGATCATTACGAAGCCCGCCGCGTGCCTTCCCGCATTGGGGAAGGCGATGTGCCGTATCGCCCCGCGCCGCCTTCGACGCTTTATCTGAATGAAGCCGGCTGGGCCGCGATGCTGGCCGATTGCCGCGTGCTGCGTTTTTCGCCCTTTGCGGTGCCGGATGGCATTGCCGCCGGCGGGCGCCCCGGCCCGCTTTTCGCGGAAGCACGCAGCGCCGGCGAGAATGTCTTCGCGGCCTATGCCGCCATGGTGCAGGGGGAAGCCAAGGCCAAGCGCCGGCCCGTGCTGGCGGCCTGGTCACGCGGGTCTCGTGAAAGGCTTGGCAATCTGCTGCGCGAAAATGGCGTGCGTGCGGAGACGGCCGAGGATTGGAAAGCCGCGCGCGCGCTGCCGCCTGATGTTGTTGCCCTGGTGGTCATGGGGATTGAGCGCGGCTTCATCGCGGAAGGCATCGCGGTCACGGCTGAGCAGGATTTGCTGGGTGAACGCATCGCCCGCCCGCCGCGCCGGCGCCGCCGTGCCGATCAATTCATCGCGGACGCGACCGAAATGGAAGAGGGCGATCTGGTGGTGCATCAGGATCACGGCATTGGCCGCTATGAAGGTTTGGTGACCATCGAAGTA
>JBBAUC010000061.1:11291-15916 GCA_040398485.1 Roseomonas sp. | reverse complement strand
ATTCTTGGTGTGCTGCAATCCAAATCCAAGCGCGCGGAAGAAAAGCGCGAACCTGTGAAGGAACATCTGCTGGTGACGCGTTTTGACCCGAACCGCGTGGAAAAGGGCGAAATGCTGAAGCTGGAGGATATTCGCGAAATCCTCGCCATTCCGCTGTTGGGTGTGATCCCTGAAAGCGAAAGCGTGTTGCGCGCTTCCAACACCGGCACGCCAGTGATCATGGATAATGAAAGCAATGCCGGCCAAGCCTATGCCGATGCGGTTTCCCGCTTTCTGGGTGAAGATGTCCCGCATCGCTTCCTGGAAGCAGAGCGCAAGGGCCTGTTCCGGCGCCTATTTGGTGGGAGGGCCGCGTAATGTCCTGGCTCGATTTCTTCCGTGGCCGGCGCAAGGATGTTAGCGCCGTTGCCGCCAAGGAAAGGCTTCAGATTGTGCTGGCGCATGAGCGCATTGGCCGCAATCGAGAGGATTTCCTGCCGAAGCTCCAACAGGAATTGGTGGCGGTTGTCGCGCGCTATGTCGCGATTGATCCCAGCAAGGTGAATGTGCATCTCGATCGCGGCGGGGATATGTCCACGCTTGAGATCGAAATTGAACTGCCAGCGCCTTCCGCTATGCGGGTCGCAACGGCACGGTAACACTAAGTCAAAAGGGCGCTGCTTGGAGTATTTTCAAGCCAAGTGGAAACGCTTGGCGGCTTGGAGAATGCGACCAAAAAAACTTTAGTACGTATCCGGTGAACGAATATTCACGGGATACGTATCAGCGCCCTTCCTGCTGCCAGGCCAGCACCACGGTGCCGAGCAATAGCAACAGCGCCAACCAAGGCGGCAGCAACGGCAAGGCGGAAACGCTGATCACGCTGTGATCCGCATTGCGGCGTAGCCCAATCCAGCCTGCACCCGCGAAATCGCGCCCCGCTGGCACCATGCGCAATTCGGGCAGCGCGGGCGCCGCTTCCTGCCCCAGCCAGCGTATGGCGCCGCGGCCTTGCACCAGCGGGCGCAGCTTTTCGCCATCCGCGCGCAGATCAGCAATTTCCAACGGATTGGCGACTGCGGCAGCAGCGAAAGCCACGCGCTTGCCATCCCCCACCTGCCACACGCCGGGCATGCGCGCCGCAACATCGGCAACCGAGCGTCCGCCGCCCGCTTCTTCCAGCCGCGCGGTGCTGCGCGTGCCATCGGGCGCAATGATGGTCACTTCGGGCGCTGGTGTCGCTTCCAGGCTGCGGCGCGCAATCGCCATCCGCCCCGCTTCAATCCGCGCGGTCAAATCTTCTTCTTCCAAAGTGGTTTCGCGCATCAGCCAATGGGCGATGCGGCGCAGCAATTCCTCCTGCGGGCCGCCGCCATCATGCCCGCGCCCCCATAGCCAGATATGATCCGACATCAGTAGCGCCACACGCCCTTCGCCCACGCGATCCAGCACCAATAGAGGTGAGCCTTCGGGGCTTTCCATCACTGCCACGCCACCGCGCGCCTCACCCCGCAGCCAGCGATACCAGCGGCCCCAGCTTGCCTCCGCCGCTGCGCTATTGGCGCCGGCAAGCCCTTCGGTCACCGGATGCCGCGCCCCAAGCGCGCTGATGCGCGGGCGAAACGGCGCCTCCTCCACCCCTGCGCCGCGCCCAATGGGCCGCGCCGGCAGCACCTGCGACAAAGGCGTGAAGGCAAGCGATGTGGGGCCCGCAAATTCCGGCCCAACACTCATCAACAACGCCCCACCCGCGCGCACGTGATCCGCAATGTTGCGCATATAGGCAGGCGGCAGCAGGCCGCGATTGGTGAAGCGGTCAAACACAATCAAATCAAACTCGCGCAGCTTCACCTGAAACAGCTCACGCACCGGGAAGGCAATCAGCGCCAATTCATTGAGCGGCGTCAGATCATCCTTCTCCGGCGGGCGGAGGATGGTGAAATGCACCAAATCCACGTTCGGATCGGCCTTCAATAGCCGCCGCCAGGCGCGTTCCCCGGCATGTGGCTCACCGGAAACCAACAGCACGCGCAGCCGATCCCGCACGCCATTCACCGTGACCACCTGACGGTTATTCAGCGGGCTTACCTCTCCAGCGCGGGGCTCTGCCTCCAACTCAATCACCATGGGCCCGCCACGCGCGACGGGGACGGAAATCGCGTGCTCGCGCCCGATGGGAATTTCCTCACGCCGCGCAGCACCACCATCGCGGCGGATAATCAGCCCGGCACTGCCGCCAGCCGGCGCGCCCAAATCCTCGATCACGACCCGCAATTCCACCTGCTGGCCGACAATGCCAAAGCCGGGGGCCGAGACCAGGCGCAGGCGCCGATCCACTTCGCCCGGGCGACCGGGCAGCAGCACATGAAAAGGCGCTTCAAAGGGCAACAAGGCCGGCGCGTCATGCACCTGGCCATCGGTCAGCGCGATTACGCCCGCAAGCCGCGCCCGCGGCACATCCGCCAAGGCCGCCCCAAGTGCCGAAAATAGCGCCGTGCCACGCTGGCCAGCTTCCGGCACTTCAACCACGCGCAAATCAAGCGCGGGCAGGCGCGCAGCCCGCGCTTCCAAGGCAGCGCGCGCGGCGGCAATGCGCTCAGCCCGATCAGCAATCTGCGTGCTGTCACTGCGGTCAATGGCCAGGATCGCGATATCGGGACGCGTTTCGCGTTCTTCGCGCAGTAAGCGCGGATTGGCGAGCGCCCCCAGCAGAATCACCGCCGCCAGCGCCCGCCACCAAATGCCGCGGGCGCGCTGATAAAGGCCATAGGCAAGTAGAATCAGAGCAAGGGCCGCGAAAAGTAAAATCAGCCACAAGGGCAGGCGCGGCAGAAAATCCAAATAGGCAAGGTGCTGAGTCATGAGATATCGGGGGCTCTGCCCCCGAGCCCCCGCCGGGGTAATAGTATTACCCCGGACCCCGCCATTACAAACACCGCACTAAGCAGCAGTGCTGCCGACCAAGCGCCACGTTGGGTCCGTACTGGCCAGGTCACGCTGGAAGGTCCAGACATCGGTCAATTCCGTCACCGCTTCCGCACCGGAAACAATGGAACCATCACGCGCCTGCACCAGATTGATCTGATCCGTCACCAAGCGCACAGTGATTTCGGCGACACTACCGCGCAACTCAGCGGCTTCAATCCCGCTTTCCTCGACATTGCGCAATTCAGTGCGTTGGGACTCACCGGCAGCCTCACGCGCGGAAATCGCCTGGTCGAAACCGGCATAAGCATCGTCAGACAGCAAAGGCTTCAGGGCGGCGCGATCACCACGGGCGAAAGCTTCCACAATCATGCCAAAGGCAGTCTCCGCACCGTCCAGAAAACGGTTCGGATCAAAACTGCGATCACGCTTCTGGATTTGCACCAACGCCTCACCCACCGGGCTGCGCGGATCAGGAATGACCCGCCGAGACCCGCCCTGGGCCGGCTTGGCGCCAATCTCGACCTCGGTCGCAGGGCCACGAGCGGCTGGCACCGGCGCGGCTTCAGGCTGAGCCTGACGCTCAAACCCAGTCCGGCGGCCAAGCACGCTTCGCAGCCGCAGCACCAAAAAGGCCGCAACCATCGCGAAGAGAATCAGATCTATCGGCAAGCCACCCATGTGTTTACTCCTTGAACCTTAATCTAGGGTGCCATAGGCCCCAGGGCAACGCTTGGATCATGCCAAGCCGCAACGGAATCACCTGACCACCCTGGCAAATGCCAAAAAATAAGGCCGGTTGCGGCCAGCCGACGGCCTCGCTAGACCAAACATAGATCAGACAAGGGCGACAATCGTGATTCTGCTTCGGCATGGACAAAGCGAATTCAACCTGCTTTTCACCCGAACCCGCAAAGACCCGGGCATTATTGACCCCAAGCTGACACCGCTTGGCGAGACTCAGGCGGAAGAAGCCGCCGAGGCGCTTGCGCATGAAGGCATCAGGCGAATCATCGTCTCCCCCTATACCCGCGCCTTGCAAACTGCCCTGCCGGTGGCGCGGCGCCTCAAACTGCCGCTGACCGTCACGCCAACGGTGCGCGAACGCTACGCCTTTAGCTGCGATATCGGTCGGCCAGTGGCGGAATTGCGGGTCGATTTCCCCCATGTGGTGCTGGACCATATTGATGAAATCTGGTGGCCGCCGGTGGAAGAACCCGCCGAACAGGTGATTGATCGCGCCCAATTATTCCGCGACGAAATGGCCGCTTTGCAGGATTGGTCCCATACGCTTGTTGTCTCCCACTGGGGCTTCATCCTGGCCTTCACGGGCAAAAGCGTCATGAATGGCCAAATGCTGCGCGTGGACCCGACCGAAGCACCCCCCGCCGAGATCATCTGGAAGCATTGATCGGGGAGCTTTACGGCCCTACCCGGCTTCCAGCCGATAGCCGCCCGCATCGGTCAGGAGAATCCGCGCCTCGGCCGGGTTGGGTTCGATCTTCTGACGCAGCCGGTAGATATGCGTCTCCAGCGTATGCGTCGTGACCCTGCTGTTATAGCCCCAGACTTCGCTCAGCAGGATTTCACGTGAAACGGGCTGCCCGCCGGCGTTCAGCAGGAAGGTCAGGATCGCCGTTTCCTTTTCCGTCAGGCGAATTTTCCGCCCGCGCTTCGGTTCCTGCAATAGCTTGGCGGTAGGGCGAAACTCATAAGGGCCG
>JBBAUC010000061.1:0-11281 GCA_040398485.1 Roseomonas sp. | reverse complement strand
GATGACCGAAGCGGCATCTTCACCCCCGATGGAACGCTGGATGTGTGCGCGCAGCTTCGCCAGCAAATCCTGCATTCTGAGCGGCTTGGTAATGGCATCATTCGCGCCGGCATCCAGGCAGCGCAGCACTTCTTCTTCTCCCAAAGCCCCGGCCAGCAGGATGATGGGCATGCGCATGCCCGCACGCCGCAGCTTGGCGCAGAATTCGCGCGCCGAACCATCCGGCAGCCCAAGATCAAGCAGAATGGCGGCAAAACGGGCCCCATCGGCGCGGATCAGCGCCTCCGCCGCCGCAATGCTGGCCACGCCCATCGCGGTGAATTCGCCCCCAAAGGCCAATTGCTCAGCCAGGCTGGTCCGAAGCCTTTCATTATCATCCACGACTAGAACGGGATGCGGGGGGGTCATGTTCAGCAAGCCTCGTTCTTCTGTCCTGGAGCCCGGCCGCGATGGATGCAGCGCCCCGTTTTGAGGCCCTTAGAATGCCACCCGCCACGGCTTGGCCGCAAGATATCCCAAGCAGGGGTGAAGCCATGGCGCGGTTCCTG
Organism: Roseomonas sp.; assembly: GCA_040398485.1. Classification (GTDB taxonomy): domain Bacteria; phylum Pseudomonadota; class Alphaproteobacteria; order Acetobacterales; family Acetobacteraceae; genus Neoroseomonas. The sequence continues at coordinate 10,733 of JBBAUC010000061.1, read as the reverse complement.
CGGGCCGGGGGCTCGCAAAGCGCCGTATCAGTGCCACATTCACGCTGCTTTAATAAGCGCGTATTGGAAACCCATCACATGTCCCTGCAAGGTGGCCTTTTGCCGCAAAGCCCAGAACTCGCCCCCGATCCGCGCCGCCTGGCCATGCGCGGCGTGCATCGCGCCATTTCCGATTTGCGCCGCGGCACCCCGGTGCTGATTTTCCAGAATGAGACAGCCTTGCTGGTCGGCGCGGCGGAAACGCTCGGCGCTTCGGGGCTTGCCGATATCGCCTCAGGCGGCTTGGCGGCGCCAGTGTTGCTGCTTGCCCCCACGCGCGCGGCGGCCTTGTTGCGCCGGCCCGTGACCCAAGCCGAGGATCAGGCCGTGGTGGCGCTGCGCTTGCCTGCTTTGGTGGTGGACCCTGCCCGACTACGCGGCTTCGCCGACCCCACCGCCGAAAGCCTGCTGCCGGCGGAGGCCGAACAAATCTCCCCGCCCCCACTCGCCGGCGCGGCCCTTGCACTGGCGAAGCTTGGCCGGCTTTTGCCTGCGCTGGTGGTGGCCCCCGCCGCTGCGGGTGTGGCTGAGCGGCTTTCACTGCTCCGCGTGCCGGCCGAGGATGTCTTGAGCTACCCGATCAGCGCTGCTGCCAGCCTGAAGCGCGTGGCGGAAGCCCGCGTGCCTTTGGAAGATGCGCCGGAAGCGCGCATCATTGCGTTTCGCGCGGCTGATGGTGGGATTGAGCATCTGGCCATTTTGGTCGGCGACCCGGAAGCAAGCGCCGCCGCCGGGCAGCCGCCCTTGGTGCGCGCCCATTCCGAATGTTTCACGGGTGATCTTTTGGGCTCGCTCCGCTGCGATTGCGGCCCGCAGCTACGCGGCGCCATCAAGCGCATGGCGGAAGACCCCGCGGGCGGTGTGCTGCTTTATTTGGCGCAGGAAGGCCGCGGCATTGGCCTCGTGAACAAGCTTCGTGCCTATACAATGCAGGATCGCGGGCTTGATACGCTCGATGCCAATCGCGCGCTTGGCTATGGCGCGGATGAGCGGAACTTCCTGGTGGCGGCGACCATGCTGCGTGAGGTTGGCATGACAAGCGTGCGGCTGCTGACCAATAATCCCGACAAGCTCTCAGGCCTAGCCGCTTGCGGGATTGAGGTAGTGGGCCGCGAAGCGCATAGCTTTGACCCGAATGGCGTGAATGACGCCTATCTGGACACAAAGGCGCGGCGCTTCGGCCATATGCTGGGATAGGCGATGAAGCCGGGCCGGAGCATTTTCAAGCCAAGTGGAAACACTTGGCGACTCGGAAAATGCGACCAGACAAAAAATTAGACCATGTCTGTTGAGCGGATGCGAAACGGACATGGGCTTGCACAGCTTAGCCCTGATGGGCTGCTGCGCTTTCAGGGTGGTATTTATCGTTGCGCTATCGGCAAGGGCGGCAGGCGCGCCGATAAGCACGAAGGTGATGGCGCAACACCGATAGGATTATTGCCGTTGCGTCGCGTGCTGTATCGCGCGGATCGTCTGGCACCGCCGCGCGGTGCCGTGCCCGTCGCCCCCATCGCACCCGATGATGGCTGGTGCGATGATCCAACGCACACCGATTACAATACGCAAATCCGCCTGCCGCATCCGGCAAGGCATGAAGAACTTTGGCGCGCCGATGCGATTTACGATGTGATCGGCGTGTTGGGTTGGAATGATGCGCCGGTGGTGCGCGGGCGGGGAAGTGCGATTTTCCTGCATCTGGCCCGGCCTGATTTTAGCCCGACCGAGGGCTGCATTGCGCTGGAGCAGCAAGATTTGCTGCGGGTATTGGCCGAAGGGCTGGGGGCGATTGAGGTTTTGGGGTGACATGCACGACATCAGGTGTTGCCACCCGATGTCGCAGACAGCGCGTGATGTTCAGCTTCTGACCAGATTGCAGCCGCCCTCATTCAAGGGGCGGAAGGCCTTATCGGCTTCGGTCGTTTGCAAAAGCTTGTAGTAATCCCACGGGCCGCGGCTTTCTTCGGGCTTTTTCACCTCAAACAGGAAGGAAGGGTGAATCTTCCGCCCATCTGCGCGAATGCTGCCGCGGCCAAAGGCGTCATCATCTGTTGGTATCGCCTTCATGCGCGCAACCGCCCCAGCACCATCCGCCTTGGCGGCGGCAACGCCCATATCGGCCACCGCCTTCAGGTAATGCAGCGCACCGGCATAGGTGCCGGCATGGGTGCTGGCAAAACCGGCATTGCCGATTTGCGGGCGAATGCGCTGCGTGAGCGCGCGGGTACGGTCATTCAAATCCCAATAGAAGCTTTCCGTCACGATCAACCCTTGTGCCGTGCGCAAGGACAGTGAATGCACTTCCGTGATGAACAGCAACAATGATGCAAGGCGCACGCCCCGCCGATTAAGCCCGAATTCAGCCGCCTGTTTCACGCAATTGATCGTATCAGTCCCCGCATTGGCAAGACCGATCACATTGGCGCGGCTGGCCTGCGCCTGCACCAGGAAGGATGAGAAATCGGAGGTGCCGGGAAAGGGCGTGCGCACCGAACCCAGCACGCGCCCGCCGGCAGCGCGCACAAAGCCCGCAGTGTCGCGTTCCAGCGCATGGCCGAAGGCGTAATCGGCCGTGATGAAGAACCAGGCATCGCCGCCGGCGCGCACGGTGGCGCCCCCCACCGAATTGGCCAGCATCCAGGTGTCATAGGTCCAATGCACCATATTGGGGGAGCAGCGCGCGCCGGTCAGATCCGATGTCGCGGCCGAGCTGTTGATATGCACCTTGTTCTTTTCACGGCAGATATCATTGGCGGCGAGTGCGACCGATGATGTCGCCACATCAACAAGCGCATCCACACCATCACGATCAAACCATTGGCGCGCGATATTCACGCCGACATCGGGGCGGTTCTGGTGGTCGGCGAAGACGATTTCTACATTAAAGCCGCGCTGGCCAAAATCCTGCACCGCTTGCCGTGCGGCGGCGATGGAGGTGCTGCCGGTGACATCGCGATACATGCCGGACATGTCCACGGGCACGCCAAGCTTGATGGTAGTGGCGGCCTGCGCCTTGGCACTACGCCAGGGCAGCCCACCCAAAGGCGCAGCTGCGCCAGCCTTCAGAATATCTCTTCTATTCAGTGCCATTGTCTTCTCCCTAAAGGGCGATCTGATGTCGCCACTGAAGGAAGCTTGGACCTGGTGCAGAAAAGAGTCGAGAGCCGCTGAGGGGCTGCACCAAGGTAGCCGAGGCTCAAAAGAACTTGAGCCGCGGCGCGTCATGCATCAGTCAAAATCACCTGAAAGCCGGACACCCCTCACGATAACGGAACGGGCCGGGTTTCTGATTGCTTGCCGATCAAGGTTTCCCGGATCTTGTTTTCGAGCCATTCCAATATCGGGTCAAAGGCATACCCCAAGACAAAGGCGGTGAGAGGCAATGAGACCGTGATACTTTGTAGGGTCAAGCTGTTTGGATTGATCACATCACCCCCGCCTGTCCACACAAGACCCAGTAAGCCACCCAAGGCGGCCGGCATGAGCAAGCGGGCAAGGCCGGCCATACCGGTATCTTCAAGGACTGATCGCGCCTTCTGCCGCTGACGCAGTCGTAGGACATAGATTGAGGCGCCAAGCAAGGCCAGGAGCCCCGGCAGGATATGGTTTGCCATGAGAGTCAGGACCGTCACTGTACGACGTTCGGAGCGCTGCCAGTGATAGGCGGGCATGCCATTATTTATCTCTTCTAACGAAAGGTTTCTACAGGCACCATAATCGAGCTCTTTAGTGTCCTTGTCATTACGCGTCCCAGCAACCAATGGCCAGATGATCCAACGGGTTGCCAAATCCTGCGTCAGGTTGCAGTTCCATGTCCTGAGACGATCGAACAGGATTGTCTCTCGGGCTTTTTGCTGTGCAAGCCCAGAACATAGGCCTTCGGCTTCAGGCGCTATAGGCACATAATGCGGCTTCTCTCCATCCAGGTTACAGAGAGCGCCGCCTAGCGAATTTGCCGGCTCGTTGCCCTCGGGAACACGTTGGAATTGCGTTTTCCTGTCGAGAAGATTGAGCCGACCATAGATCTCGTTAGCGGCCGCCTGCGCCTGCCTTGTTTGATTGATCAGGCTGCGCGCTTCATCAACACGCCAGAAAATGGCAACCGAAAGGAACAAGGTGCTGATCAGCAGTAAAAACAGCAATAGATCAAAGGGACCCAGCCAACCTTGCCGGGAATTGCGTATGGTCCTTGGGGTGACCGGCGCCGAAAGGCGGGAGAGTTCATCCACCAATAGCGCAAGATTGCGCAAGCCGAGCTCTGCCTTGGCGATCTCTTCAGGCGATCGCCGCAATGACTCAAAGGAAAGGCCCGCTATGCCCTGCCTGGTGCCATCATCCGCTGGAGGCTTCATGTCGGCCGACGCAACGACAAAAACCCTCTCGCTGCGCTTGGTCAGATGATCCAGCAGCAAAAGCCCATCACGCTGCAATTGCTCAATCTGTTTCAACAGGGCAATGGGCGGCATGCGGGTATAGGCAGGGTCAAGCTGATAATTGGGCGTGATGATTGACGCTCCGGACATGGCTTATTTCCTGTGGGGGAGGATGTATAAAGAAGGAGTCTAGGACTGCTTCATACTGATACGCAATTATCAAATCCCGGTAAGAGCGACTAAAGCGCCAACAAACCAGTCCAGCCACCTATTCCACCGGCTTCTTCCCGCCCCCCATCGGCGTTTCCCGCACAAAAAAGGGCAAGGCGTGACCCGGCAAGCGCCCGCGGAGCGCGGCCATCAGGGCCAGGCCATCATCCTCCGGCACCTGAAACCGCGACGTTCCGGGTGCTGGGTCCAGGCTATGCAGGTAATAGGGTTTGATCCGGTTGCGGATCATCGCGCGCAGCAGCGCTTCCAAAGCGGGCGCCGCATCATTCACCCCGCGCAGCAAGACCGTTTGCCCCAGCAAAGGCACGCCTGCTTCAGCAAGCCGCGCAAGAGCCACCGCGGCATCGGGCGTGAATTCGCGTGCGTGATTGGCATGAACGGCGATAAAGACCGGCTTCGTTTGCCGCATGGCAGCAACCAGCGGCCCTGTCACCCGCGCGGGATCGGCCACCGGCACCCGCGTGTGGATGCGCAGGGTTTCGATATGCGCCATGCCGGCCAACCGCCCGAGTATTTCGCCGAGCCGCCGGGCAGAAAGCATTAGCGGATCGCCCCCGGTCAGGATCACTTCGCGAATCGCGGTATTACGCTCAAACCACAGAAGCGCGCTTTCCAACTCCGCTTCCGTCAGCACACCGCCATCGGGGCCAACCTTTTCGCGGCGAAAGCAGAAGCGGCAATAAACCGGGCAGGCGAGCAAGGGTTTCAACAGCGCACGATCCGGGTAGCGGTGCACCACGCCTTTCACCGGCGTGAAGGGCGCATCCGCGGTCGGGTCTTCCAGCTCATGCGGGGCAGAGATCAGCTCCGCCGCATCGGGGATGTATTGCAGCGCAATCGGATCGGCAGGATCACCTGGGGTGATCAAGGCGGCCATGGCCGGGGTAATGGCAGTGGCGTAGCGCGCCGCCACTTCTTCCAGCGCCGGCAGCGAGCCTTCCGCCACCAGGCCAGCGCGCAGAAGATCTTGCGGGCTGCGCAGCGTGCGGCTCTGGTCTCGGGCGTTGGGCTGGGGCATGGTTGTATGCGCCTATACCAGCCCCGAAAGCGCAGCAATGCCCCTGCCCCACTGGCACCCGGAAGCCTTCGCCGCGCGGCTGCCCTTTCTGGAACGCCGTGCCCGGCTCACCGCCGAAACCCGCGCCTTCTTCGCCGCACGCGGCTACCGCGAAGTGGAAACCCCCGCTTTGGTGCCCACTCCGGGGGCCGAGGTGCATTTGCGCGCCTTCGCGACAAGGTATGAGGCGCATTTGGGCCAGGGTGCGTCGCGCGATCTGTGGCTCCGCACCTCCCCCGAATTGGCGTTGAAGCGGCTTTTGGTGGCCGGCGCCGGGCCAGTTTTTGAATTGGCGCGGGTTTGGCGGAATGGCGAAACCTCTCCCCGTCATTCTCCGGAATTCACCATGCTGGAATGGTATCGCCCGGGGCTTGGCTTCGATGGCCTGATGGCCGAGACCGAGGAATATGTGCGCACCGTCGCGCCGCGCATCGTCGCGCATGGCGCGGTGACCACGGATCTCAGCCTGGCTTTTGAACGCATCACGATGGCAGAGGTTTTTGACCGCTGGTGCAATGGGCTGGATGTTCTGGCAACTGAGGGCGATGCGGCGCGGCTGCACGCCGCCGCCCAAGCCGCCGGCTTCGCAACGCGCGCGGATGAGGGATGGGAGGATTTGTTCTTCCGCCTTCTGCTGGAACATATTGAACCGAATCTCGGGCGCGGCCGCGCGACCTTCCTGACCCATTGGCCCGCGCCGCAAGCAGCCCTCGCCCGGCGCGACCCGGCGGACCCGCGCGCGGCACTCCGCTTTGAACTTTTCGTGGCTGGCCTGGAATTGGCCAATGCATTTGATGAACTGACCGACCCCGCCGAACAGCGCGCCCGCTTCATTGCCGATACCACTGAGCGCCGTCGCATCAGCGGGGAGCGCGGCTGGGAGGTTGATGAGGATTTCCTGGCCGCCCTGGAACACGGCATGCCGGCCGCCAGCGGCATCGCGCTTGGCTTTGATCGGCTCGCGATGCTCGTTTCCGGCGCGCGTGAGATTGCCGATGTGATGTGGCTATAGCCGCCCTATCCGGCGCGGCGCAGGGTTTCGAGCATCGCGGTGCTGTCTTCACGCGGCAGGGCGTAAAACACAAAAACATAAGGGTCTGAGGCTTCAAAAACCGATGGATCGGGCGAAGCGCGCTGCATCGTCGCACGGTCCAGATCGGCCATGGGGTGCCAGGCACCCCGCAATTCAAAAAACACATCATAGCCCAGCGCATCAAGGAAGGCGGGCACGGCATAGGTGCTGCCCTGGCGGTGGCGTTCTTCCACTTCCAGCGTCAGCACGGGGCGGCACCGCAGCAAGGTTTCGCGCGCGCCGCGCAGGATTTCATATTCGGCGCCCTCGGCGTCCAGCTTGATGGCTGTTACATCGGCAAGGGCGAAATCATCCAGCCGGCGAAGCGGCACGGTGAAGCGTTCCACCGCAACCCGGGCCGAAACATGCGACGCGTAATCCTTGGCGGTGCTGGCCCATTGTTCCTGCGCCACCCCGTCCAGCACCGGCATGGCAAGGGTGATGCTGCCCTCATGATCGCCCAGCGCCATATGGTGGCAGGCGACATTAGCGGGTTCCTCACCAAAGGCCGCCCGCAGCGCGGCCTTCAGGCGAGCAAAGGCGGTCGGCAGGGGCTCAAAGGCTAGCACGCGGCTGCCCGGCAGCCGAGCCAGCGGGATGGTCAGCAGCCCATCATGCGCGCCGATATCCACCAAAGTGCCGGGGCGATGCAGCAGCCAGTGGAAATTTTCCTCATCCATGACGAATCTTTCCCCTTTGGGCTATTGCTTGGCCTAAGCTACTCGAAAACGTGCCCGGGGAGCGAACATTAATGCCAATGCGTCTTTGTCAGCTTATCTATACCTCTCGCCCCTTCGGCTTCAATGCGCCAATGCTGGATGACATTCTGACTGCCGCGCGCAGCCTGAATGCCGAGAAGGGCATCACCGGAGCACTCATCTGCCGCGCCGATATGTTCATGCAAATGCTGGAAGGCCCGCGCGCTGTTGTGACCGACACTTTCGGGCGCATCCTGGCCGATGACCGCCATGTGGATGTAACGTTGCTTTACGTGGGCGATACGCTGGAGCGGATTTTCCCCGATTGGTCCATGCGCGATGACCCGCCGCAAAGCTGGATGTGGAACAGGGCCGAGGTGCGCGAAGGCGCCATGCAGGAAGCCAGCGCCGCAGCGGCCTTTTCCGTCTTCCGCCACCTGTCGCGCCTGCCGCCGGAAAGGCGTGCCATTTAGGGTTAATCCGCAGTCCAGCCGCCATCCACCAGCAGGGCAGAACCCGTCATCAGCGCGCCGGCATCGCTCGCCAGCAGCAGTATCGCGCCCATCAAATCCTCAACCTGGCCCACACGGCCAAGCTTAATCTTGGCTTCCACCTGTTCCCGAAAGCCAGGCGCGGCCAGGAAGGGTTTGGTCAGCGGCGTTTCGATGAAGGTGGGGCAGAGCGTATTCACGCGAATGCCATGCGGCGCCAATTCCACCGCCATGGCTTTGGTGAGCCCCTCAATCGCCCATTTGGAGGCGCAATAAATCGTCCGATTGGGCGCGCCGACATGGCCCATTTGCGATGAGACATTGATGATGGAACCAGGGCGCTTCGCTGCCAGCAGGCGCTTCACCACCTGCTGCGCCATAAAAAACGCGGCACGGACATTGAGCCCCATGACCACATCGAAATCATCCAACGTCACATCAATGAAGGGCTTTGGGCGATTGGTGCCGGCATTATTCACCAGAATATCGAAGGGTTCGGCCCCGGCGATGGCGGCTTCAGTTGCGCCAAGATCCATCACATCCAGCACCAGCATGCCTGCCGCGCCGCCCTTTGCGCGAATGGCGGCTGCAGCCGCTTCAACCTCATCGGCGGTGCGGGCCAGCAGGGTCACATGCGCGCCTTGATCGGCGAGTGCCGCAGCGGCGGCCAGGCCAATGCCGCGGCCAGCGCCGCTTACTAAGGCGCGGCGGCCATCAAGGCGGAAGGTTGGGGTGCGGGGTAAATCCATGGTGGCCATTCCTGAAGCGTCGTTCCTGCTGGTATCACAAGCCAAGTGCCGCGCGCCAATCCGCCCAGCGCACCAGCCGCACATCCTGGCGCCGCGCGGCGCGAATGTCAGCGGCGCTCGGAAAGCCGCAGTAGGGTAAAGGCGGCGCTGGCTTGCCTTCCACCTTGCCCTCCGCCAGCGCGCGCAACACATCCCCAATCATCGGCAAAGCTGCCTCATGCAACAGCCGCACGGCAGTGGAAGTGGAAACGCCCGCGGGCAGCGCATGGGCGCGCTGTGCCAGTACGTCGCCGGCATCAATGCGCGCGGCAATCCGGTGGATGCTGATGCCGGTCGCCCCCGGCCCTTCCTGCAAGGCCCAAAAGGCCGGGATCGGGCCGCGATGGCGTGGCAGCAGCGAGGGATGGATATTCACCCCACCCAGCGGCGCCAAAGCAAGCGTTTCCAGCGTGAAAATCTGATCGAAATGAAAGGAGAGAACAACGTCGGGCCGAGCGGCCTGCAATGCCGCGTGGCAGGCCGCACCATTCACATCCTCAACCTCAAGCAGCGCAATGCCATGCGCCCGCGCGAAATCCGCAAGGCCATTCTGCCGGCGCAAACGCGCAACCAGGGAAGGCAGTGCGAAATTGACGAAAAGATAAGGCAGGAAGCGCGGGCCGGAGCGGCAGAGATGCCGCCAGAATTGCCCAAAAGCGCCACCCGCCGCAGCGCGATAGGGTTTTGATCGCCCAATCAGCACAAGCTCCGCCGCATGGGCTTCGGCAAAGGCCCGCACGGCAGCGCTGCTTGCTAGGCTTTCCAGCGTGAATAGCGCGATACGAAGCGGCGGCGCTTCACTCACGTTGAGCGCCGCCCGATTTCAATCCGCCGCAGTCGCATAAGGAATATTGCGCCCGCCATAGCGTCTGAGGCGAATATTCGCCTGTTCTGCATGGCCAGCGAAACCTTCCAGCATGCACAGGCGAGAGCAGTATTCGCCGATCATCGCCGAAGCCTCATCGGTCAGCACGCGCTGATAGGTGCAGGTCTTCATGAATTTGCCGACCCAAAGCCCGCCCGTATAGCGCGCGGATTTTTTGGTGGGCAAAGTATGGTTGGTACCAATCACCTTATCACCATAGGAAACATTGGTGCGTGGGCCCAGGAACAGCGCGCCATAATTTGTCATGTGTTGCAGGAAGTAATCCGGATCGCGCGTCATCACCTGCACATGTTCGGATGCGATGCGATCAGCTTCCGCCACCATTTCATCTTCACTGTCGCAGATGATGACCTCGCCATAATCTTCCCAGGCTTTGCGTGCGATGGCGGCGGTCGGCAAGATTTTCAGTAGCCGTTCAACCTCGGCCATTGTATCGCGCGCCAGTTTTTCCGAAGTGGTCAGCAGCACCGCCGGCGAATTCGGCCCGTGTTCGGCCTGGCCCAGCAGATCGGTTGCGCAGATTTCCCCATCCACGGTTTCATCAGCGATGATCAGGGTTTCAGTAGGGCCGGCGAAAAGATCAATGCCGACGCGCCCGTAAAGCTGGCGCTTGGCTTCTGCGACAAAGGCATTGCCGGGCCCGACCAGCATATCCACGGGCGAAATGCTCTCCGTACCCAACGCCATGGCGCCCACCGCCTGAATGCCGCCCAGGCAATAAATCTCATCCGCGCCGGCCAGATGCTGCGCTGCCACAATGGCGGGGGCGGGCCGGCCTTCAAAAGGTGGCGCGCAGGTGATGATGCGCTTGCAGCCCGCGACCTTGGCCGTGACCACCGACATATGGGCCGATGCCAGCAGCGGGTATTTGCCGCCAGGCACATAGCAGCCGACGGAATTAACCGGGATATTGCGATGGCCGAGCACCACGCCAGGCAGGGTTTCCACTTCAATATCGCGCAAAGCCGCCTTTTGATGTTCAGCGAAATTGCGCACCTGGGTCTGCGCAAAGCGGATATCTTCCAGGTCGCGCGGCGTGAGTTGGTCCAGGCAGGCCTGGATTTCGCCCTCGCTCAGGCGGAAATTCTGTCGGTCCCATTT
>JBBAUC010000060.1:10047-15942 GCA_040398485.1 Roseomonas sp. | reverse complement strand
GAGGTATGGCTATCGCCACACACAATCGTCATGCCGGGCAGCGAACGACCCAATTCAGGGCCGATCACATGCACAATGCCCTGACGGTCATCGAGCAGCGGGATGTAAGGCACGCCGAATTCAACGACGTTCTTTTCCAGCGTTTCAACCTGCAAGCGGCTTTCGGGGTCCACAATGCCGGTGCGGCGGCTGTCATCGGTGGCGATGTTATGGTCCACCACGGCGAGCGTGGCATCCGGGCGGCGCACCTTGCGCCCCGCGGCGCGCAGGCCATCAAAAGCCTGCGGCGTGGTCACTTCATGGGTCAGATGCAAATCAATGTAGAGCAGCGCCGTGCCATCCGGCAGGGTTTCAACAACATGCGCGTCCCAAATCTTGTCGAACAGCGTGCGCCGCTTTTGCGCTGACATCTCATCTTCCCCCTTACATCACATGAAAACGCCGCGCCTTTCAGCGCGGCGCGTTTAATTCAGCCTTCGGCGGGCTTGGCGGGGCTAGCAGCCTTCAAGCCCAGCTTTTCCGCAATGCGCGCGGATTTGCCGGTGCGGCCACGCAGGTAATAGAGCTTCGCGCGGCGCACCTTGCCGCGACGCATCACCTGAATTTCCGTGACATTCGGGCTATACAGCGGGAACACGCGCTCCACGCCTTCGCCATAGGAAAGCTTGCGGACGGTGAAATTGCTCTGCACGCCCTTGTTGGACCGCGCGATCACAACGCCTTCATAGGCCTGGGTGCGGATGCGTTCGCCTTCCACCACCTTCACCATGACGCGCACCGTATCGCCCGGGCCGAATTCCGGCGTGGTGCGGGCGGCGGAGAGCTTCGCCTGCTGATCAGCTTCGAATTGCTGCAAGATATTCATGTTGGTACCCTTTCTTCGGTTTCTTTAGGCGGCGGCGGGATGGCCGGCAATGGCCCCCGCGCCCCCGCGCTGTGTTTCATGCCGCGCCCATAAATCGGGGCGGCGTTCCTTTGTGATCTTCTCGCTTTCGGCCCGGCGCCAGGCCGCGATGGCGGCGTGGTGGCCCGAAAGCAGCACATCTGGCACAGCGCGCCCGGCCCATTCGGCGGGGCGCGTGTAATGCGGATATTCCAAAAGCCCCTCGGCGCCATGGCTTTCCTCGGCAGCGCTTTCCGCCGCCCCCATGACGCCCGGCAGCAAGCGCACACAGGCATCAAGCAGCGTGAGTGCGGCCAATTCCCCCCCGCTCAGCACGTAATCGCCGATCGAGATTTCCAGCATGCCGCGCGCTTCAATCACGCGCTGATCCACACCCTCATAACGCCCACACAGCAGCACCGCCCCTGGCCCCGCCGCCAATTCGCGGGCGAGCGCCTGATCCAGCAACCGCCCGCGCGGCGTCAGGTAGATCACTGGCCTTGCTGGCGCTTCCGCCAAGGCCGCGCCAATGGCCGCATCCACCACATCCGGGCGCAGCACCATGCCGGCGCCACCACCAAAGGGCGTGTCATCCACGCTGCGGTGGCGGTCCTTGGCATGGTCGCGAATATCATGCGTGACCAGCGACCAAAGCCCTTCCCGCAGCCCACGACCGGCCAAGGAAAGCCCAAGCGGCCCCGGGAACATTTCCGGGAACAGCGTCAGGATATCGGCGCGCCAGATCATGCCGCGGCCTCCTTCCCTTCGGGCGGGGGCACCAGCACTTCGGCGGGCGGCACCACCACAAGGCGGCCGGAAGCGATATCCACCACCGGTACCACCTGGCGCGTGAAGGGCAGCAGCATTTCTTGCCCCCCCTCAATCACCAGAAAGGCCCCGCCACCATGGTCTTCCACGGCGCGCACGGTGCCGAGTGCCGCACCCGTTTCTGTCACCGCCGCAAGGCCGATCAGATCCGTCAGGTAGAATTCCTCTTCCTCGGTGGGGGGCAAAGCCTCCCGCGCGACGAAAAGGCGTGTGCCGGTCAGGCGCTGCGCGGCGTCCCGGTCCGAGACACCTTCAACAGCGACTAGATCAGGGCCCTTCAGCGTCAGGCGGAACTGCCGCGCGCCGGACTCATCGGAAAGCGGGCCATAAGCGGTGATGGCGGCAGGGTCGGCGGTGAAGGCATTCAGGCGCAAAAGCCCGCGCACGCCATGCGGCCTGCCGAACTCCCCCACCAAAATGCGCTTGCCGACCATCTGCCGTGCTGCCTTCCGCTAAAGCCTGCTTCAGCCGGCCGCGGCGGCGGCGGCGCGTTCCTGCGCCTTCTTCTTCGGCTCAGCCTGCTTGGTCTGCGCCGGGATCGCCGGCATGGCGATCAAGCCAGCCTTGCCCAGGAAGCGCGCCACGCGATCAGTCGCCACCGCGCCATGGCCGAGCCAATGCTTCAGGCGATCTTCCTGCAGGCGAATACGCTCCGCATGGTCAGAAGGCAGCATCGGGTTATAGGAGCCCACCTTTTCGATGAAGCGGCCATCACGCGGGCTGCGGCTATCGGCGATCACGATGTGATAATAGGGGCGCTTCTTGGCACCAGCGCGAGCCAGGCGAATCTTGAGAGCCATACAGGTATTCCTTTCTTTAGTGACTTGAAACGAGGGGTTTGGTGAAGGCCATCATCAAAACGGCCTCCGGCCTTGGGGGAGCAGCGCGGCGAGCCCGCCACGCATCAGCCCCTTTTGGCCAATTTTGCTCATCCGCTTCATCATGGCGGACATATCATCGAATTGCTTGAGCAGGCGGTTCACATCCTGCACCGTGGTGCCGGACCCGGCGGCGATACGGCGCTTGCGTGATGCCTTCAGCAGATCAGGCGTGCGGCGTTCCTTGGGCGTCATGCTGGAAATGATCGCCGCCTGACGCTTCAGAATGGCGGTATCCAGATTGGCGCCTTCCAATTGCGCCTTCACCTTCTGCACGCCCGGCAACATGCCAAGAATGCCTTGCAGGCTGCCCATCTTGCCGATTTGCTTCAATTGTGCCGCGTAATCATCCAGCGTGAACTGGCCCTTCTGCATGCGCGCGGCGAGCTTTTCAGCCTCTGCCTGGTCAATCGTCTCAGCGGCTTTTTCCACCAAGGAAACGATATCGCCCATGCCAAGAATACGGCCCGCGATGCGATCGGGGTGGAAATCTTCAAGCGCATCCAGCTTTTCGCCGGCGCCCAAAAGCTTGATCGGCGCGCCGGTCACGGCCCGCATGGAAAGGGCGGCACCACCGCGCGCATCGCCATCAACGCGCGTCATGACAATGCCGGTGACGCCTACCTTTTCCTGGAAAGCCTTGGCGGTATTCACCGCATCCTGCCCGGTCATGGCATCCACAACCAGCAAGGTTTCATGCGGCTGGGTAGCGGCCTTCACCTCGGCCACTTCCGCCATCAGCGCTTCATCAATCGCAAGGCGCCCGGCGGTATCCAGCACGACAACATCGTATAATTCGCGCCGCGCGACATCCATGGCGCGGGCGGCAATTTCAAGCGGGCGCTGGCCGGCGATGATCGGCAGGCTGGTCACTTCCGCGCGTTCGGCCAATTGCTGCAACTGCAACTGCGCCGCCGGACGATGCACGTCCAACGACGCCAGCAGCACTTTTTTCTTGTCGCGGCCCTTCAGCCTAAGCGCGATCTTGCCCGAGGTTGTGGTCTTGCCTGAGCCTTGCAGGCCAACCATGAGAATGGCGACGGGTGCGGGCGCATTCAGATCAATGCCGCGCGCCCCTTCCGTGCCGCCAAGCGCTTCCACCAAAGCATCATTGACGATTTTGATGACCTGCTGCGCGGGGGAGACGGAGCGGATTACTTCCTGCCCCACGGCGCGTTCCTTCACGCGCGCAACCAGGTCGCGGACCACCGGCAAGGCCACATCAGCTTCCAGCAACGCCACGCGCACTTCGCGCAGCGCTTCGGTCACATCGGCTTCGCTCAGCGCGCCACGGCGGCGCAGCCGATCAAAAACACCGTTGAGCTTGCTGGACAGAGCCTCAAACATGGCAGCGCCCAATAGTCCTTTCGCGTTGCGGTCGCCCCAAAACAGATTGCGCCGCTGCGCGAGCCTTCGCGGAGCGGCGGAGCCAACCCGCGTCAGGCGGGCGGACCAAGGTTCAGGGCGAACCAGTGATGGAGGGCGTTTATCGCCCAGGCGCCTGAGGGTCAAGCGAAAAGGGGTAGCCGGGGCTTCGGCTATCAAACACCTCGACGCCAAGCGTCGCTTTTGTTAAGCACAATCCCAAGGAATCCAGAACAGGAAGGCAGGGGCTAACATGGGCCAAAAGCTTGAAGATGCGCTGAAAATCACCCGCCGCGCCGCCTTGTTCGGGGGCGCTGGCCTGGGGCTGGCCGCTTGCGCCACCCCGACGCGCGGGCCCGCGGTGCCCATTGCCCGCACGCGGGATGCAAGGGTGCTCGGCCTTCCCAATGAGCGCTTTTTCTTCCCCTGGGATGGCGATGCCTTCCGTGTCGAGGTGGCGGCTGCTCAGGAAAGGGGACGGCGCCTTCTTAGCTCACGCCCGCGTGGGCCGGAACGCACCATTGAATTGCTGGCGATTTCCGGTGGCGGCGAGAATGGCGCCTTCGGCGCTGGCCTTCTCAATGGCTGGACCGAGGCAGGAAACCGGCCCACCTTCAGCCTGGTGACAGGCGTCTCAACCGGCGCGCTGACCGCGCCCTTCGCCTTTCTGGGTCCCCGCTACGATGCGGCGCTAAAATCCGTCTATACTGACCTCACGCCCAAGGATGTGCTGGAACAACGCTATTTGCTTAACGCGGCCTTGTTTGAAGATGCGCTGGCCGATAGCGCGCCGCTGTTCCGCCTCATTTCCCGCTATTTGACTGAGGAGATGCTGGCCGACATTGCCCGCGCCTATGAGCGCGGCAGGCTATTGCTGATCGGTACTTCCGATATTGATGCACAATTGCCGGTGGCCTGGAATATCGGCGCGATTGCCGCCAGCGGCCACCCGAAGGCGCTTGATCTGGTGCGCCGACTGTTATTGGCGTCCGCCGCCATACCTGGCGCTTTCCCCCCCGTCATGATTGATGTGATGTTGGATGGGCAAGCCTATCAGGAAATGCATGTGGATGGCGGCGCCTTCACGCAGGTGTTTCTATATCCGCGCAGCACCACGCGTGACCGGCGCGCCCATATCCGCCAGGGCGATCATGTTCGCCCGACAAGGGCTTATATCATCCGCAATGGGCGGCTCATGCCCAACCCGGCAAGGACCGAGCGCCAGACTTTCGTCATCGCCCAGCGCGCCATCGCCAGCATGATTTCAGCGAGCGGCTTCAATGACGTGGGACGCATCCGCAACACCACGCGCGAAGACAATGTTGATTTCAACCTGGCCGCCATTGGCCCTGATTTCCCAGATGAACCGAAGGAACCCTTCGAACAGGCCTTTATGCGCAAGCTCTATGACCACGCCTACGCGCAGGCGCGGGTGGGTTATCCCTGGATGAAGGATGTGCCGTACTGACAAGCCTGCCCGATCAGCTAACCCCCATCACATAGGCAGGCGGGTCCTGGGTTTCGAAAGTGACCCCCTTCACCCCCGGCACGCCTTCGGCCAGTACGCGGAGGCCCTGCTTCACGGTCGCAGACCGGCAGAAGCCGTGGAAGGTGACTTGGCCGCCCTTCACATCCGGGAAGATGAAGTAGGTATCCACCCAGGGTTCATTGCGCATGGCGAGTGCCAGATCGCGGCGGATGCGTTCATCTGGCGCATCAGCGGCCAGGCTGCCCGGGGCCGACAGCAGGGCGCGGATCAGGTCTGAACGCGACACCACGCCAACCAGCTTGCCATCCCGCAGCACGGGTACGCGGCGGATCTTCTTGTCTTCAATGATCTTGGCGACATGCTCGATCGAAATGTCTTCAGTGACCGAGGCGATATCGGTTGTCATGACATCCCGCGCGCGGTGGCCATGGGTGCGCGCGAAACGCGCCGCC
>JBBAUC010000060.1:0-10037 GCA_040398485.1 Roseomonas sp. | reverse complement strand
CGCCTGATCCGTGGCGGAAGCAAAAAGTCCAAGCACCCATGATTTCGGTGCATCTTCCTTCGCCGCCAAGCGACGGATCAAATCGCCTTCGGTCACCATGCCAAGCAAGGTGCCGGCGCCATCCACCACCGGGGCGCCAGAAATGCCCCGATCGGCAAAGACCCGGGCAACGGCCTCCAGCGGGGCTTCGGGGGGGATGGTAACAAGGCTGGTGGTCATCAGGTCGCGAGCGCGCATGGGTGGTTCCTCCTACGTGCTTATTAGGCGCGAAGCCGATGCCCGTTCTTGCGGCATATCAAGAATGGCATCATTCCCCGCGACCCAGGCGTCAGGAGTTTCGCCACCTTCATGCGGCGGCGCCATGATCGCCCACCAAGACGCCAGGAAAGCCAAGGGCCAAGATTGTGGTTGCTTTGGGTAAGGCTTAACGGCAAGCTTCTGTTTTCCCAAAGGAACAGGGTGAGGGTTGGGCAGGGTTGCCATGAAGCTTGATCGCGAAACGATCCATCGCCTTCTTTACGAGACGGATCACCAGCGCCGCTTCACGCTGGATAACCCCATACAAGCCGATGTCTGGGAACGCTTTCTGCTGCTGGGGCAGGAACGGCAGCGGCGTCTGGCCGCAAACCCAAAGGACCGGTCGCCCGAACCGCGCGTTTCCCTTCTTTTGACCCCAAAGCTCACACGGGGAGATGATGATGAAATCCCAGGCAGTGCCGCCTTGCTCGCCGAAGCGCTGCGCCGGCGCGTCTTGCGGCTGGCGCCGAACGCGCTGCGTCCTGAGCGAAGCGCCGCAGCTGATGATAAAAGCCTTGCAGCACTTCGCATCGCCGCAACCGAACAATATGTCGCCATTGACCTCACCTTCCGGGAGGTGATGGATCTGCTGGTGCCGCTGACGGATTGGTGGTGGCGCAAGGAAAACAAGCCACTGCGTGATGGCCTGAAGCGCCCCGGCAAATGGCCCGATGAACCGCGCGCCAGACGCTTTCTGGTGCTGGCCAGCCTGACCGAACGGCTGCTGTCGAGCAAGCCTGCGACGAAAGACGCGCTTGAGCCCTTGTTCCGGTTTTTTGAACCATCGCAGGAAGAAGCATTTCCTGAATTTGACGCAACGCCTGTATTGCAAGCAACAAGGCAGCGTGAGATTGGCGCACTTCCCGACCCGGTTGCCTTGCCTGAGGATTCTTGGGCAAGTTCGAAAAGCTTCCGCAAGCCGATCGGGCCGGCGGAACATACGCCAGCATTGCCGCGAATCTGGACCATAGCGCGCAATGCCCGCGCCGTGCCGGTTTCGCTGGGGCCTGGATTTCAGGGCCAAAAAACGGTCAAGGCGGATGCGGCGCGGCTTCTTTTCAACATCAAGACCGCACACCTTACCTGGGCCATTGTGGATAGCGGCATTGACCATACCCATCCGGCCTTCAGGGAGGATCCTGGTCAAAAACCCGTTGGCAGGCAAGGCAAGGCCAAAGGCGCGCCCCCAGCGCATCGCGTTCTTGGTCGCCTTGATTTCACAAAACTACGTCGTTTGCTTTCCGAGGAAGCCACCCCCAAAACCCGTTCCGATGCCGCAAAGGAAAGCATGCGTTCGCTCTGGCGGCGCAACACCAATGGGCGATCGCTTGACTGGGCCCTGATCGAACCGCTCATCCGCGTGGACAACCCAAGCCCACCGGAAAGCCTTCACGGGACTCATGTGGCAGGGATCTTGGCAGGTAATATGCCGGATGGGCCAATACCGGGTGAACCGGAAAACGGTCTTATCGGCATCTGCCCCGACATCAAGTTACTGGACCTTAAGATTTTTCCTGAACCGAATGAGGAGGATTCCGATCCGGGCGATGGCTTTGCGATCATTAGTGCGCTTGAATATCTTGATTGGCTGAACCGTGATCGAAGCAAGCCTTTCGTCCATGGGGTCAATCTTTCTGTTTCGGTTCCGCATCGTGTTGATTCGCATGCCTGTGGTCGCACGCCTGTCTGTCAGGCAGCGGAACGGCTGGTGAATAACGGGACGGTTGTGGTTGCCGCGGCGGGCAATTCCGGTTTTGATGCGGGCATTGCCAATACCAGCCTTGGCAATGGCTATCACGATGTTTCCATCACCGATCCCGGCAATGCCGAGGCGGTCATTACCGTTGGTGCCACGCATCGCAGCGAACCGCATACCTATGGCGTCAGCTATTTTTCGAGCCGCGGACCGACCGGTGATGGACGGCGCAAACCGGATCTTGTCGCACCGGGCGAGAAGATTCTCTCCGCCGCGCCAGACGGCAAGGTGGAGACCCTGGATGGCACCTCAATGGCAGCGCCGCATGTCTCAGGCGTGGCGGCCCTGCTGATGGCGCGCTACCCTGAACTCATCGGTCAGCCGCGACGGATCAAGGAAATTCTGATGGTAACAGCAACCGACCTTGGCCGGGAACGTGACTTCCAGGGCGCGGGCCTGGTGGATGCCCTGCGCGCCTTGCAATCGGTCTGACACTGCAAAGATGTTAGGAGAGAGCGAATGATCTTTGAAGCGTTGAATGCAGGGCATGGTGATTGCCTGCTATTGCATTTGCCGGGCGTGAATGGCGCCCAGAGCCTGATCCTGGTGGACGGTGGTCCGGCTAGCGCAGCACGGCAAGACGGCACGAAATTTCGCCCAAGCGATGAGCTGATCCGGCGCCTCTCACAGATCGCCAGCGGATCCAAAGGGACGGTCGAGCTCGACCTGGTTGTCTGCACCCATATTGATGATGACCATATTGCGGGCATTGACTGGCTTTACAAATGTCTCGGCGGTGATCGGCAATTTCCCGAGGGAGCACCGGGGATCTCGGCGCCCGTCCTTTGGTTCAATTCATTTTCCAAGCTGGTTGAACCTGCGCAGGCGGCGGCAGCGGCGCTTTTGAACAATACGCCAAGCGCCATCGCCGCAAGCGTGACCCAGGGTGAATCCCTGACTGGCGCTGCCATTCGGGTTGATACCAAAATAAACCCCAATGCCGATGCAGGCCTGATCCTTGCCGGCCATGCGCCAAAGGGCTTCGGCAAGGCAAAGATCAAGGTGGTGGCACCGGACAAGACGGCGCTTGAAGCCTTGCGAAAAGCCTGGCTGGCCGATCTCAAGAAAAAGAAGGAAAAACTTCGCGCTGGTGCAGCAGCCATTTCTGCGGCGGTGCCGGCGGTAAAGCTGGATACGGCCATCCCCAACCTATCTTCCATTGCCATGCTGGTCACATCAGCGGGCAAGACGGTTTTGCTGACCGGTGACGCCCGTGGTGATCATGTATTGTCGGGCCTCAAGACGACGCGCAGTCTCAAAAAGGGTAAGCTGCATGTCGATGTGCTCAAGGTCCCGCACCATGGCGCCGAAGGCAATAATCCGGCCGCTTTCATCGCAGCCGTGACCGCGGATCATTATGTCTTTTCAGCCAATGGCAAGGACCAGAACCCTGACCCGCCAGTGCTTGAACTTATCGCCGCGCAGGCGGATTCGGGCCGGAAATTTACTATGCACTTCACCAATGGCGACATGGCCTATGACCCCCGCAAGGATGGCAGCTTGCCCACCCTTGGCGGCAAGCCCTGCGCGACGCTTAAGGATGCGATCAAGTTGCTCAAGCGCGACCCCAAAGTGAAGGCCAATGTCACTTTCAGTTTTCGGAAATCATCCGATCCATCACTGATCATCACGCTCTAGTGGTGCGATTCATGCTAACCTTTCCCAATCCAAAACTGCCCCCACGCACCACTAGCTCTATAGTTTATGGGCCGATTCACGCTGCTGTCGGGAACCGACAGCAGCGACCGGACCAATAGGAAGGCACCATGTCCCAAAGCATCAACCTGCTGGATGGCGAGAAGTTCGAGGATATTGCAGGGCTTTGCCTGTCTGGCGGCGGCTATCGCGCCATGCTCTATCACGCGGGGGCCATTTGCCGGATGAACCGGCTTGGGCTCCTGCGCCGACTGCGGCGGGTCTCCAGCGTCTCGGGCGGTTCCATGGCCGCAGCGGCCCTTGCTGTCAGCTGGCCCGCATTGCAATGGAATGCGGCAGGTGTGGCGACCAATCTGGATGCGCTGTTCCTGCCCAAGATCTACGCCCAGGCAGATGACACGGTGGATGTTGCGGGCGTGATCAACTGGCTTTTGCCATTCCAATCACCACTCCAGCGCCTTCTGGCCAGCTATACACGCAATATCTCCGGAAATGCCGGGATCGCGGATCTTCCCGCGGGGCCTGACGATCCGGTTTTTGTCTTCAATGCCACCAATCTCATGACCGGTGGGTTGTTCCGGATGCGGCGCGATTACGTCGCTGATCGGCGCATCGGCATGTTTCGCGGTTTTGATATGCCGCTCGCCCTGGCGGTTGCGGCATCAGCGGCCTTCCCGCCCTTTCTCTCGCCCATTGAAATTGATCTCAGCAGCGTTGTGCCGAATAGCTCAGGCGCCACCCCCGTTTGCGCGGGGCCGCCCTATACACAGAAGGCGCTGCTTAGTGATGGGGGCGTTTACGATAATCTGGGGCTTGAGACCGTGTGGAAGCGCTGCCGCACCATCTTCCTGAGTGATGGCGGCAAGCCTTGGGCGCCGAACCCTTCGCCCCCGGACGGTGTTGCGCAAATGGGAAGCGTCGTGGGTGTGGCGACAGGCCAATGCGATGCGCTGCGCAAACGCATGCTGTTTCATGCCTATAAGTCCCGTGAAAGGCTTGGCGCGATGTGGGCGCTTGATGATGGCGTGGATGATGGCGCCCCGCCGCCGCCTGGACTGACCTTGGCGGAGGTGAAGATTGTCTCGACGATTGATACCCGCCTTCGCCGCTTCGACCTTGTGCAACAGAACCTGCTGCTGAAGGCGGGCTGGCTTGGGGCGGATGATCGGCTGAGTAAATTCTATCCAGCGAGCTCGAATAATTATGCCACCGCCCCTGCGCAGGGCTGCCCGCAGCGTCATTGAGTGGCGCAAGGGACACAAAGACCGGAAGGGCTCAGGAAGCAAGCACGGCGGCGTGTCCTCGCGCCCCTGGCTGGGGGACCTGGATTCGAACCAAGACTGTCCGAGTCAGAGTCGGAAGTTCTACCGTTAAACTATCCCCCAAGAGACTGGGCACATAGCACCGGCCCTGCCTCGCCACAACTCACCCCTCAAAACCGCTTGCCCCAGGGGCCAGATACCGGGATCATGGCGAAAGCCGTCACCCAGGGAAGCATGAACGATATCGCCCCGCCTTTGCCGAAAGACCCCTGCCCCGCCCCCGCACTCGCGCGGGCGGAGGCTTCCGGCGCGGCCTATGCGGCGCTTGATCTCGGCACCAATAATTGCCGCCTGCTGATCGCGACCCCCAGCCAAGGCGGCTTTCGCGTACTGGATTCCTTCAGCCGCGTGGTGCGGCTGGGCGAAGGCTTGGGCAGTAGTGGGCAGCTTTCGGAAGCTTCCATGGACCGTGCCTTGGCCGCCCTTGGCACCTGCGCCGAAAAACTCTCCCGCCGCCCCTTGCGCGGTTTTGAAGCAGTCGCGACCGAAGCCTGCCGCCAAGCCAGCAATGGCCCGGCCTTCATCGCGCGGGTTGAGGCGGCAACCGGCATCAGGCTTCGCATCATCACGGGGCGGGAAGAAGCGGAACTCGCCATGGAATCCTGCGCTGCCCTTCTGGAAGCATCCGATCGGCGCGCGCTATTATTCGATATCGGCGGCGGTAGCACCGAAATCGCCTGGATCCGCGCCGCCGCCAGGCTTGGCGACGTGCCGGAACTGATCGGCTATATCTCACTTCCTGTGGGCGTTGTGACGCTGGCTGAGCGCTGCGGTGCCGCTTGTTTCACCGAAGCGGGCTTCTTCGCCGTGGTGGATGAGGTGGCAGCCCAATTGGAAGGCTTTGATCGCCTGCATTGCATCGGCCAGGAAATCCATTCCGGCAGTGTGCGGCTTATGGGCACTTCCGGCACGGTCACCACACTCGCCGGCGTGGTCATGGCGCTGCCGCGCTATCGCCGCCCGCTTGTGGATGGCTCGACGCTTGATTGCGAAGCCGCCGATGCCGCCTTGGGTGATCTTTTCGCCATGGGCCGTGCGGAATTGGCCGCGCACCCCTGTGTGGGGCCGGAACGCGTGGATTACGTGCTGCCAGGCTGCGCGATTTACGCGGCGATCCGGCGCATTTGGCCAACGCGAAGCCTCCGCGTCGCGGATCGCGGCCTGCGTGAGGGCATGTTGCTGCGGATGATGCGCGCGGACCGTGAAGCTGCGCGCCGCAGCCCACCACGGCACAGGTAAGCGCAACCATGGCCAAGCCAAGCCCGCCCGGCAGCAGCCGGGGCCTTACCCAACGCCTGCGCAGCGCTGAAGGGCGCAGCACGGCCAGCCAAAAATGGCTCAATCGGCAATTGAATGATCCCTATGTGCGCGCCGCCAAGGAACGCGGGCTGCGTTCCCGCGCGGCCTTCAAGCTGCTTGAGATGAATGAAAAGGTAAAACTGCTTCGCCCCGGTGCACGGGTGGTGGATTTAGGCGCGGCGCCTGGCGGCTGGACTCAGGTGGCCGTGCAGGAAGTGGGCGCCCGCGGCCAGGTGGTGGCGCTGGACATCCTGCCCATGGACCCGGTGCCAGGGGCGACCACGCTGCAAGGTGATTTCCAAGAGCAGGAGGCCGAGGCACGCATCATCGCAGCCCTTGGCGGCAAGGCAGATCTGGTGCTGTCCGATATGGCGCCCAATACCACGGGCCACGGCGCGACGGATCATTTGCGGATCATGGCGCTTGCCGAATTGGCGCTGGATTTTGCGCTGAAGGTGCTGGCGCCCGGTGGCGGATTTGTTGCAAAGGTATTTCAGGGCGGGTCTGAGAAAGAAATGCTGGTGATGCTCAAGCGTCATTTTACCAGCGTGCGGCATGTAAAGCCTCCGGCAAGCCGGAAGGAATCGGCTGAATTATATGTGGTGGCGAGCGGTTTTCGCGGCTGAATTGTATCCTCGGTGATTGCGCCTATTGGCATCAAGGACTATGGAGAGTCGTCAAGGTAGCGCAACGCGAAAGCCCCTCCCATGGCACTAGAATCCCCTCCCCCTTCCGCTGGCTCTTTTGGTGGCATTATGCCTATCGCTGAGGCTTATGCCTTTGACGATGTGCTGCTTGTGCCCGCCTATTCCACCGTGCTGCCAGCGCAGACCCTGGCGCATACGCGGCTCACCAAGGAAATTCGGCTGAATATTCCGCTGATTTCGGCGGCGATGGATACGGTGACGGAAGCGCCCATGGCGATTGCTATGGCGCAGGCTGGCGGCATTGGTGTGATCCACAAGAATTTCTCCCCGGAAGATCAGGCCGCGCAGGTGCGGCAAGTGAAGAAATTCGAATCCGGCATGGTGGTGAACCCGCTGACGGTGCATCCGGATCAGACACTGGCCGAAGTGCGCGCGCTGCAAGAACGGCATCGCATCAGCGGCATTCCGGTGGTGGAACGTGGGTCGGGGCGGCTTGTTGGCATCATCACCAATCGCGATGTACGTTTCGCGACCGATCCCAATCTGCGCGTCTATGAGCTGATGACGCGTGAGGGCCTTGTCACCGCATCCCCCGATGTGACGCCGGATGAGGCGCGCACGCTTTTGCATAAGCATCGCATCGAAAAGCTGCTGGTGGTGGATGAAGCGCAGCGCTGCGTGGGCCTTGTCACCGTCAAGGATATGGATAAGGCGCAGGCCAATCCCAATGCATCGAAAGATGGCATGGGGCGGCTGCGTGCGGCGGCGGCGACGGGCGTTGGTGATGACGGCTTGCACCGCGCGGAATTGCTGGTGGCGGCTGGCGTGGATGTTGTTGTGGTGGATACCGCGCATGGCCATTCTGGCGGCGTGCTGCAGGCGGTGGAGCGCATAAAGCGCCTTTCAAATTCCGTGCAGGTGATTGCCGGGAATGTCGCAACACCGGAAGGTGCCTTAGCCTTGATCGATGCAGGCGCGGATGCGGTGAAGATTGGCATTGGCCCGGGTTCCATCTGCACCACGCGCATTGTGGCGGGTGTTGGCGTGCCGCAGCTCACTGCCATTCTGGAAAGCGCTGCTGCCGCGCGCGAAAAAGGCGTGCCGGTGATTGCCGATGGCGGCATTCGGTCTTCCGGTGATCTTGCCAAGGCACTAGCGGCCGGCGCGGATTGCGCCATGATGGGCAGCATCTTCGCTGGCACGGATGAAGCGCCCGGTGAAGTGTTTCTCTATCAGGGCCGCTCCTACAAATCCTATCGCGGCATGGGCTCCCTCGGCGCCATGGCGCGGGGCTCGGCGGATCGGTATTTCCAGGCGGAGGTGCAGGATTCACTGAAGCTGGTGCCGGAAGGTGTGGAAGGCCGCGTGGGCTATAAAGGCCCGGTCGGTGCTGTGATCCACCAAATGGTCGGCGGGCTGCGCGCTGCCATGGGCTATACGGGCTGCGCCACGATTGCGGAATTGCAGACCAAGGCGCGCTTCCGCCGCATTACTGGCGCGGGTCTGCGCGAAAGCCATGTGCATGATGTGGCAGTCACGCGTGAAGCGCCGAATTACCGCGCTGAAGGCTGATCCGTTTTCGGAACGGGTTTCTTTAACCCATAGGGCGCGACCAGCGCCCAGACATGATCGGGGATCATGTTGTGCATCTTGGCGGGTTCGGCGCGTTCAAGATGCAGTACGCTTTCCACTGCCTTCATCTCAACCCGCGCGCGGGCAAATTCCAAGCCGCGTGGGCCGATGCGCGGCATCAGCCAGCCAATAATCGGCCTTAGCCAATCGGGCATGCGGCGCAAAGGTAAGCCACCGGCAGCGCGGCGCGTGTTTTCCAGAAAACCCTTTACAGCACCGGCGCGCTTGCCGGCGGTACCAGGCGCGGCGGTGGAGATTTCATCGCCCAGCAGCCTCAGCAATTCTTCACCACGTTCATTGCGTACCAGCAGCCATTGCTCCCCCTGCCCGCCCATATAGCCCACCGTGATATCGGCCAGCACATTGGTGTAATCCACGCAGCTTCGGCAGGTGAGCGGGAAGAAATCCGAAGGCAATTGGCTGATCGGCAATTGCAGAAAAGGAATTTCGCGCTTGCGGCCATCGGCAAAGCGCAGCTCCACATAGTAATCGGCGCGGAATTCCAGATAGGTGATCGTCTCCGGCGCATCCGACAAAAGTTCAAGGAAGCGATGGAAGTTCGCGGTGGTGGTATTGTCTGAACAAGGCGTGCCGATGACGTAAAGCGCATCAAGCCCAAGCTGCGCTTCCAACGCACGCAGCGCATAGACCTGGCAGGGAATGCCGATCACCGCGATGCGCTTATGGCCGGCGGCAGCGGCTGGTTCCAGAAGGGCAAGCAAAGGCGCATAGCCCATGCGCATACCGCGACAGGCGACCATGCCTTCTGCCTTTGTCACAAGCACGGGCACGGGCTTCCATTTGTCATCAGGGTCCGGCGCCATGGTCAGCACGGCGGTCACCGCGCCCGCTTCCAGCAGCTTTTCCGCAAGGCGCGTGGTGATGCCGGTCCATTGTGCGCCAGGCTGAGGCGGCTTCAGCGATGCGCGCAGCATTTGCCGGAAGGGACCGAAATGAAGCTCATCCGGGCGCGCCGGGTCCCGCGCGCGGCCATGCACAGCGGCTTCCAGGCGCGGATAATCTGGCTTGATGAACTGGCAGGCGGTACCGCATGCCTTGGGGTTTTCCAGGCGCGAAACTCCGCAATCCGTGCATAGCCCGCGCGGCGCAGCTTCGCGGAAGGCAGGTGCCGCGATGCCTTCCCCCATCATAGTGTAAGTGCCCCGATAATGGCGCCAGCCCCCAACACCCATAGCGGGCTGAAATCCGTCCGCCAGACGAAAACAGCCGAACAGATGGTCAGCACCACAGTGACCCAGCTTTGAGCCGAACCCTGCGCTAGCAACAGGCCGGACGCCGCAATCAACCCAACCGCAATCGGCACCAAGCCGCGTTCGATAATCCGCAGCCATGGCTGGCCCAAAAGCCGCGCGCGCAGGCGCGAAAAGCCAAAGGCGATCAGGCTGGTCGGCACCGTCATGGCGGCTG
>JBBAUC010000059.1:0-16015 GCA_040398485.1 Roseomonas sp. | reverse complement strand
CCGCGGAGGCGCTGTGGCGCGATTGGGCGCCCTGGACCTTCGCCTTCAACCTGACACGGCAACCGGCGATTTCCGTGCCGGTGGCTTTGGATGCGGAAGGCATGCCGCGCGCTGTGCAAATTGTGGCGGCGCTTTACCGAGATGATCTGGCGCTGCGCGGGGCGCGGGCCTTGGAACGCGCGGCCAGCCTGCCCCTGGCAAATCCTGCAGAAAGCGCTACCTGACGCAGCGAAAGCTAAAAGGATGAACTGATGCGTTTAGTCACTTTCTCGGATGCCGCAGGCACGCGCATTGGCGCCATGGATGAAGCGGGCGCGCTGCGCGACATCACCGCCGTAGCACCTTCTCTGCCGCGCGATATGCTTGGCCTGATTGCGGCGGGGCCAGCAGCGCTTACCGCCGCGCGGAATGCGCTTGCCAATGCGCCAATCATAGCGGGGGCGAAGATCCTGGCCCCCATTCCGCGCCCGCCCAAGAATGTTTTCTGCGTCGGCAAGAATTATCATGAACACGCCAAGGAATTTGCGGGATCGGGCTTTGATGGCGGGGCCAAGGATGTGGTGCCGCCCTTCCCCGTGGTTTTCTCCAAGCCGCATACCGCCATCATCGCAATCGATGAGCCGATTCTGAGCCATTTGGACCCGACGGGCGGCCTGGATTACGAAGGCGAATTGGCGATTGTGATCGGCACGGGCGGGCGTGGCATCAGCAAGGCCACCGCGCTTTCGCATGTGTTTGGCTATACCATCATCAATGACGTGACCGCGCGGCATTTGCAGAAGCGCCATAGCCAATGGGTGCTCGGCAAGGGCTTGGATAGCTTCTGCCCCATGGGCCCCGCCATTCTGACCGCCGATCAAGCGTCCGATCCCGCCAAACTTCGCCTGATCACCCATGTGAATGGCGAAAAGCGCCAGGATGCGCTGGTGGCGGATTTGATTTTTGATGTGCCGACATTGATCGAAGCGATCAGCGCCGCCATCACGCTTGAACCTGGCGATGTGATTGCGACCGGCACGCCGGTTGGCGTTGGCATTGGCTTCACCCCACCGAAATTCCTGCAAAAAGGCGATGTGGTGCGGATTGAAATCAGCGGGATTGGCGTTCTCGAAAATCCCATCGCCTGAACGAACAACAAAAAATGGGAGGATAAAACATGCAAAGACGCAGTCTTTTAACCGGCGCCGCAGCCCTGCCCTTCGCCATGCCCGCGCTGGCGCAGGACAATTTCCCATCCCGCGCGGTTTCCATGGTGGTCGCCTTCCCACCTGGTGGGCAAGCCGATGTGGTGGGCCGCCCTGCCGCGGCAACGCTGGAGAGGATTTGGCGCGTGCCAGTGCCGATCACCAATCGCGGCGGAGCAGCGGGCGAAATCGGCAATGGTTTCGTCGCCCGCAGCACGCCCGACGGCTATACGCTGCTCATGGGTCTTTCTTCCATGACCTTCCTGCCTGAAGCCGCCCGCATCAATGGCCGCACGCCGGCCTATACGCCCGATATGCTGACGCCGATTGCGCTGTTTTCCGCCGATCCCACCGTGCTGGTGGTGCCGGCATCAAGCCCCATTCGCACGATCGAGGAATTTATCACTGAGGCGAAAGCCAAGCCCGGGCAGATCGCCTATTCTTCGGCAGGAAATTACTCTGCCTTGCATGTGCCGATGGCGATGCTGTCCCAGGCGGCGGGGATTGAGATGCTGCATGTGCCCTTCCAGGGCGGCGGGCCGGCGCTGACCGCGATTTTGAGCGGGCAGGTGCAGGCGCTTTCCTCAGGCCCCGGGCCTGTCGCGCCGCATGTGCGCGATGGGCGGTTGCGCGCGCTGGCCACTTGGGGCCGCCAGCGCCTCAAGGGTTTTGAGGATGTGCCGACGCTAATTGAGAAAGGTTTTGCGGATGTGGAATTCTACATCTGGGTCGGGCTTTTCGCGCCTGCCGGCACGCCACCCGCCATCATTGACCGCATTCGTGACGCATCACGCGCCGTGGCGCAGGATGCGGATTTCCAGCGCATCATGGCGGGCAGCGGCAATACGCTCGATTTTCGCGAGGGCGATGCCTTCCGGCGGTTTTATGATGAGGATGCGGGCAGGTTGCTGCGCGTGATCCGTGCGCTCGGCAAGATTGAATAGCGCACTTGCCCAGGCGCGCGCTCTGACGCAGGTTTGGGTCTTGTTCCAATAAAGTTGAGGATAGCATGACCACCGAAGCCCAAATCACCGCCTGGCTTGCCACGCAACAGGGAGCCATGATCGCTCAGCTCAAGGAAATGGTGAATACTGATGGCGGATCCTATGACAAGGCGGGCGTGGATCGCACTGGCCAGCAGGTGAAGCGCTTTCTTGAGGGCCAGGGCATCACGGTGGAGGTAGTGCCGCGCGAAAAGCATGGCGATTGCTTGCGCGGCGTTGTGCCAGGCGCGCATGAAATCGCTTCCGGCAATCAGCAGAAGAATATCGTGCTGATGGGGCATCGGGACACGGTGTTCCCAAAGGGCGAACCGGAACGCCGGCCTTTCACCATCCAAGGCAATATCGCCTATGGGCCAGGTGTCGCCGATATGAAGGCCGGCATTGTGATGAATATGTTTGTGCTCGCCGCCTTTCATAAATTCGGCGGCGCGCCTGGGCCTTTGGTTGGGCTGTTCACCGGCGATGAGGAAATCGGCAGCCCCGAAGGCCGCCCGGTCATTGAAAATGAGGCGCGCAGCGCACGTGTCGTCTTCAATAGCGAACCGGGCCGGCCTTCCGGCAATGTGGTGACGGGGCGCAAGGGTGGCGTATTTTCCGTGGTGGATATCGAAGGCAAGGCCGCGCATTCCGGCGGTAATTTCGAAGCCGGCATCAGTGCGATTGGCGAGGCTGCGCATAAGATCGTCGCCATTCATGCGCTGACCGACCTCAAGCGCGGCATTACGCTGAATGTCGGTTTGGTGAGCGGTGGGCAGAGCGTGAATACCGTCGCCCCCGCCTGCCAATTCCAGATTGATCTGCGCTATGTCGAATTGGCGGATCGCGATGAGGTTGTGGGCAAGCTGCACGACATTGTTGCGAAATCCTTCGTCCCTGGCACCAAGGCGAAGCTTGTCATCAAGGGCGAATTCCTGCCGCTGAATGCAACGCCAGCCAGTGAGCGTGTTTTCGCGCTTTATCAGGGTGCCGCCGCAGATAGCGGCTTGCAGGTGGGCGGTGAATTTTCTGGCGGCTGCGCCGATAGCGGTTTTACGGCCGCGATTGGCGCACCCACGATCTGCGCGGTTGGCCCCGTGGGCGGCAAGGCGCATAGCCCGGAAGAATATCTGGAAATTGACAGTATGATCCCGCGCGCCCAGGCCATGGCGCGCGCCATCATACGGCTTGAAAAGGCGGGGCTGTAACAGCCCCTCCCCTCACCCCACGCGCCAGGGGCGCACCTGCCAAAGCTGCTTCAACCGATCATCCACCGATTGCGCGAAGGCGCGGTATTCAGCACCGACAAGGGTATTGAGCGGCATGAAATTGCGTGCCGCGTCGCGCTTGAAATTCTCATCTGCCAGCGCAGTGCGGAAGGCCGCCTCAAGACGCGCTACAATGGCGGGCGGCATGTTGGGCGGGCCGACAATGCCGCGGCTGGCGCCATGCACCAGGTCAAAGCCCAATTCGCGGAAAGTGGGTACATCGGCTGCTTCCGGCTGACGCGTCGCGGCAGCCTGCGCCAGCATACGCACCTTGCCCTCACGCGCCAATTGCAGCGCGTCATTCACATTGATCGCCGCGACATCCATATTGCCGCCGAGCAATTGCGGAATAAGCGGTGCCGCGCCGGCAAAGGGCACCTGGATCATCGGCTTTAGGCCCGCCAAGGCCTCAAAATGCAGCACGAAAAGATGGTCATCACTGCCGATGCCGGTGGTGGCATAGGTGATCTGTTCTGGCCGCGCCTTCGCCGCCGCCACCAAATCCTGCAACGTCTTCAGCGGGCTATCGGCGCGCACGTAAAAGCAATTGGCGTCTTCGACGATATTACAGATGAAGGTGAAATCCATGGCGCGGTAGCGCACCTGGCGTTCCAGCGGAATGGCGTTATGCGCGGGGATGGTCGTGGCGCCGATCGTGTAGCCATCAGCCGCGGCATTGAAGGTGGCTTCGAGCCCGATCTGCCCAGCAGCACCCGTGCGATTGATCGTCACCGGGCGAAGGCCCGGAATCTGCGCCGCCACCAGCGGCATGACCAAGCGTGTCATGATATCCACGCCGCCACCGGTGGGGAAAGGCACGATCACTTCCATGGGCTTGTCACCCGGCCAGGCGGTTTGCGCCCGAGCAATGGCGGGCGCGGCAAGCAAGCTTGCGGATGCCAAAAGGCTGCGGCGATTGATCATTGTTTTTCCTCCCGTGATTGAATACGAAGCCTAAATGCGATGAACGCCAAAATGCAACTTGCCCATTCAGAAGGTGTTCACCGTCGCCAGGGCCGCCGGGCGAAAAGCGCGCGCACAGCCTCCCCTTCGGCCAGCACCATGGCGCGATATTCCGCCCCAACCAGAGGACGGAGCGGCAGGGAGACCTTCTCCGCTTCTTGCGCGAAGCGAGGATCGGCCAAGGTTTCGCGGAAGGCGGCTTCCAGCATCCGCACCGTGTCAGCAGGCAGGCCAGGCGGGCCGACAATGCCGCGCGCACTCCCAATCACCACATCAAAGCCCAATTCGCGAAAGGTCGGGACCTGCGCGGCAGCCGACCAGCGCGATGGTGACGCCTGCGCCAGGCAGCGGATGCGCCCTTCCCGCATCAGTACGATCCCCTCACTCATGTTGAAGGAAGCAACATCAACGGCGCCCGAGAGCAAATCCCGCTGCACCTGCGCCGTGCCATTGAAAGGCGCGTGCAAAGCGCGGATATCGGCGGCCTCTTCCAGGCCCAGCAGCACCAGATGATCGTCGGAACCAACGCCGGCGGCACTGCCAACCGAAAGCGCTTCGGGCTTTTCGCGCAGCCTTGTCACCAGATCACCCAGCGTACGCAAAGGCGAATTCGCCAGCACCCATAAACCGCAGGCGTCATCTACGATATTGGCGATATAGGTAAACTCCTCGGCCTTCCAGCGCACCGGCCGTTCCAGCGGCAGAGTTGAGACATTAAGGCTGCCGATAGTGCCCAGCGTATAGCCGTCAGGCGCAGCGTTGAAGATCGCCTCCATCCCAAGCTGGCCGGAAGCGCCGGGACGATTGCTGATGACAAAGCGCACACCGGGCAGGCGTGGCGTGACCTGATGGGTTGCGAAACGCGCCGTTGCATCCACCCCGCCGCCGGGCGGGAAGGGCACAATCATTTCAATGGCACGATCCTGCGGCCAGGCCGCCCAAGCGGGCTCGACCCAAGGCGCAGCCAGCAGACCGCCTGCCAAAACCGATGCTTGTCGCCGCGTGAACATGGTGCCCCCCAATGGTTTTCTTGCCCATGATGTTAGCGCCTGATGCCTTGGCGGCAAGAAAATTCAGTACGCGCCTACCGGCGTGATGTCAGCGGCGCCCGATCCGGCTAGAATAGGCCTTGCAAGCATGCGGGGGGTGTTCCGGTGATGGACGCAGCAACACGGGCGGAATTCCAGGTGGAAGGCCAATGGGCCATGGCGCGGCGGCATCGCATTCGCTGGATCCAATGCGACATTTACGCCCATATCAATCACGCCGCCTATTTCACGATGTTTGAAGATATGCGGATTGATTGGTGGCTTGCCTCGGGCGGGCGGTTTGGGGCGGATGCGGAAGGGCCGGTGGTGGGTTCAATCGAAGCCAAATACCTCCGCCCCGGCCATTTCAATGAGGATGTGCTGCTGACCGTGCGCGCCGTCAGTTTCCGGCGCAGTTCCTTTATCCATGAATATGGGCTGTGGCGCGATGGGCTGTTGTGTTCCGGGCGTGCAGTATGCGTGATTGTGAATAACGCGACCGGTGCCAAGGCACCGATTTCAGATGCGCTGCGCCAATTGATGCTGACCCGTGATCAGGCGATTGCCGAGGGTTAAAAAACGCATGAGGCCCTTTCGGGCGAAGACTATCTCAGCCTCCGCTCATTCCGCCAGAGCGCCGGAAGCGCGCACCAAAGGTCCCCATCTTTCGTAATCTGCCCTGACCATGGCTGAATAGGCTTCGCGCGAGATATTGCCTGGCGTCGCATCAAACTCAGCCATGCGTTCCACCACGTGGGGTGTCTTCAGAACCGCACTCACTTCGCGATGCAGCCGATCAAGAATGGGCGTAGGCGTTGCGCTCGGCATGGAAAGGCCAAACCAGCCATAGCTCACCAAATCAAAACCTTGTTCACGGAAGGTGGGAATATCGGGGAAGCTTGGGCTGCGCGATTCGCCTGCGATACTGATGGCGCGAACAGAGCCTTGCTTGATGTGTGCAGCGGCGGAAGGAAGGCTGTCAGACATGCCGTGCACTTCGCCACCAAGTACGGCCGCCATGGCCGGCCCTGCGCCACGATAGGCCACATGGTTCAGTGTGGCGCCACTGACATTGCCGAACAGCACAATCAGCATGTGATTGAGCGAACCGGAGCCTGACGACGCCATATTCAACCCGCCATTGGTTGTGCGGGCAAGTCGCACCAGATCATTCAGGTTCTGGGCGGGCACGCGGTTATTCGTGACAAAAACAAGATGATTGGTCGAAAGCAGCACCACATGGCTGAAGTCACGGATCGGATCATATTGCACGTTCCGATAAAGCGAGGGCCCGATCGCCATGACGGTGCTGGATGCCAGCACCATGGTATATCCATCGGGTTCGGAACGCGCGACATGGGTGGTTGCGATGGTGCCGCCAGCCCCGGCACGATTTTCCACAATCACCGGCTGCCCCAAGCGTTCCTGCAAACCCGTAGCAACCAGGCGCGCAATCAAATCCGTTGAACCGCCAGGGGCGAAAGTCACCACCAATCGTAGCGGGCGTGATGGCCAGGCAGGGATGATGCTTGGCTGAGCCAGTGAAGCTGGCGCCGCGGCCAAGCCGCCAAACCCAATCATTGCTGTCCGACGCGTCAAAGACATGGCGTGGCACCTCCTCCGGCTTCAGCGCCAGGCACCAGGGCCTTTTCGCGCCGACGTTTCGTACAGCCTGAAAGCTCTGACGCGGCGCGTCAACAGACCCCTATGGCGCAAGCCATGCGGCAATGCCTATGCTTCAATCTGAGACGGCAATGCCGCATGAGGGAGAAACACCTTGCTTCCAGACTATTTTCTGAACCCCCGAAGCATCGCCGTTATTGGGGCTTCCGAAGGGAGTGCGAAGATCGGCGGCAAGATCATGGCGACGCTGATTTCCTGCGGCTATGAAGGGCGGATTCTGCCCATCAATCCGCGCGGTGGCGTTCTGCATGGGCTGCCTGCTTTCAAGACCATCAGCGAAGCCCCAGGCCCGATTGATCTGGCCTTGATCGCTGTACCAGCGCCCATCGTGGCACAGGCTGTGGCTGAATGTGCGGCGGCTGGGATTGCGGGCGCCATTGTCTTCAGTTCCGGCTTTGGTGAAGCGGGCGTCGAAGGCGCTGCCCTGCAGCGCGATTTGCGCGCGGTGATTGAACGGACTGGCATTCGCGTGGCTGGGCCCAATGCAGAAGGATTTTTCAATATCCGCGCTAAGATCGCGCCCACCTTCAGTCCGGCGGTTCATGTCAAAAGCATCGCCGGCCCCCTTGGGCGCGATATCAGCGTGGTTGCGCAAAGTGGCGGGCTTGGCTTTGCGCTGTTCAATCGCGGCGCGGCGCAGGGGCTTTCCTTTGGCACTATCGTCAGTGTCGGCAATCAGGTTGACCTGGATCTAGCAGCCTTTGCGCATCATTTGATCGAGGATAAAGGCACGGCAGCTTTGCTCCTTTATCTGGAAAGTTTCACGCGGCCAGATGCGTTTTTGGCCATGACCAAGGAAGCGGCGCGGCGCGGAAAGCCGGTGATCCTTGGCAAGGCAGGGCGTTCGGATGCGGGACGCCGGGCAGCGGCTTCCCATACTGGTGCGCTTGGCGGCGAAGATGCCGCGTGTGATGCGATGTTGGCGCGCCATGGCGTGCTGCGCGGGGATGATCAGGATGAATTGCTGGATATTGCCGCGGGCCTAGTGAAGCATAGCCTGCCTGCCGGCAGGCGTGTTGCGGTGATTTCCCCTTCAGGTGGCACGGGGGTTTGGTTGGCCGATGCCTGTGCGCGCTTCGGGCTGGACGTGCCGGAAATTGACATGGAACGGCAAGCACGCTTGCGCGCCATCATGCCCGCCTATGGATCGCCAGCGAACCCCGTTGACCTTACGGGCCAAGGCGCCGGCGGTGGCCAAGGTGCCGCGAGCTTCGTGGATGCGCTGAAGATTCTTTATGATGCACCCTATATCGATGCCTTCATCCTGGCCGGTTCCTTCGCGCATGAGGCACGGTTGAAGCGCGAAGGTGAAGCCATTCGTGATTTCGCGCGCGGGCCAAAGCCCGTTCTGCTGCATAGCTATACGCTGGTATCGGATGCTTCCCGCTCCATTCTGGAAGGGCTTGGCCTGCATTGTTTCGCCACTGGCTCCGGCACGGTGCGCGCGCTGGCCAGCATGGCGCAGTATCGCGATTTTCTGGAAACGACGCGCCCTGCCCTGCTTACGCCGCCGAACCCTTTGACCTTGGCGCCCGAAGCCGCTGCCCTGCTGAAAGGACGGCAAGGCATGCTTGCCGAATATGAGGCCAAAGCATTGCTGCGCGCCGCCGGCATCGCCATGCCGCGCGACATTATTGCCTGCAGCGCGGCCGAGGCAGCGGCCGCCCAAACCACCTTTGGGGTGCCAGTCGCGCTCAAGATTCAATCGCCTGATATTCCGCATAAAACGGAAGCGGGTGGTGTTGCGCTGAATATCAAGGATGCCGCTGCGGCCAGCGCCGCTTTTGATCGCATCATGGCCGCAAGCAGGGAATATGCGCCGGAGGCTGATCTGCGTGGCGTATTGGTGCAGCCCATGGCGGCACCTGGCATTGAAATGATTCTGGGTGTGACGCGCGACCGGGATTTCGGCCCAACACTCATGGTCGGCTTTGGCGGCGTGC
Organism: Roseomonas sp.; assembly: GCA_040398485.1. Lineage (GTDB taxonomy): Bacteria > Pseudomonadota > Alphaproteobacteria > Acetobacterales > Acetobacteraceae > Neoroseomonas. Next base: position 6,966 of record JBBAUC010000059.1, on the reverse strand, counting down.
ATGTTGAAGTGCTGCGCGATATTGTCTTCGCACCCGCCCCAGTTTCACCCACTGAAGCCCACGCCATGCTGCGTCGCCTGCGCGCCTTTCCGTTGCTGGAAGGTGTGCGTGGCAGCGCCGCTGCGGATATTGATGCGCTGGTCGCGCTGATCAGCCCTGTTTCCGAAATTGCCGTGGCAATGGGCGAAAATCTGCAGGAACTCGATCTCAATCCGGTATTGGTGCATCCTGCCGGGCAAGGGTGCAGCCTGCTGGATGCCTTGATCCTTTTATCATCCGAAACGGGGGAAGCCGCATGACCGATTATCGTTTTTGCCAGGTGCAGGATGAAGGGCGCTTGCGCATTGTCACGCTCAATCGGCCCGAAGTGATGAATGCGCTGCATGCCGATGCGCATGAGGAATTGGAGAAGGTTTGGGATGATTTCGCCGCCAACCCTGAACTTTGGGTCGGCATTGTCACCGGGGCTGGGGATCGCGCCTTTTCCACCGGCAATGATCTGAAAATCCAGGCCGCCGGCAAGCGCCGCCCCATGCCGCCTTCCGGCTTTGCCGGCCTGACCAACCGCTTTGATCTGGAAAAGCCGGTGATCGCCGCGGTGAATGGCATTGCCATGGGCGGCGGTTTTGAAATCGCCCTCGCCTGCGATCTGATCATCGCCGCCGAGAATGCGCTTTTTGCCCTGCCCGAACCACGTGTTGGGCTTGTGGCGGGTGCGGGCGGGCTGCATCGCCTGCCGCGCATGATCGGCCAGAAGCAGGCGCTTGGCATGATCCTGACCGGGCGACGCGTGCCCGCAGCCGAAGGGCTGAAACTCGGTTTCGTGAATGAGGTTGTGCAGCAAGGTGAGGCTTTGGAAGCCGCGAAACGCTGGACAGCGCTGATCCTGGAATGCTCACCGCTTGCGGTGCGCGCTTCAAAGCAGGCGGTTTATGCGGGGCTGGGTGAAGAAAACCTCGCGACCGCAATCGGCACCATGTATCCGGCGCAGGCGCGCAATCGTGATAGCCAGGATTATATCGAAGGCCCGAAAGCCTTCGCCGAAAAGCGCAAGCCCAATTGGCGAAATATGTAGAAAGCTACAATCCCCGTTCCGCTTTCGTCGCGGCCAGATCATCCTCGATAAAACCTTGGATGATCTCCTCCATCGGTTCCTGTTCCTTGAAGCCAAGGCGGCGCGCGCGGGTCGCGGCGAAGGCGCCGGGCCAGCCATTGACGATGTCAAACACTTCCTTGTCGAAGACAAAGCCCACTTTCTCCCGCGCGGCCTTGCCGGCCACCTGTTCCAGCGCACCCAGGATTTTGGCGACCGTCAGGCTGCGCCCCGGCGGGTTGATGCCGCGATCAAGGCCAAGCGGCGCGGTATCCATCGCCGCTGCGTGCAGGAACCATTCAATCGTGGCGCGGGGCGAGCAAATCCACACGGCGAAATCATCCGGCACCGGGCAATTGGTCTCAAGCCCCAGCAAGGGTTCACGCACAATGGCGGAAACAAAGGAAGACGCGGCCTTATTGGGCCGGCCCGGGCGCACCATCACGGTTGGCAGGCGGAGGTTCACCGCATCCATAAAGCCTCGGCGTGAAGCGTCATGCAGCAACAATTCGCCAATAGCCTTTTGCGCACCATAGGAATTGGTCGGGATTTGCCGGCCATCATCCGGCACCACCGCATCCTGCCCACCACCGAAGGATGCCACCGAAGAGGTAAAAATCACGCGCGGCCTGGTGCCCAGCGCGCGGCAGGCGGCGAGCACCGCTAGCGTCCCATGCAAATTGACCTTCATGCCCAGATCGAAATCCGCTTCCGCCGCAGCACTCACCACCGCGGCGAGGTGAAACACCACCTCGGTCCCCGCTGGGATGGCGGCGGCAACCGCGGCGGGGTCCGCCACATCGCCGCCCAGGCAGGTTACCGGGAAGGGCGCTGCCAGCGTGGCGGGTGCGGCAAGGTCGAATAGCGTCAGGCCGGTGATGGTCCGCCCGCCAAGCGCGCCATCTTTGGCGAGCCGCGCCGCCAATTTCCGCCCCAAAAAGCCAGCCCCGCCCAGAATGGTGATCCGCATCGCTTTACCCTCCCGTTACAGTGCAAGGTTTGGCGCGCGGCGCGGAAGGGCGCAATATGGGGGCATGATCGAAAAGCGCCCTTTCCGTTATTTCCTGAACCGCAATCATGGCGTGCCGGGCATCGCGGTACTCCCAGAATCTGGCTATGCCCGCGCCAAGGCGGAAATTATGACTTGGCCGGGCTATGCGCCGACCCCACTGGTCACGCTGGATGCCATCGCTAAAGCCGCCGGCGTCGCGCGGCTGGATTACAAGGATGAAGCGGGGCGCTTTGGCCTGGCTTCCTTCAAGGCGCTGGGCGGGGCTTATGCGGTGATGCGCGTCTTGCAGGCAGAACTCGCCAAGCGGGAAGTCGCGCGGGAAGCCACCAGCGCCGATCTGATTGCTGGCACCCATAAGGATGCCACCGGCAAGATCACGGTTTGCTGCGCGACTGATGGCAATCATGGCCGTTCCGTCGCCTGGGGGGCGCAGCGCTTTGGCGCGGCTTGCGTGATTTTCGTCCATGAGACGGTCAGCCAAGGCAGGCGCGATGCCATCGCCAAATATGGCGCAGAAATTCGCGTGGTGCCGGGCAATTATGATGATGCGGTGCGTGAAGCGCAGAAGCAGGCAGATGCGAATTCTTGGTTCGTCGTCTCCGATACCTCATACCCCGGCTACACTGAAGTGCCGCGCGATGTGATGCAGGGCTATCGGCTGATGGCGGATGAAGCGGCAGATCAAATCAGCGAAGCGCCGACGCATGTCTTCATCCAGGGCGGCGTGGGCGGTGTGGCGGCTGCGGTTTCCGTGCAGATGCGCGCGCGTTTTGGCGCCGGCGTGAAGCTGATTGTCGCCGAACCCGACAAGGCGGATTGCCTGCTGGCGAGTGCGGAGGCCGGAGAACCCGTGACCGTGCCGGGCGACCTTGATACCCTCATGGCCGGGCTTGCCTGTGGCGAGCCATCCTTGCTCGCCTGGCAGGAATTGGAACGCGGCGCCTTTGCCTTCATGTCGGTATCCGATGAAAGCGCCGTGGAGTGCATGAAGCTGCTGGCACGCCAGACGCCGCCGATTGTCGCGGGTGAAAGCGCGGTGGCGGGGTTGGCAGCTTTGCTTCTTGCGATGCAGGAACCCTATGCGCGCGCGGCGCTTAGCCTTGGGCCTGATAGCCGCGTGCTGCTGTTTGGCACGGAAGGTGCCACCGATCCGGAGGTTTATGAGAAGCTGGTGAAGGGCTGACCTGAAGCGTCAGCCCGCGAGCAGCGCATCCAGCTTGCCGGCGCGGTCCAAAGCCACAAGATCATCCGAACCACCGATGGATTTTCCGTTGATGAAAATCTGCGGCACGGTGGTGCGCCCGCCGGAATTTTCGATCGCGCGGCGCCGGGCATCAGACCCATGCGGCGAGTCATATTCCTGATAGGTGACGCCCTTCTTTTCCAGCAGCGCCTTGGCGCGGGAGCAATAGGGGCAGAAATCGGTGGTGTAGATTTCGATCTTGGCCATGCGCGCAAGATTGGTGTTTAAGTGCCTATGGTCAAGCCGTGCGAAGGCGGGGGTCCGGCACCCGCGCCGCGGCCAGCACCTCTACCCGCGCGGCATCGGCCGCGAGCAAGGCCCGCGCGCAGGCTTCCGCCGTGGCGCCGGAAGTCATGACATCATCCACCAGCAAAACGCGCTTGCCGGCCACGCGCGCGGGGCGGGCCACGCTGAAGGCATCCGCTACCAGTGCGGCGCGTTCCGCAGCACCCTTATCGCCGAGCGGCACCGTGGCGCGGGTACGGCGCAGCAAATCCGGCACAACGCGCCGGCCCGAAAGCCGGCCCAGCCGTTGCGCGAGCAGTGCTGCCTGGTCATAGCGCCGCGCAATCAGCCGCCGCCAATGCGCGGGGACCGGCGCCAGGATATCCGCCCCCGCCAGCATCTCAGCCCCCGCGCGGGCCATAAGGCGCGCGAGCGGCACCGCCATCTCCGTGCGGTCAGCATGCTTGAAGGGCAGGATCAGGCGCTTGGCACCCTCATCATAGCGCAACGCCGCCCGCGCCACCGCGAAGCCCGGCGCGCGGGAAAGGCAGGGCGCACATAACAGCGCGCCATCCTCGCCACGCTCAGCCTCACCCTCATGGGCGAAGGGTACGCCGCAGCGCGCGCAAAAGGGGGCGGAGATCAGGTTCAGGCTACTGAAACAGGTGGCGCAAAAACTGCCTTGCCGTTCCACCTGCGCATCGCAGGTCAGGCAATGCGGGGGAAGCAAAACATCAAGGATTTTCTCCGGCGCCCGGCCAAATCCGCTTTTCAGGCGGCCCAGCAAGGCGCCAGAGGGGCGCATTCAGTGCCAATGACCGAAGGGGGCATCGCCATCCTTCGCCACCTCATGCACCAAATCAATCTCCCAGGAGAGGTATTCGCGCATCGCTGCCTCCACCCCGTCATTCCGGTCGTAGGGGCGGAGATAGAAATCCGCGCAATCCGCATCCGTGGGGTTACGCCGATCCGCTTCCAGCGGCAGCCCCGCCGCGCGCCAAGCCTTGGTGCCACCTTCCAGAATGAACACGGGCAGGCCCGTGAGCGCGGCGGCTTCCGGTGCGGCAAGGGCAGCTTGCGCCGGGTCTGGCGCCGCAATGGCAATCAGCCGCGCGCCTGCCAATGCACCGCGCAGCCGATCCAAGCGGGTGCGAATGGCCCAATGCGCGCCCGGAATATGCCCATCGCGGAAATCAATGGACCGCGCGAGGTCAATCACCTGCACGCCGCCCTTAACGCTTTCGGCCGCAAGTTCTTCCGGCGTCAGGCTGGGCAGTTTCACCGCCGCCGCTTCCGGGCTTTCCGGTTGCCAGGGGCCGGTCGCGAGCGCGCCATTCAGCCCATCGGTCAGCACCATCACCTCCCAGCCGCCCAATTGGCGCAGCCAGCCAGCGGTCATGCGTGCGCGCGTGCCCGTATCATCCACCAGCACAATCCGCGCATGGCGCACCGCGACCCATTGATCGGTGGCTTGCACCAATTGCCCACCAGGCGCGGAACGGCTGCCGGGCATATGCCCCGCCGCATATTCCGCAGGGTCGCGCACATCCAGCACATAAGTGCTGCGCGAAGCATCCGCCTGCCAGCGCGCAAGGTCAGCACGCGTGCCGAACACCACGCCATGGCGCTTGGCAAAAGCATCCGCGCGGGCGAAGGCTTCCGCCGCACCTTTCGGCGTGCCTTGCAGGAAGCTTGCGGTCTTGCCGCGATCACAGGTGAAGCCGGCCAATTCCCAGCCCATGGTGCCGTTGCGCAACGCCACCACCTTGTTCGGAATGCCAGCGCTGCGGAGTGACTCGGCGCCCATGATGGACCGCGTGCGCCCCGCGCAATTCACAACCACCGTGGTCTCCGGCCGGTTCACAAATTCACCGATGCGATAGACCAATTCCCCGCCGGGCACATCCACCGCGCCCGGGATGGACATGCGGTTGAATTCTTCCATCGGGCGACTATCCAGGATCACCATATCGGTGCCGGCGACGATCATCGCCTTCAATTCCTCGGGATCAACCGAGGGGGTTTCATAGTGATGCTCCACCCATTCACCGAAAGCCTTGGAAGGCACATTGACGCCGGAAAACGCGACATACCCCGCCGCAACCCAAGCCGGCGTGCCGCCTTGCAGCACCGACACATCCGTGCAGCCAATACTTTCCAAATAGGCAGCGAGGCGCGGCGAAAACCCTTCACCGCCATCCACGCACACAACGCGCGTGGCAAGGCGCGGCAGGATGGCGCGGGCGCGGAGTTCCATGCGCGACAACCCGCAAGGATTGGCCCAGAAAAGATGCGAACGGCCAAATTCGCCATCTTCGCGCGCATCCAGAATGGCCAATTCCTGCCCATCGCGGATCCAGCCCTTCAGGCTGGCCGCGTCAATCATGCGCGCCATGGCGGGATCAGCCCTTGGGGGCGGCGGTGGGCGCCATGAAATTCTTGTTATAGGGCTTCACTTCACCGGTTTCGGCATCGAAAGCCTTGCGGTCATCCAGCTTTTCCAAAGCCAGGCCATACATGTGCAAATGCCGCGTCGGCACGCTGCCCGTGGTGTGGATGGAATGGATATCTTCCGGCATCAGCGCAATGCCACGGCCAGGTTCGACCATGATTTCCTCACGCAGATGCAATTCGCAGCGCGCGGGGTCTGACCCATCATCAAGCCGGTCATAAACCTTGTTCAATTCCTGCCCATCCACGGCCACAACGCAGGCCCAGGTGGTGTGGTCATGCGGCTTGGTTTCATTGCCAGGATTGAGCGCATTCAGATACAGCGCGAAAAGATTATTCTCATCTTCCTGAAGCATGTAGCGCCGGCTGCCCTTTTCGCCATTTGGCGGCGGCGGGAATTCGGCGGACGGAAAAAGATGTTCCTGCGCGGCCAGCCCCATCAATTCCGTCTTGATCGCGGCCAGTGAGGGGCGCGTGACGCCCTGCGCGCGTTCAATGGCGCGAATGCGGTCAATGGTGGAAGCGACAGCGGCGGCGCGGGCGGCCTTAACATCAGATGCGTTCATGGTTTTTTCCTCCAAAGGCAAATTCAGCGAAAACCCTACCCCGTCTTGCGCGCTTGGGAAACAGGGTGCATCCCACGGCCCCATGACCGACCAGATGCGCGTCTTTGACCGAGCCCTTGTCGCGCGCCGCCGAGCGCGCGCGGTAGCGCGCGTGGATCAGGTCGCCCCCATTCTGGATGACGCGGCGGATAGGCTGCTCGATCGGCTGGATGACACCACGCGCCGCTTCACCCGTGCGCTTGATTTGGGCGGGCGCGGCTTTGTGGCGCCAAAGCTTGCTGCGCGCGGCATTCCCTTCATCGTCTCGGCCGATCTGGCGCCGGGCATGGCGGCGCGCGGCAGGGGCCTGGCGGTTGCGGCGGATGAGGAATTCCTG
>JBBAUC010000058.1:0-16359 GCA_040398485.1 Roseomonas sp. | reverse complement strand
TGCGGCGTAAATCATCATAGGTGCCGATTTCAGTGATGACGCCATCTTCCTGGATCAGCGCGCCATCGGCGATTTCCTCCCAAGCGCTGGCCGACAGGGTTTTGGTGATCATGGCGCGGCTGCGCACCAAGGTAACGGCCATGGCGGGTTCTCCGGTTCAGATGAAATCAGCTTAGCGTAAAATCCGCGCCCTCATAGCAAGGGGTCTGGACGGCGCGGCGCGAAGCGCGGATGCTTCACGCCAAAGCACTTCGGAGGAACACATGCTCAGTCTCAAAGGCAAGGTCGCCATCGTCACCGGCGCGGGTTCGGTCGGCCCCGGTTGGGGCAATGGCAAGGCGACAGCCGTGCTGCTCGCGCGCCAGGGGGCCAAGGTATTTGGCCTGGATAACAACCCGGCGGCGGTTGAGGAGACCATCGGCATCATCAAATCCGAGGGCGGGGAAGCGACTGCGCATGTTTGCGATGTGCTCGATTCCGAAAGCTTCCATGCCGCGGTGGAAGCCTGCATTGCGCGCTATGGCCAGTTGGACATCATGGTCAATAATGTCGGCGGTTCGCATCCAGGTGGGGCAGAATCCATGCCGGAGGAAGTCTGGGATCGGCAGGTGGATTTCAACCTGAAATCGGCTTTCCTGGGCTGCAAATTCGCCCTGCCGCATCTGAAGAAGCGGCCGGGGAGTGCGATTGTGAATATCTCCTCCATCGCCGGCTATCGCATGCAGGCGGCGCGGCCGCATGTTGCCTATAGCGCGACCAAATACGGCATTGTGGCTTTGTCGAAATCAGTTGCGATCGAAAACGCCAAGGCAGGCGTGCGCTGCAATACGGTGGTGCCGGGGCTGATGCACACACCACTCGTGGAACATCGCCTGGTGCGCCAATTGGGCGGCAATGACGCCGCCGCGCTGATCGCCAAGCGCGATGCGCAAGTGCCGCTCGGCAAAATGGGCGATGGCTGGGATATCGCCCATGCGGTGCTATTCCTTGTCTCCAACGAGGCGAAGCACGTCACGGGAACAGAGCTGATCGTTGATGGCGGCGTCACCGCTGCCGGCGCGGTCTGAAACCAGGAGATACGCCAATGAAGCACATGCTTTCCCGCCGCGCGCTGACAGGTGCGGCACTTGGCCTGCTCGGCGCGCCCGCGCTGGTCAGCGCGCAGGATACCTTCCCCAATCGGCCCATCACGCTGGTCGTGCCCTCCCCCGCTGGTGGGGGTACGGATTTCAGCGCCAGGCTGATCGCGGATCAACTTGGCCGCGCTTTGGGTGGTTCCATGGTGGTGGAAAACCGCCCGGGCGGGAATGATGTGGTGGGTCTTACGTCCGTGCTGCAAGCGCGCCCGGATGGCCATACGCTGCTGTGCGGCTATTGCGGCACCATGACAGGGCGGGTCGCGGTTGGCACGCTTGGCGGGATTGTTCCCGCGCGGGATTTCATCCCCATCGGACAGATCACCGACACACCTCAGCTTTTCGTGACGCACCCTTCGGTGCCGGTGAATTCAATGCGTGAGTTCATTGCCTATGCCAAGCAAAGGCCAGGCGATCTGACCTATGCCTCGGCGGGTGTTGGGTCCATGCATCATCTGGGCGCGGAATTGCTGAAGCTGCGTGCGGGCATTGATATGCTGCATGTGCCCTATCGCGGCACGGGAGAAACCATCCGAGATCTGATCGCAGGGCGCGTGCATTTCTACATGAATTCACCGCCACCACTCACGCCACTGGTCGCGGATGGCAAGCTGCGGGCACTTTGCGTCAGTTCCAATGAACGCCATCCCGGCATGCCGAATATCCCCTCGGCCAAGGAGGAAGGGCTGGCGGATCTCGACCTCAATGTCTGGTTCAGCTTGTTCGCGCCGCGTGGCACGCCAGAACCGGTGGCACGCTTGCTTGCGCAGAAATTGAATGAGGTACTGGCGGACCCCGCCATTCGCAAACGCGCCTTTGATGCCGGCGCGCTTGTGGTGCCTTCAACGCCGGAAGCCTTGGCCGCGCGCATGGAACGCGAAACAGCCGCCTGGGCCGATGTGGTGCGGGCCGCCAAAATCACCGCCGGTTAAGCTTTTCGGCGCGTGCGGTGCGGCCCTTCACTGTAACTTAATGAAGCCAAGCGAAAATGCCGTCAGGTGATCCACCCTGGATCGCTTGATGGTGGACCATGCCAATTCCAAGCTACGCCGATGCCGTGCGCTTTGTGCGCCGCCAGCCGCGGATCAATACCAGCACACTCGCGGATGGCCTTGGCATCCGCTGGGGTGTTGCGCTTGATTATTTGGAACGGATGGAGCGTTCCGGCGTGGTTGGCGCGATTGAGGATGATGGCTGGTGGCCGGTCGCGCGCAGCAAAGACCCGCCAGTTGCACGTAAACCCAGCGCGGCCGCCCCCGACAAAGGAGCCACACTGCGCCGTGGCAGCCCGCCCGCGCCCGAAAAACCGCCGGAAACCACTGCCCTGCCGCCGCCCCCCAGCAATGACCAGCAGCAGGTGATGGACAAGCTGCGCGAAGCGGCCCGCGTGCTGATGGCCGAGCGCGAAAACATGCAAAAGCTCCGCGATGCCTGCCGGCTACTGATCGCGGAACGGGAAGCCTGGAAGCGCCGCGCCTTGGCCGCTGAGGCGCGCATGCTGACCGAAGAAGCCGATGAAATGGACCGCCAGCGTTTTGGTGCGCTGCGCCGCGTACTCGCGCGCGAATTGCACCCGGATTACGCGCCGGCGGGTCTTGGTGATATGTCGCTCCGTGAAGCGCTGTTCAAATCCATCTGGCCCAAGGTGGAACAGATTGAGCGCAAGGGGCGGTCTGGTTGAAAAGCCCTTAGCGCCCCAACCAGCGCGCCAGGCGTTCCGGCGCCGCCGCCATATCCGCTTCGCGCCCGCAATAGGAAAAGCGCAAAAAGCGCCCGCCGCGGCCCCGGTCAAAATCAAGCCCGGTGGTGGCGGCAATCCCCGCCCCTTCCAGCATGGCGGCCGAAAACGCCGCGCTGTCATTGGTGAGCGCTGAGACATCGCACCAAAGATAGAAAGCACCATCAGCCGCCGCGATCCGGTCAAACCCCGCGCGCGGCAGGCCGGCCAGAAGTGCTGAGCGGCTGCGTGCATAGGCGGCCTTGTTGCCTTCCAATTCTTCGCGGCAATCCATGGCGGCTTCTGCCGCCACCTGGGCGATATGCGGCGCGCTGATGAACATGTTTTGCGCCAGGCATTCCACCGGGCGGATCAAATCATCGGGTAGTAGCAGCCAGCCGATGCGCCAGCCGGTCATGGACCAGTATTTGGAAAAACTATTCACCACCACAGCGCTTTCGCTGAAAGCTGCCGCACTACTTTCCGCAACCGTGCCCCAGCTCAGCCCGTGATAGATTTCATCGCTGATCAGCCGCACCCCTTCGGCATGGCACCAGCGGGCAATCGCCGCCAATTCATCAGGCGCCAGCATGGTGCCGGCGGGGTTGCAGGGGCTGGCGATAATCAGCCCGGCCGGGCGCGGGTCCAGCTTTTCGAGCATTGCAACGGTCGGCTGGAACCGCGTCGTGCCATCGCATTCCAGCAATTGCGGGCGCATGCCAAGCGCTTGCAGGATATTGGCATAGGGCGGGTAGAAGGGTGCCGCCATGGCGATGGCATCACCCGGATCAAACGCCGCCAGAAAGGCCAAGGGAAAGGCACCCGATGCGCCCATGGTGACCGCAATGCGCCGCGCCGGCACAACCAACCCGTAATGATCCAAATAATGCCGCGCGATGCGTTCGCGGAGTGAAACCAACCCAAAGGCTTCCGTATAGCCCAGCGGCGCACCGGTATTGAGAGCACGGATCGCAGCCTCAGCCGCGCCACGCGGGGCGCCGGTGCTGGGCTGGCCGACCTCCATGCGGATGATCCCGGGTGCGCCGGGCGGCAGGCTGGCGGCGCGCGCATTGGCCGCCGAAATCACATCCATCACCAGAAATGGCGGTGCCTCAGCCCCGCGACCGGTCTTGAGCGCCATGATCAGCGCCCAAAGCTGCCGAGTGCCACCCCGCCACCGCGCGGGTCCACAGCGCCGATGCAAGCGGGACCATTGGTGGGCACCAGCCCCGCACAGGAAATGGTCACGCCCCGCCCTGGCGCCGGCACGCCGGCATAGGGGTCGGCTGGGCCACCCCGGCGCTGCACAGCGGCCAAAGGCATGGCGGTTGCGGCCAAGGCCGCTTGCCCGCCGCTGCCAGAAGAAGCGGCTCGGAAGCGGCGCAAATCAGGCCGTGCCAGGATGGCCACCGGCAAGGGGGCGGCCTGCACCTGGCCAATGCCCGGTGCGGCGGCCAGCAATATGCCGGTGCCCGGCACCACGCGGCCCGTGCCGAACAAATTGTTCATGCTGAAGGCGCAGGAAACCGCATTGCCTTCGCGGTCCAGCGTGATCAGCGAAGCCCCTGCCCCGGACCCGGCGCTGGTGTCCGCCCCCAGACCCTGCCCCGCCAGGGCCGCTTGCAGCCCCCCCGCCATGCCCGGCGAGGCATCCGTGCTGAGCAGCACCAGATCCGACCCCAAGGCGGTGCGCGTTGCGCCGCCGGCGCGGATGCGGGTGGCGCGGAGTTCTGCCTCGGTGAGACCGCCGCCAGACATGACAGAACCCTCCACCAGGCGCTCCGCCAGACTGCCTTGATAAAGATCGCCAATGCCAAGCGCCGAGGCGCGAAGTTGCGCCAGTGTGGCACTCAAATCCGGCTGCGTAATGCGGTCGCCAAGCCGCAGGACGCCGCCACCGGGGCGGGCAAAAACCTGCCGGGCGCTGGGGTCCGCAAGCAAGGGTCCGGCCACCACCGCCAGATCATCGGCCAAAGTGCGGCTGATTTCTGTCCCCAACCGCGCCAAATCCTCGGCGGGGCGGATCAGATCCTCGATCTTGAAGCGCCCGGCATTGAGATGCATGCCGAAAAGCCCGCGCGCCATGGCGGGGAGTGCTGCGGGACGGTCGGTGCCAGAGGGTATCTCGGTCCGCGCGCCGGCAGGGAAGACGATGGCGCGCGCCACACCGCGCTGCGCATCCAACACCACGCAAGCGCCACCGCCGCCAAGCCCAGCGCGGGAGGGCAGCGTGACCGTCAAGGCGAAGGCTCCGGCCACCGCGGCATCTACGGCCGAGCCACCGCTTGAAAGAATATCGCGCGCCACAATCGCCGCGCGGGGCTCATCTGCCGCCGCGCCGCCCAGAAAGCCACTCACGTGGCCCGGCGTGCCAAAGGGGATCGAGGATCGGCCCGTGACGGCATCAACCGTGCGATCCACGGTGGATTCCACCGTCTGGCAAGCCGCCAAGGCCAGGCCAAGCCCAATGCCGAACCAAGCCCGCCCCAGTTTCATCCTGCCGCCATGCTGCATCATACGGTTATTCTTTCTGACTGGCCGCGCCAGCAGGCGCGTCGCCGATAGGGATTAGCATAGAAGTGGCCGAGTCCAAGGGTGGGGGTGAGAGAAGCGCGACTTGCCTCATGGCCCGAGCCGGGCTTGGTTAGGTGCCAACGCAACGCCGGAACCCACAATCATGCAAAGACGCCTGCTGCTTACCGCCTTCGCCGCAACCCTGGCCGGGCCCGCCTTGGCCCAGGGCTTCACGGAAGCTCAGCGTGCCGAAATCCTGGCCATTCTGCGTGATGCGCTGCGCCGCGACCCCAGCTTGCTGCGGGAGGGTTTGGGCGCGTTGCAAGCGGCCGAGGATATGGACCGGAGTTCGGCGCTCGCCACGGGCATCCGCGCGCATGAGGCAGCGCTTTTGCGCAACCCAGCAGACCCTGTGCGCGGCAATCCGCGCGGCGATGTCACGATTGTGGAGTTCTTTGATGCGCGCTGCCCCTTCTGCAAAAGACTGGCCGGCGAGATGGCGGAATTGCTGCGCAAGGACCGCAATGTCCGCGTGGTGATGAAGGATTTGCCCGTGCTGGGCCCGGCTTCTGTTGTTGCCGCGCGCGCTTTGCTGGCCGCGCAACGCCAGGGCAAATACAATGAATTCTATGATCGTCTGATGGCCTTGCGTGGCGAGCCGACCGAAGCCGCGATGCGCGCCGAGGCTGAGCGTATCGGCATGGATATCGCGCGCTGGCAGCGCGATATGCTGGACCCTGCCATCCAGCAGCGCATTGACACCAACATGGAATTGGCCCGCGCACTGCGCATTGAAGGCACGCCGGCGCTGATCATCGGCGACGCCTTCATCCCCGGCGCGGTGCCCCTGGCCGATCTGGAACGCGCGGTCGCTGAAGTGCGCCGCGCGCGGCGTTAAAATGGTTCCCGTTCGCCTTGGTTCACGGGAGCCACACTAAGGGCGGACCGGTGACGATCCGCTATCCGAAAAATTAAGGCGCTACAAAACCCGCCTTCTTGTGACTGCCATCGCAATAGGGCGCTTTGGCGGTTTGGCCGCAGCGGCAGAAGGAAGCCTGCGGGGTGCGGTCAATTTCCTCGCCCGCCGCATTCTGCACAATCATGGGGCCGGAAGCGCGGACCGATCCATTGGGCTGAGGGTCGAGATTAACCGGGCCAGTCACGCCAGAGATATCGCGGCCTTCGCGCTTCGCCGGCGCACCGGTCAGCGGAATGCCAGCCGCCTTGTGGCTGCCATCGCACCAGGGGCCGTTCTTGGTCGCACCGCAGCGGCAAAGCCAGGCCTCGCCGCCTTCAATCGGTTCGCCCTTCAGGGTGATCTCGCCCTTCAGATGCAGCGGGCCGCCGTCGCGCGTGGTGATGATGGTCGCGGTCATGATGCGTTTCTCCGTTCAATGGGTAGTCGGGAATGTGATGCCTTACGCGGCCCCTGACCAGCCCGCCCCGGGATCAATCGGGAAAACCGGGCGCGGCAGGCGCTTCCAGGGAAAATTGACCAGAACGGGGCTGGTGAGGCCGGGCACATCCACTTCAAGAATGCGCTCATCGGGGAAGAATGCATCAAAGCCAGCGCGGAAATGCCCGCGCGACTTCACCACCACAACCCGCGCGGCGGCGATATCCACGCCGAACATCTCAATCATGCGCGGTTCATGGCATTGGCGGCGGAGGCTCGCCACCACCACGCGGATGCCGCTGCCTTCCAATTCCAGCAGCGCCGCCGGGCCAAGATCAAAGGCGCGCCCGGCCATGGTGCCGCGCCGGCCAATACCCTTGCCATCGGATAGTTGCACGATACGGGCGGGGGCAGAGAAGGTTGCGGAAAACTCGGAGGGATTGCGGTTGAAGGTGGCGGTGAAGCGCGCGCCCTCCCCCAGTCTATACGCTTCCGTGGCCAAGTCAGGATCAACGAAATTGGCCAGCACCACGCCCGCGACACCCGCTTCATGCAGGGCGCGCAACACATAGGCTGTATTGCCGCGCCCGCCACCGCCCGGATTATCGGCGACATCGGCAATCAGCACGGGGGCAGCGCCCTCGCCAGACGCTTTGGCCCGCGCCGTCACATCTGCCAGCGATGAAAGCTTCGCCACATAGCGCTGCCGATCCGCCCAGGTGGCGCGGGCAATTTCCTGCGCCGCTGCGTCAGCCAGTGCCTGGCCCCCGCCGCGCGCCGTGACAATCACGGTCATGCCGCATTTGGGCAAATCGGAGAAAACAAAGCCGCCGCAGATGGAGGCATTGGCAATGCGCGGATCACGCGCCATCAGCGCCTCACATTCCGCCATGCGATCCGCATAGGGGCCGCGCGCTGTCAACAGGCTGACCGATGGCGGTGTGATGGGCAGGCGTACGAAACCGCGCGCGAATCGCTGCCCCGCCATGGCTTCGCGCAGCAGGTCAGCAGCATCGGCAGCGCGTTCGCGCATATCCACATGCGGGTTGGTGCGATAGCCGATAAAGGCATCCACCGCGCCAATGAGCTCTTCGCTGACATTGCAATGAAGATCATGGGTGCAAAGGATCGGCACCACAGGCCCCACAATGGCGCGCAGCATCGCCGCCATGGTGCCATCACTATCCTCATCACCGGTTGCGCTACTCGCACCATGATTGGCGATATAGACACCATCCAAGGGCAAAGCCGCCGCTAAACCGGCGCGCATTTCATCAAACGCATCATTGAGCAGGCTTTGATCAATGGGGCCGCCAGGCGGTGCCGCCATCACCAGAATCGGCACCGGCACCCAGGGCCCGGTTTCGTCCATACGCTTGTAGAAACCAGGAATCTCGGAGGGCAAATGGCTGACCGGCTGCCGCGCGAGCCGCGATATCGCTTCCCCCCTTTCCAGGCATTGGCGGGCGAAATCTTCCTTCACCGTGACTGGTGCGAAGGCATTAGCCTCCAGATGAAGGCTCAAAATGGCAATGCGCGGTGCGCGCGGCGTTTGCGGACCCATTTCTGTAACGACCCCCGGGATAGACGTGTCGTGTGACTTGTATAAACTCCGACACCAGAAACGATAATTGAGGGGCAATTAGCTGGGGACGCAATCCACCTCCGTCGAGGCTGGAGGGAAAGCCGTGCCGCATTTCGCGGTGGGGCTGGCTACACCAGATCTGCGCCCTTGGCTTGGCGGCAATTGCGGCATTCCCGGTGTTTGGTCCTTTACTGCGGCAGCACCTGGCCAGCATCTGGCGCTGGTGGCGCTGACGCATGGCAATGAAATCGCGGGCGCCATTGTGCTGGCCGAGCTGCTTGCCGCCGGCATCCAGCCGGAACGCGGGCGTCTTAGCCTGATCTTTGCCAATACCGATGCCTTCCTGGCCTTTGATCCGGAAAACCCGACCGCCACGCGCTATCTGGAAGAAGATCTGAACCGGCTTTGGGGCGAGGATCGGCTGCAAAGCCCGCGCGATTCGCGCGAAATGCGCCGGGTCCGCACCTTGCTGCCGGTCATTGAAAGCGTGGATGTGCTGGTGGATTTGCATTCCATGCTCTGGCCATCCGATCCGCTGAGTTTGGTGGCTGATACGCCGCAGGCGATCCGGCTTGGGCAATCGCTCGGCACGCCGCGCCTTACAGTGGCTGACCCTGGACATATGGCCGGGCGACGTCTGGTGGATCATGCGCGCTTCACGAAGCCGGGCAGCGCCGCCACAGCCGTGCTGGTGGAAGCGGGGCAGCATTGGGAAGCAGCAACCGTTGGCGCCATGACGCAAAGCGCGCACCGCGCGCTTGGGCTTTGCGGCATTCTGGGCCCTGCCCCGGCGCCCTGGCCGGAGGCCCCGCTACTCGCACGCGTGACGGAAACTGTGACGGCCACATCACATAATTTCATGTTCCTGCGGGAATTTCGCGGCGGCGAGGTTATCCCCGAAGCGGGCACGGTGATTGCGCAAGATGGCGCGCGAGAAATTCGCACGCCGCATGATGATTGCCTGCTGGTCATGCCAACGCCGATCGCACCGCGCGGGCATACGGCGGTGCGGTTGGCGCGGTTTGAGGCCCCACTCTAGCCCATAGGGCTTGCGCGAAAGGCCGGGCCGCGCTTGCCTGCCCGCCTTGCTCAATATGGGGAAACCACATGGCTGCCTTGAACCTGATCACCTTTGCCGATGCGGCCGGAAGCCGCGCGGGCGTGCTGCTTTCGGGCGGGCGCGTGCTTGACCTGGCCGTCGCGATGCCGCCGGCGCGCGACATGCTGGCCGTGATTGATGGCGGCGCCGCCATGCTGGCCGCGATTCGTGCGCTCGCTGCCAATCCGCCCGCCAATGCGCTGCTGGCGCTGGCCAGTGTTGCGCTGCAAGCGCCCATCCCCAAGCCGCGCCGCAATGTGTTTTGCGTCGGGCGCAATTATATGGACCATGTGGCGGAAGGCGATCGCACACGCGGCATTACGCAAAGCGAAGTGCCGAAATACCCGCAATTCTTCACCAAGGCCGCCGATTGCGTGATTGCCCCCGGTGCCAATGTGCCAACGCATGAGGGTGTGACCAAATGGCTCGACTACGAAGTTGAGCTGGTGGCCATTATCGGCACGGCCGGGTGTGACATCCCTAAGGAAAAAGCGCTGGAGCATGTCTATGGCTGGACCATTGGCAATGACGTGACGGGGCGCGATTTGCAGCGCCGCCACGGGCAATGGTTCAAGGGCAAGTCGCTCGATCGTTCCTGCCCGCTGGGGCCGGTGATTGTGCCTGCCGCCGACCTGAACGCCGCTGATCTCGCGATCGGCCTGAAGCTGAATGGCGAACAGCGCCAAGCAAGCCGCACCAGCAAGATGATTTTCGATGTGACGGAAATCATTCACCAGCTTTCATCCGGCTTCACCCTGCTGCCTGGCGATGTGATCATGACCGGCACGCCCGAAGGTGTGGGCTATGCCATGGAACCGCCGCAAACCATGAAGGCGGGCGATGTGATGGAACTGACGATTGAGGGCATCGGCACGCTGACCAATACCATCAGCGACTGAGCCACTGATGGAGATAAGCCTCAGCTTCGATAATGGACCGGTGCCTGAGGCGACACCCGGGGTGCTTGCGGTGCTCGCGCGCCGACGCATCCCGGCGATGTTTTTTGTGATTGGAGAAAAACTGCGTGACCCCAAGGCGCGCGCGCTAGTGCAGCAGGCGCGCGATGCGGGGCATGTGATCGGCAATCATACGCTGACCCATGGCGCGCCGATCCGCCGCCCGGCTGCGTGCCACTACGGCGCGGCGTCCCAGGGCCGGATTTCGCGCGCTATATCTCTGGCCCCTGAACAGGGCGTGCCGGGACGCCGGCCACGCGCGCGCCTGGGGCGATTTTCTCCACCACCGCTGCACCGGCACCAATCACCGCGCCCGCGCCAATGTTGATGCCAGGGCGCACCACCGCGCCCGCGCCGATCAGCGCACCCGCCCCAACCCGCACGCCCCCGGCCAGCACCGCGCCAGGGCCGATATGCGCGGCTTCTTCCACCACGCAATCATGTTCCACAATCGCCCCAGTATTGATGAGGGCGAGCGCGCCGATCTCCGCCTCTGGCCCAATTACGGCGCGGGCGAGGATGGCCGCGCCCTGCCCAACCCTTGCGCCATGGCCGATGAGGGCGGCGGGGTGGGTCAGGCTTGGCAAGGCAAATCCGGCAGCACGAAGCCGCGCCGCCGCAGCCAGGCGCTGCGCATTATGCCCAACCGCTGGATGCGCAAGTGCAATCCCCTGTCCGGCCAGCGCGACAAGCAGGCTTTCGTCACCCAGAACCGGCAGGCCCAATACCTGGCTCGCCTTGGGCGCCGCATCCACGAAGCCCGCTACCTCGTAACTTCCATCCGCCAGCAGCAGATCGGCAATCGCCTTGCCATGCCCACCTGCCCCCAGCAGCAGGATGCGCGGGCGGGTCACGGCGCTGCGCCAGGCCTGGGAAGTTCTGCGGTACGGGGCGGCAGGGCAAGGCCACCTGGCGCGGCATTGGGCTGTTGGGCGCGCTGGCCGGAAGCGTCGCGCTTCGGCATGCCGCCGGCATTTTCGATCACACGCTGCACCCCGCCGGCTGCCTCGGCCGCTGCGGCAAAGGCAATATCGCCCCAGAAGCGGTCCAAAAGCCCCGCCGGGATTTCATTCATTTGCAAAACGCGGCCCAAATCCTGCCCATCCCGGCGAGAGACGATCCAGAGGATTTCCACCCTTTGCATGCCCCGCCCCGTTGGGACGACATTGACCCGCCCATCGGCAGCAAAGCCCGCACCATCGGCCACATCCTGGGCCAGGATGCCGTAATCCCCCAAGGCTTCGCGCATGCGCGCCGTCAGGCTTTCATTGCCATCGCCAGGGGCACCCCGCACCGGCAGCAGATAAACCCGGGGCGGGCCGGCGGAAGTCAGGGCCGAGGGCGCCGAGGATTTGCGCGCGGCTTCGGCCCGCAGCAGCAAATCCGCCGCGCGGCGGGAAGCATCATTGGCGACGTCACTAAGCATGGCCGTCGTCGGGCGAGACCAATCTCGGGCGGGGATGGCGCTGCCTTCGGCGACGCCTTGCGGGGCGCCATCGGGGTTGAACAGGGCGTAGCGGGGCACCACGCGGTTGCCTTCAAGGCGCATATCCACGGAAAGGCGCCAATCCAGCGGCAGGGGGTCTTCTGCCACCGCCGGGACCTCTCGCCGCAGCAGGGCCTGGGCGATGGCGCTGGCGAAGGCCTCCGATTCGGTGCCGCTCAGCATTGCGGCTTCGGGGCGTGGCACAGCCACGCGATAAGGCGGCGGCGCCACCAGGCGGCCCGCCATGCCGCCTGGATTGCCACGGAAGGGCTGGGGCAAATCGCCGCAGGCCGCGAGCGCCAATAGCGCCAAACCAGCGAGGAAGCGGCGCTTCATAGCATGACGCAGGTGGCAAGCAGCGTCAGGAAGCTGAGGACCAGGAACATCATGAGGTAAGGCATAACTCTTCCATGCCACGGTTGGGGCAGCGCGGGAAGATCAGGGGCCGATTTCCCCGGGGCGGTTTATGTTCTAATCAGGCTGCAGTCTCCCTTTCCGCATTGGCCTTCGCTTGACATGAACGATACCCCTGCAGCGGCCGAAAAAGCCGCGCCGCGTTACGATTTCCACTCAGCCGAGCCGCGCTGGCAGCAGGCTTGGCAGGATCGCGCCTGCTTTGTGGTGCCCGATGTGCCGCCGCAGGGCGCGCGCAAATATTATGTGCTGGAGATGTTCCCCTACCCCAGCGGCAAGATCCATATGGGCCATGTGCGCAATTACACGCTGGGCGATGTGGTGGCGCGCTATAAGCGGGCGCGCGGGCATTTGGTGATGCACCCCATGGGCTGGGACGCTTTTGGCTTGCCTGCGGAAAACGCGGCGCGCGAACGTGGCATTCATCCCGCCAAATGGACCTATGACAATATCGCCAATATGCGCGCGGAATTGCAGCGCATGGGGCTTTCGCTGGATTGGGCGCGGGAATTCGCGACTTGCGATGTAGAATATTACGGACGGCAACAGAAATTATTGCTGGATTTCTGGCGCGCGGGGCTCGTGGAGCGCAAGGAATCCTGGGTGAATTGGGACCCGGTGGACGGCACGGTGCTGGCCAATGAACAGGTGATTGATGGCCGTGGCTGGCGGTCTGGCGCGCTGGTTGAGAAAAAGCAGCTTAGCCAATGGTTCTTGAGTATCACGAAGTTTGCGCCGGATTTGCTGGAGGCGCTGGGCAGGCTGGATCGCTGGCCGGAACGCGTAAAGCTGATGCAATCCAATTGGATCGGGCGGAGCGAAGGGGCGAGGATTCGGTTCAAGCTGGCGGAAGCGGTGATGGCCAGCCGTCCTGATGATCCGAGGGCGTTGCCCGAGGGTCTGAATCAGGCCGGCGCGCCGCAGGCGCATATCAACGAAGTAGAAGTCTTTACGACGCGTCCGGATACGCTGTTTGGCATGTCCTTCCTGGCCGTTGCCGCCGAACATCCGCTGGCCGCTGCCGCTGGCGCGCATAATGCCAAGGCTGCTGAGTTCATCGCCGAATGCCGCCGCATGGGCACATCGGAAGCCGCCATCGAACAAGCGGAAAAGCGCGGTTTCGATACCGGCTTTCGGGTAAAACACCCCTTCAATGGGCAGGAATACCCGGTCTGGATCGCGAATTTCGTGCTGATGGAATATGGCACGGGCGCGATTTTCGGCTGCCCCGCCCATGACCAGCGCGACCTTGATTTCGCGCGCAAATATGCGCTTTCCGTGACGCCCGTTGTGCTGCCGCCGGGCGCGGATGCCGCCACATTCTCGGTTGGTGATGTCGCGCATACCGAAGATGGTGTCGCGTATAATTCGGGCTTCCTCGATGGGCTTGGTGTTGCCGCGGCGAAGCGCCGCGTGATTGATGAATTGGAAAAGCTCAGCGCCGGTCAGGGTATCGTGAATTGGCGCCTGCGCGATTGGGGCGTCTCACGCCAACGCTATTGGGGCTGCCCCATCCCCTTCATCCATTGCGATGATTGCGGTGTGGTGCCGGTGCCGGATGATCAGCTTCCGGTGCGCCTGCCGGAAGATGTGGATTTTTCGAAGCCCGGCAATCCTTTGGATAATCACCCAAGTTGGAAGCATGTGGCCTGTCCAAAATGCAGCAAGCCCGCGCGGCGGGAGACGGATACCTGCGACACTTTCGTTGACTCATCCTGGTATTACGCGCGCTTTTGTTCGCCTCGCGCGGCAGAACCAGTGATCAAGGGTGCGGTGGATGGTTGGTTGCCGGTTGATCAATATATTGGCGGCATTGAACACGCGATTTTGCATTTGCTTTATTCGCGCTTCTTCTCTCGCGCCATGAAGGAAACCGGCCATCTTTCCGTGGATGAACCCTTCGCCGGGCTGTTCACGCAGGGCATGGTCCAGCATGAAAGCTATAAGAGTGCGGATGGCCGCTGGCTTTATCCGGAAGAAGTTGACTTCGCCATTGGCGCCGATGGCACGCGCAGCGCGACCCTGAAGGGCAGCACCGAAGCCGTGACGATTGGCCGGGTTGAGGCCATGTCAAAATCCAAGCGCAATACGGTGGACCCGGGTGCCATCATCGCGAAATACGGTGCCGATACCGCGCGTTGGTTCATCCTTTCCGACAATCCGCCAGAGCGCGATATGGAATGGACGGAAGCAGGTGTGGCGGGTGCCTATCGCTTCACGCAGCGCGTGTTTCGCATTGTGGAGGCGGCCCTGCCCAGCCTGCCGCAGGCGGGCAGCGCGCCGGAAGAAGCGGGCAAGGCTTTGCGGCGCGCGACGCATCGCGCCATTGCAACCGTGACCGAGGCTTTGGAGACCTTCGCCTTCAATGTCGCGGTCGCCAGGCTTTATGAATTCGCCAATGCGATTGAAGCGGCCAAGGATGCGCCAGGTGGCGCGCGGCGCGAAGCGTTGGAAATGCTGGCACGACTTTCCGCGCCAATGATGCCGCATCTGGCAGAGGAGGTTTGGTCCCTGCTGCGGCCCGATGATCAGGCGCTGGTGGCTGAACTTCCCTGGCCGGAGCCCGATGCCGCGCTGCTGGTGGCGGAAAGCATCACGCTTGCCGTGCAGGTTTTGGGTAAGCTCCGTTCCACCATTGAAGTGCCGGTGGGCGCCAGCGAAGACATGATTTTCGCTGCCGCTGAAGCGGAAGAAAACGTTAGGCGCGCCTTGGGCGACAAGCCGATCAAGAAACGCATCCACGTGCCGGGACGGGTGGTGAATTTTGTCATCTAGACGCGCCATCCTCGCGCTTGGCCTGCCGCTATTGGCAGCGGGCTGTGGCTTTCGGCCCATGCATGGCCGAAGCGGCCTGCGCAAGGATGCTCAGGTGTCGGACGCGCTCGCAGGCGTGAAGGTTGGGCTGATCACTGAACGCCAAGGGCAATTGATGCGCCGGCGGCTGGAAGAAGGCCTGGCCCCCGCAGCGCGCGGCACTGTCACCGCGAGATATGATCTGCGTGTCGGCCTTGGTTACGGCGTGGAGCTGCAAGGCTTTCGCCGCGATGGTGCCCCCAGCCGCGTGCGCTTCAGCGCAACCGCGCAATGGTTTCTGTTTGATCTCGGCGCGCCGCCCCGCGAAATCACGCGCGGCACCGAACGCGCCTTTGACGCCTATGACATTCCGGAAAACCAGTTCTTCGCCGCCGATGTGGCGCGGGAAACCATGGAACGCCAATTGATCGAGCAATTGGCGCAACAGATCCTGGAAAGGCTCGCCATGCATTTCCGAGGCGCAGCGCAAGGCGCGGCGCCGGCCTGACCATGGCCAAGATTGATGCACGGCGCATTGCTGGCTTTCTGGCCGATCCTCCGGCAAATGCGAAGGTTGTGCTGATTTATGGCGATGATCTGGGGCTGGTGCGCGAAAGGGCGGACCAGTTGATGCGCGCCGTGGTGGGCGATGATCCTTTTGGCCTGGTGGATGTGCCGCGCGAAGCCGCAAGCCGCGATGCCGGGCTGCTGGCCGGTGAGGCCGCGCAATCGGCCTTGACTGGCGGGCGGCGCCTGGTGCGCGTGCGCGATGCCACGGATGGATTGGCGAATGCCGCCAAGGCTGCGCTAGCCGGCCCTGGCCCTGGGCTGGTGCTGCTGGAAGCGGGTGCGCTTGCCGGGAATAAGGGCCTGCGCCCTGCTTTGGAACGCGCCAATGATGCAGCGGCGGTCATTGCCTGCTACCCCGAAACCGGCGCGGATCTGGAAGCGAGCCTTGGGCGCATGCTGAAGGAACGCGGTGTGGCGACCGATGCCGGCGCGCTTTCCTGGATGGCCGCCCGGCTTGGCGAAAACCGCCTGCAAATCCGCCAGGAAGTGGAGAAACTCGCGCTCTATGTCGGCCCCGCCAAGCGTGTGACGGAAGAAGACGCGATTGCCTGCATCGCTGAAGGTTCAACGCTTGACCTTGACCAGGCGCTGCTTGCAGCCACAGCGGGCGATGCCGCGCTCGTGGATCGCGCGCTGGATCAAGCCTTTGCCGAGGGGGCGGCGGCGGTGCAGGTGGTGCGCGCCGCGTTGCGG
>JBBAUC010000057.1:13225-16373 GCA_040398485.1 Roseomonas sp. | reverse complement strand
CAATCCGCCGCGCGCGGGTGATTTCCGCCTCGGGCGGCGAATACGCGGCATTGGCGGGCGCGATCTGATCCGGGTGGATACATAGCCTGCCTTGAAAACCCAGCACCGCGCCGCGCGCACAAGATGCTTCGAACGCGGCGGTTTCGCGCAATTCGATGAAGACCGTATCAATCGGCGGCTCAAGCCCCGCCGCGCGGGAGGCAAGCACGCATTCGCTTCGCGCCGGCGTCAATTCATCCTCATGTAAGGTCCAGGTAATACCAAGATCGGTGGTGTAATCCCCCGCACCAAAGGCAAGGCGGCGGACGCGCCCGGAAGGCAAAGCCGCCGCAGCGCGCGCCAGATCGCGGAGTGCTACCAAGCCACGCGCGGTCTCAACAATAGGCATCAGGTCTATGCCACCTGCGGGCAGGCCGCGTTCGGCTTCCAGATTGCCGATCATCCAATCCACCGCCAGTAATTGCCCGGCATCTTCCAGCTTGGGCAGCACAATGCCATCCAGTGTGTTGCCGATCACGGCATGCAGGTCGCCAAAGCAGAATGGCGTATCAAAGGCATTGACGCGCACATAGGCGCGGCATTGGCGTGGCCTTTCCAAAGCCGCCCGCACCGCCCCGCGTGCCGCCGGCTTGGCGGCAATGGCGACCGCATCTTCCAAATCCAGAATGGCGGCATCGGCGCCCACCTGAAGGACCTTTTCCGCCCGGCGCGGATGGTCACCCGGGGCAAAAAGAAAACTGCGATTGGGACCGGGTGCGTTCATTTGTCTCTGCCTTGCAAGGTTATGCGCGTGACGCTGATTCATAGGCGGCCATCGCCCCCAAGACCAGAGCTTTACAGCCCCGCCAAGCTATGCCGAAATGTCGCAAAACCCAAAGGAGGAACCGCGATGATGGATGCGCTGCCCGTTGCCATGGCCGATGCTGATGCGAAAAGCCAAGCCCCCATTTCCGCCCAATTGGCTGGTTTTGCCGCGCAACTCCGCGCGGAAGACATCCCCGCCGATGTGATTGAGCAAGCCAAGCGCCATATGCTGGATTGTCTTGGCATTGCGCTGGCCTCTACCAGCTTTGATTTCGCCCATCGCACCGCCAATGCGCTGCAAGGCCTCGCCGGCGCTGGCGCGCATCCCGTGATTGGCTATGCCATGCGTCTGCCGCTGCGCGATGCGGTGATGCTGAATGGCACGCTGATGCATGGGCTTGATTTTGACGACACGCATTCGGACGCCGTAGTGCATGGATCGGCCAGTGCCGTGCCGACCGCGCTTGGCATGGCGCGCGAACATGGCGGCAGCGGCATGGAAGCCTTGCTGGCCTATATCATCGGCATTGAAGCATCATCACGTATTGGTGCGGCGGCGCAGGGTGCCTTTCACCAGCTTGGCTTTCACCCGACAGGCATGGTTGGCGCCTTTGGCGCATCGCTCACCGCCGGGCGGCTTGCGGGCGCAACGGCGGCGCAAATGGCGGCAGCGCAGGGTGTCATTCTTTCCATGGCGGCGGGGTCGCTTGAGTTTCTTGAAGATGGTTCCTGGACCAAGCGCATTCATCCAGGCTGGGCGGGCGTTTGCGGCATTACCGCAACCGCACTTGCGCGCGCGGGCTTCAAGGCGCCGCCGGCGGCTTATGAAGGCCGCTTTGGCCTGTTCCGCACCTATCTGGGTGGCAAGGCGCCGGCCGGTTTTGCTGCGCGCTGCACGGAAGCACTCGGCGAATTGTGGGAATTCCGTAATGTCGCGCTGAAGCCTTATCCCTGCTGTCACTTTAATCATGCGATTGCGGATGCGACGCTGGCGCTCAGGCGTAAGCACGGCCTGACGCCGGAGATGATCCGCAGCATGACCGCGCTACTTTCGCCAGGCCAATACAAGATTGTCTGCCAGCCGGAAGAAGCGAAGAAGGCGCCGGCCAATCCCTATGACGCGCAATTCAGCATTCACTACACCATGGCGGCTTCCATGGTGCATGGCCGCTTCACGCTGAATGAATTGGATGAACAAGCGATCCGCGATGCGCGCGTGCTGGAACTTTGCCAACGCGCGCATTACGCCGAAGACCCGCAGTCACGCTTCCCACGCTATTATTCCGGTGAGGTGGTGATTGAAACCACCGATGGCCGCACGCTGCGCCACAGGGAGGAATTCAATCGCGGCTCAGACGGCCAGCCCTTAAGTGCCGCGGATGTCGAACAGAAATTCCGTGATAATGCCGGGCGTGTGATGTCACCCGCGCGGATTGAACGCGTGATTGACCTTGCCATGTCACTCGACAGGGCAGAGAGCGTGGTGGCGCTGACGGAAGCGCTCACCGGCTAAATCCGGCGCGTTTTTTGTTTGTTGAGGAAGGAAGCAAAAGCGTGACGATAGTAGCCGGCAGGGAACGTGGCAATTTTCTTGAGGATTTTGCGCCGGGCCAGGTTTTCGAACATTGGCCCGGCCGCACGATCACCGATGCGGATAACATCCAATTCAGCCTGCTGACCATGAATCAGCATCCCATGCATTGCGATGCGGATTTCGCTTCCCGTTCTGAATTCGGCAAGCCCTTGGTCAATTCCGCACTGACGCTGGCGATCGTGACCGGCATGACGGTGGCCGATATTTCCTTCAATGCCATCGCCAATCTGGGCTGGAAGGATATAGCGCTGACCGCTCCCGTGTTTCCGGGCGATACGATTTATGCACGCACCACGGTCACCGATGTGCGCGCCAGCAAATCGCGACCCAATCAGGGCATCGTGACCACCAAGACCGAAGGCTACAAGGCCAATGGCACGGTATTCCTTTCCTTTGAACGGGTGAGCCTGGTGCCGAAGCGCGGTGCCGGCGTGAAGGCAACAAAATGAGCGAATTGGACGAACAGGAGAAACTGGTGCTCGATTCCGTCGAGCGCTTTCTGGAACGCCATGTGCGGCCCGTGGCGTCCAAGCTTGAGCATGAAGACGCCTACCCGCATGAAATTGTCGCGCGGATGAAGGAAATGGGGCTGTTTGGCGCCATCATCCCGCAGGAATTAGGCGGACTGGGTTTGCGACCTTCCACCTATGCGCGGATTATTGAATTGATCTCCGAGGAATGGATGTCGGTCTCCGGCATCCTCAATTCGCACCTGATCATGGCGCGGATTGTGGACAAGATGGGCACGGC
>JBBAUC010000057.1:10631-13215 GCA_040398485.1 Roseomonas sp. | reverse complement strand
CTTCCTGCCGCAATTCGCAACCGGAGAGCTGCGCGGCGGGCTTGCACTGACGGAACCGGATTGCGGGACGGATTTGCAGGCCATTCGCACCGTGGCGCGGCGCGATGGTGATGATTACATCATCAACGGCACGAAAACCTGGATCAGCAATGGCATTGAAGGCACCTGCTTCGCGCTACTGGTCAAGACGGATCTGACCGCAACGCCGCGCCATCACGGCATGGCGATGTTTATTGCCGAAAAAGGCCCGGGCTTCACGGTTTCCCGCAAGCTCGAAAAGCTTGGCTATAAGGGCATTGATAGCGCGGAACTGGTCTTTACCGATTACCGCATCCCGGCGGATCGGCTGATTGGTGGCGTGGAGGGCAAGGGCCTTGCTTGCGCTATTGCCGGGCTGGAACTTGGGCGCGTGAATGTTGCGGCGCGTGGGGTCGGCGTTGCCAAGCGCGCCTTGGATGAAGCGGTGCGCTATTCGCAGCAGCGCAAGACCTTCGGCAAATTCATCCATGAACACCAGGCCATTGCGTTGAAGCTCGCCGATATGGCGGTACGCGTGGAAGCAGCGCGGCTGCTCACCGAAAAAGCCGCGCAAGCCTTGGATCGCGGTGATCGCTCAGATTATGAGGCTGGGATGGCGAAGCTATTCGCCACGGAAGCGGCAGTGGAAAACAGCCTGGAAGCCATGCGCATTCATGGCGGATATGGCTATTCCAAGGAATTCGTCGTGGAACGGCTATATCGCGATGCGCCGCTTTTGGTGATTGGGGAAGGCACCAATGAAATTCAGCGCTTGGTGATTGCGAAGCGCCTGATCGAAAAGAACCCTATCTGATGGCGGATCGGCCCCTGCCGCTGGATGGCGTGACCATTCTGGCGGTTGAGCAATATGGCGCCGGGCCCTTCGGATCCATGCTGCTTGCCGATATGGGGGCTGAGGTCATCAAGATCGAAAACCCGGCCGAGGGTGGTGATGTTGGGCGCAGCGTTGGTCCCTATTTTTTCGGGCCGGGCGATAGCCATTTCCATCACGCCTTCAACCGCAATAAGCGGAGCCTGGCGCTCAATCTGAAACACCCGGAAGGCATGGCGATCCTGCGCCAGTTGGTGGGCCATGCGGATGCGGTTCTGGATAATCTGCGCGGCGATCAGCCGGATAAGCTTGGCCTGACTTATGAGGCGTTGCAGGGGGTCAATCCGCGTATCGTCTGCGCGCATCTTTCCGCCTATGGCCGCCAGGGTTCACGCAAATCCTGGCCTGGCTATGATTATTTGATGCAGGCAGAAGCGGGCTATCTTTCCCTGACCGGGGAGCCCGATGGCCCGCCCGCGCGCTTCGGTCTTTCAGTTGTGGATATGATGACCGGGCTGATGACATCATTCGCCCTGGTTTCAGGCGTTGTCGGTGCGCGTGCGACGGGGCGCGGCATGGATGTGGATGTCAGCCTGTTTGATACCGCGCTGCATAATCTTTCCTACCTTGCTACCTGGTATTTGAATGGCGGCCATGTGCAGGGGCGGGAGCCACGCGGGTCTCATCCATCCCTCACGCCTTCGCAGCTTTATCGCACGCGGGATGGCTGGATTTTCTTGATGTGCAACAAGGAAAAATTCTGGCCCGCCCTTGCCGAAGCCTTGGGTCGCCCGGAATGGGCGGATGATCCCCGCTTTGCCAGTTTCAAGGCGCGGCTCGCCAATCGCGCGCTGGTCACGCAGGTCTTGGATGAGGCACTGTCGCAAAAAACCACGGCCGAATGGCTGGCGCTGTTTGGTGGCCGCGTGCCGGCCGCGCCCGTTTTCGATGTGGCGCAGGCCTTGGAAAATCCCTTCGCGCAGGAACAACAAGCGGTTGCGGATTTCGCACGCCGAGAAGGTGGCGATCCGGTGCGCATGTTGACCGGGCCAGTACGTGTTGCGGGTTTGCGCCCACCTACCAAAGCCGCGCCCGCACTTGGTGCCGATACAACGGATATCCTTTCAAAGCGCCTTGGCCTGGATGCTGGGGCCATCAAGAAACTCAGGGAAAAGGGGACAATCACATGATGAAACTGAAACGGCGCGAATTATTCGCAACATCTGCACTGCTTGCCGCGCCCGCGATTGCCCGCGCGCAGGCGGCCTATCCCAATCGGCCGGTGCGCTTCGTGGTGCCTTTCCCGCCCGGCAATATGTCCGATTTGATCAGCCGCCTGATGGTGGATGAAATGGCCAATCGCGGCGGCGTGCAGATTGTGGTGGATAACCGCGCTGGCGCCACCGGCGCCATCGGTATTCAGGCGGTCAGCCGCAGCACGCCAGATGGCTATACGCTGCTGATGAGTTCCAATTCGCCCTTGGTCGTGAACCCTGCCGTCACGCGCAACCTGCCCTTTGATGTCACGAAGGATCTGGTGCCGATTGGACTTGTTGGCTGGACCACGTTTTTGATTGTGGTGCCACCGGATTTCCCGGCGAATACGCTGGCGGAAGCCATCGCACTGTTCCGCGCCAATCCCAATCGGTACATCGCCTGCAATCCGGGCGCGGGCACTTTCGGCAATCTGGTGACAGAACAAATCTTCCGCGCTGTTGGCATCAAAATGGAACA
>JBBAUC010000057.1:0-10621 GCA_040398485.1 Roseomonas sp. | reverse complement strand
GCGCCCAGGCGCTGTTGGATATGCAGCAAGGCCGCGTGCATGTTATGGGGGATGCCATGACCAGCGCCTTGCCACAGGTCCAGGGCAAGGCGGTGAAGGCACTCGCCGTTCTGGCCAATCGCCGTTCACCCTTGGCGCCGGAAATCCCCACCTTGGCGGAATCCGGCATGCCGGAATTGGCGCCGTTGGAATCCATGGCCTGGAGCGGGCTGCTTGGCCCTGTCGGCACCCCGCCGGAGGTGATCAGCTTCTGGAATCGCGCCATCACCGCCATGCAGAATGATGCCGCGCTGGTGCGGCGCTTTGCTTCCATCAATGTGGAAATGGCGCCGCCCTCGCCGCCGGAAAGGCTTGGTGAGATGGTGCGCACGGAACTCGCGCGCTGGACGCGTGTGGCG
This sequence comes from Roseomonas sp., assembly GCA_040398485.1. Lineage (GTDB taxonomy): Bacteria > Pseudomonadota > Alphaproteobacteria > Acetobacterales > Acetobacteraceae > Neoroseomonas. The sequence continues at coordinate 10,223 of JBBAUC010000057.1, read as the reverse complement.
CAGGAAGCGAATATCACCGTGGGCGGGTGAGTAAACCACGCCTCAGTTCAGGAAAGGATTGCCCCCGCGTGGGCCGCGTGCGCGTGGCCCGTAATGGCGCGCCAGGTAATCCACGATGGTATCGCGGAATTCGCCTTCCAGCGGATTCATGCCGTGCTTTTCCGCCATCCAATCCATCAGTTCATCCCAGCGTTCACGCGTAAAAGCGCTGCGCCGGATGAGCGCGGTGTTGTGGCAGGCGGTGCAATAGCCGAAAACCTCTGACCGGCCTTCGCCGTCCGCCAGCACGGTTTCCTCTTCCTGACGATCCGCCAGGGCAGCAGCGGCTTCCGCCTGGCGCTGCGCGAGATCAGGCGTTTGCGCGATGTTGGCGGAGGCGAATAGCAGCACCGCCACCGCCGCATAATGCAGCAAGCGCATGGCGCGTTCAGCCGATCAGAATGGCGACACGGCTGATAGGATTGGCGCCATAGCCTTGCGGATTCCAATTCGCCGCCACATGCGGCTGCATACGGCCATTGCTATCCGTCGCGCGGTACCAGATCTCAAAATAGCCGTCAGATGGCAAGGCGATGCGGCCCTGCCAGCGCTGCCAGGAATGGCGATTGGGCGGTGCGGCCACCTGCATCGCCTGCCAGCTTTGCCCGAAATCGGTCGAGACATGCACATCGCGCACACTCAAATCCCCAGCCCAGGCATGGCCGCGAATATCCAAGCTGCGCGTGCCCGCCGGCATGCGCGTGCCATGGGCATGGCTGCTGAGCACGGAGCGCACCGGCATGCTCTCCATATCCACGAAATCAGCGCCATTATTGCGGCTGCCCGGGACGATGGGCCGCACGGGGATGCGATAGGATGTGCCGCCCATGCCGCGCCCGGTATGGGGCGCGTTGAGCACTTCAAGCCGGGTGAACCATTTCTGGCTGAGCGAACCTGGCCAGCCCGGCACAATCAGTCGCGCCGGTGCGCCATGCATTTGCGGAATGGCCGCGCCATTCATGCGAAAGCAGATCAGCGTATCCTCATCCATCGCTTTTTCAATCCGCATCCCGCGGCTGATCGCAGGCCCCTGCGCGGAAAGATGCGTATCGGCGCCATGCTGGCCAGTGAATTTGGCGCTGTCCTTGGCACCCGCGGCGCGCAACACATCGCGCAGCCGCACACCGGTCCATTCCGCATTGGAAATGGCGCCATTGCCCCATTGATTGCCCGCGGCTTGCGGCGAAAAGCCGGAACGGCCATTGCCGCCGCATTCCATTTGCAGCTTGCGCGTTACCACCTCAAAGCGCTGTTCAAGTTCGGCGATGGAAAGCTCAAGCGGGGTATTCACTTCCCCATCAATGCGGATCTTCCAGGCACGCGCATCGGCCACGGGGTCAGGCACATTGCCATTATTACGAATGAAGAATTTTTCGGCGGGGGTGACCGCATCATCCAGAAGATGCTCGGGCGTCTCAGCATTGAGCGGACGCTCACCCTGCATGATCAGTGGCCCCTTGCCTTCCATTTGCAGCAATTGCGGCTGAGCGCCGCCCTGCGCCAGCGCCGCCGGCACCAGCCCACCCGGCATATTGCGCGCAAAGGGGATGGTGGCACCCAAGGCCGCGCCCATGGCGGCAAGTGCGGCCCCTTGCAAAGCCCCGCGCCGTCCCCAGACCAGCGCATCGGCACGCTCAGGGTCATCACGATAAAGTTCTTGAACCGAGCGATCTGGTGGATTTTGACGCGCCATGATGAGCCTCCCGTTTGTTTGGCGTGAGCATGCCAGATCACGCCCTAGCGCTTCAAGCAAATAGGGTGTGACCCGCCCCCTTTCCCGGCATCGCCAAAGGCGGCAATCTGCGCCGACATAGGAGAGTACCATGCAAAAAATCGAACTCGGCTGTTCCGGCATTTTCGTCCCGCCCGTTGTTTTCGGCTGCAATGTCTTTGGTTGGACCTTGGACAAGGCGCAATCCTTCCGGATTTTGGATGAGCTGGTGGAGCTTGGCCTCAATGCGCTCGATACCGCCGATGTCTATGCTTATTGGGTGCCGGGCAATAAGGGCGGCGAATCTGAGAGCATTATGGGCGAATGGCTGAAGGCGCGCGGCCGGCGCCATGATGTGCTGATTCTATCCAAGGCGGGCATGGAAATGCCTGGCATCGGCAAGGGGCTTTCGCCTTCCTACCTGGCCAGCGCCGTTGAAGCATCACTGAAGCGTCTTGGGACGGATGTGATTGATCTCTATCAGTCCCACCGCGATGATGAATCGGTGCCGCAGGAAGAAACCCTTGCCGCCTTCGACAAAATGATCAAGGCTGGCAAGGTGCGCGCCATTGGCGCTTCCAATTTCTCTGCTGCGCGCTTCAAGGAAGCGCTTGATATCAGCACAAAGCATGGTCTGCCGCGTTATCAGACCATGCAGCCGCATTACAATCTGCTGGAGCGTGGCATTGAAGCGGATATGCTGCCGCTTTGCGCCGCGGAAGGTGTGGGCGTGATCCCGTATTACTCGCTCGCTTCCGGCTTTCTGTCCGGCAAATATCGGGCCGAGGCTGATCTCGGCAAAAGCCCGCGCGGCACGCGGGGTGCGGGGAAATACCTGAATGAAAAAGGGCTGAAGGTGCTGGCGGCTTTGGACAAGGTGGCAGCGCGCATGGGGGCAACACCCGCACAGGTGGCGCTCGCCTGGTTCAAGGGTCGCCCGGGTCTGGCAGCGCCGATTGCTAGCGCCACGACCTCTGCCCAATTGGTGGATTTGGCCAAGGCAGCGGCACTTACACTGGATGCCGCTGCGGTTGCGGAATTGGATGCGGCGAGCACGTGATGGTGCCGCCGCCTCCGGCAAGGCGCTATTTCACCTCAATGAGCGCTGGAAGATTCCAGCGTCCATCCAGGGCCTCGGCCTTCGGGCCATAGAAGCGCCCCACGAAAAAGAACGGGCCTTTTGGCGCAGGCAGCCAGTTGGATTCCTTACCAGGCCCGGGGCTTTCTGCCTGCATGTAGATTTCAAGCGAGCCATCAGCGCCTTTCACAAGGCCCGCCGTGCGATCACCAATCGAATAGCGGTTCAGTGGGTTATCCACCAAGAATCGTTGCGGCAAATTATACATGGTGATGGACCAGAATTCCGTCACGGGCGGGGTTTGGCCTGGTTCAAAGCGCAAGACCCAGCGCCGATTGCCATCCAGCACCTTGCCATCACTGTCGGTCTGTTGGCTGGCATAGACAGCCTCTTCCTTTGTATTGGCATAGATGCCGAGCATGGCGCCGAAATTGCGCTTTGTGATGTAGCCTTCAGCCAATTCTTGACGCGAGCCGAACATATCCCGTGACGTCTTTTCCTTAACAGCGTCTTCGCGCAGCGTCTTGGCTGCTTCAGCGGCGCCCGCTTCTATCGCTGCCCGAATTTCTGGCGAAAGCGTATTCGCATTGAAATTCCTGCCCGCCCCAATACCAATACGCGCAAAGCGGGCGAACATTTCTTGTTCTGAAGCATGTACCGGCATGAAGGGCAGAAGCGCATTCAGATACGCAATGAACTCAATCCCCTCAGCCTTGGTGGCATCCCATACCGGCCAGTTAATGGCAGGCGCGGCAGCAGGCGCGGCCGTGCCAGTGAATTGCGACAGCGGCGTAAGCTTATAGCCCGCCTGCACCGCCTGAAGTGCTGCGACATCTTCGGGGCCAAAGAGTTGCGTGCGCGTCAGTGTCCCCACGAATTCGGTTTCAGCCACGAAAACCTTGGTGATCCCGGCCGGTACAACACCCTTCCAGCGTGGGCCCACGAATAGATAATGTCCCGCATCTCGCCCCGTGGTGCGCACGCCCGTATAGGCAAAATTATGCGTGTACAGATCAAACCACTGGTTCACGTAATAGCGCGGCGCAGGTACCGCTGGCAGAGACAACACCATAGGTTCCGCGCGCAAATCCAACCAGGCCCAGGAATAAGGCGTGTCGTTATTGGGCGACACAATATCCGTATCCTTGGGCGTGGCGGAACGCGCATAATGCCGGAATTGATTGAACCCACCGACAAAGCCACCGAACGCCTTATTCTGCGTCTGGTTATACATGGTCTGGTAGCCCTGCAGCGGTGCATAGGCATAGGCCCAAGCCTCACGCGCAATGGCCTTGGCTTCATCGGGCGTGATGGCGGTGTTGCCCCATGATGGCCTGATGGTCAGTGCGATGGATGTCGAAAGCGCCAAGGCTGAAAAGCCACGACGGTTGATGGAAGTTGACATGTCAGCCTCTCCTGTTTTCGTTTCGGGTTGCGCTACGGCTTATCTCACCAACTCGATATCATTGAGCTGCCAGCTTTTGTCGAAATAGGCTTCTGTTGCGGCGTAAAAGCGGAAATAGGGAAACCAACCCTTGCCCGGGTTTGTCCTGATCCAATTCGCCGCATTGGCCGGCCTTTCCGGCCCGAAATAGACATCCACCGACCCATCAGCATTCTTGACCAAATCAGGATTGCGCGAGGAAAGATCAGCAGCGCCCTGCGCGGTCACCAGCGGGCCGCGCGTCACATTGTCATAAAGCGTGATGGACCAGAATTGCCGAACCGGCGGATTAGGCTCAACCCGCATCCTATAGGTCTTGCCACCATCAAGCCAATTGCCATCTCGATCCTTGGAGGTTTCAAGATACACCTGACCGAAGCCGACGATGCGGCCCTGCATGCCAACCGACATGCCAATGGCTTCATAGAACCAGGATGAACGCTCATCGAATTGAACGCGGTTCTTGTCCGGCGATTCCTGATCAAGATCGAACAGCACCGCATATTCCCAGCGCTTGCCGGGATAAACCGTGGCACCCGCATAGCGCTTGTCATAGGCAATGGTGCGCGCCATCAATTCGCCTACCTTGGCCGCGTCCGTCAGAATGCGCGTCTGCCGTGCGTCTGGATTGAAGGGCGCCCCTGGCGCGATGCCAAGGGACCGCAACATGCCGAACATCACGCGGTCGCGTGGCGCCACCGGTTCATTGGCGTAAAGCTCGGTCAGCAGCTTCCAATATTCCAGCGTGTCGGGCTGCGCTGATTGCCAGGCTCGCCCACCCACTTCCAGGAATTTCGTGGGGGCGGGCCGTGCCCGTTGGTTCCAGCCATAGATGTTGAATTTGCGCAAAGTGGCTTCCGCCACCGCCCTGTCAGGATCAAGCCCGCGCGTGCCAAACCACACCTGATTACTGGGCGCGCGAAACACGGTGTAACCAGGCGCTGCAATATCAGGGCTGCCAGGCGGCAGGATCAGGTATTTGCCACCGGCGCCCTTGTCCGGCCCTGTCTGGCCCATATCGGTGATCGGCTGCTGCCAGATGTCCATGACGCCGCCCGCTGTCAAACCTTGCGGAACCTCCACAACCATCGGCCCTTGCCGGGCCAGATCCCAGAAGCTGAAGGCATAAAGCGTGGTGATATTGGGCGTCAGCATACCCGCCTTATCGGCCAAGTTACGGTAGAACATGATATCGCCATTGCTGGCGCCCAGCGTCTTGGTTTGCGCATCATAAAGCGCCTTGAAGCCCACCGCCGGCAGCGCCCAGAGATACGCCTGGGTTGCGCGCTGGAAATCCATTTCGTCATAGAGCCGATCTGCGGTCTGGCGGCTGGGAAACCCATTCTCAAGCGTGAGATCGCCAAGCCTTGTCGGGACAGATTGGGCATCGGCGGAAGATAGGGGCAGCGGCGCCATGATGGCGACAATCGCTGAGGCGATCACTGCCGAGGTCAAACGCTTCAAGGGGTTGGGCATGCGCTTCGGTCCTCAAAAAACACTGAAGGACCATACTTGATGTGATGATACTGTTAAACTGGCACTGCGATACTTTTTTATTAAAAAAAATAGAATGGTTGATCGTCGGCGTCCGGCGGTCGGCGGTGGCGTTATCCCCTACTACTCGCTCGCTTCCGGCTTCCTGTCCGGCAAATATCGGGCCGAGGCTGACCTGGGTAAAAGCCCGCGTGGTCCACGCGGCGCCGGGAAATACCTTAATGGAAAGGGGCTGAAGGTGCTGGCAGCTTTGGACAAGGTGGCGGCGCGCAAGGGTGCCACGCCTGCTCAGGTGGCGCTCGCCTGGTTTAAGGGTCGCCCGGGTCTGGCAGCGCCGATTGCCAGCGCCACTACCTCAGCGCAATTGGTGGATTTGGCCAAGGCAGCGGCACTTACACTGGATGCCGCTGCGGTCGCGGAATTGGATGCGGCGAGCACGTGATGGTGCCGCCGCCTCCGGCAAGGCGCTATTTCACCTCAATGAGCGCTGGAAGATTCCAGCGTCCATCCAGGGCCTCGGCCTTCGGGCCATAGAAGCGCCCCACGAAAAAGAACGGGCCTTTTGGCGCAGGCAGCCAGTTGGATTCCTTACCAGGCCCGGGGCTTTCTGCCTGCATGTAGATTTCAAGCGATCCATCAGCGCCTTTCGTAAGACCCGCAGCGCCCAGAGATACGCCTGGGTTTCCCGCTGGAAATCCATTGCGTCCTAGAGCCGCTTGGTGGGTTGGCGGCTTGGAAACCCATTCTCAAGCGTGAGATCGCCAAGCCGTGTCGGGACAGATTGGGCATCGATTGTGGTTGTCAAAAATATGTAATATTCATACTTGATCTCGTGATGCCGTTACAATAGCCTCGAAATTCATGAGCGTTATCAAAGGGCGTACATGCTAGATCGTCTGAAAGCGGCGCAGGCCTTGGCCGCGACCCTGAATTTCCATAAGGCGGCCCAGCGTCTGAAGATAAGCCAGCCGCATCTTACCCGCATCATCAAGTCGCTTGAACAGGATCTTGGCATCATGTTGTTTGAACGCGGCCCGCAAGGCGTCTTGCTCACCGCAGATGGTGCGCGCGTCTTGCAGGAGGCAGCCATCCTCATCAATGCCGAGACGATGTTCAGTCGCAGTATTGAAGCGCTGCGCAGTGGCGGATCGGAGACTCTGCAGATTGCGGCTGGTGCCTTCGTTTCCCAAGCATGGGCGGGTGCGGCCGTGACGGCCATGAAGAAAGCTGGGGTTGCCATTTCAATCAGCCTTCGTGAACTTGATTGGTGGAAACTCGCCGAAGCCGTTCAAAGCGGCGAAGTGGACCTCGCCATTGGTGAGCTGAGTGAGGCAAATAGGATTCCTGAACTTGCAAAGGAACCTTTCCCGAAACGTGGAGGCAGCGTCATCGTGCGCGCTGACCATCAGCTTGCAGGGCTGAAGCAGGTAACGCTTGAGGATGTTGCCCGCTTTCCCCTGGTTGGGCCGCGTCTTCCCGGGCATATGGCGCAGATGCTGCCGCCGGTTTGTAGGCTTGGGTCACTGTCAGACGATGGGCGCTTCTTTATCCCGATGATCGAATGCGCCACACCGCGATCCATGATTGATGTAGTTTCAGCATCGGACGCTGTCTGTATGATCTGGCCAGAATTTTGCGCCGATGCGCTGAAGTCCGGCGTGCTTCGCGAATTACCATTTCATCCGCCTTGGATGCGCGCTGGCCCGGGCATCATATATCGGCGTAACAAGCCGCTTTCCGCCGCTGCCCAGGCCTTTTGCGACGCGGCGCGGAGCGCGGAGCGGGAATATTTTCGGCACCGGTCAGCATGAATCGTACGGCTGGCGCGGCTTATGCTCTCTAGATCAAGAAACTCGATCTGATGATTCCATCAGATCGAATATTGCTCTAGGCCTAAAACCTCACCGCAAAAAAGGCTCCACCGTCCCGGTGAGTTTCATGGTCAGCGGCTTGCCGCGCCGATCCGTGGCCTTGCCGAGGCTCACCCGGATCCAGCCTTCCGAGACGCAATATTCCTCGACATTGGTCTTTTCCTGACCTTTGAAGCGAATGCCAACGCCGCGGCTCAGCAGCGCCTCATCGAAAAAGGGGCTGCTCGGGTCATTGGATAGCCGGTCGGGCAGGGCAGGGGTGTCTTCGGTCATGATATGCTCCCGACGCGACTTCTGCCCGAGAGCCGCAGGGAAGGCAACGCCGAGCGATTGACCTGCCCGCGCCAAAAACGCAATTTCAAATCGTGACTGACCCAAGGATGGTTCCGTGCAGTATTCGGCTACCGAAGCGCAACAAGAACTCCGCGCGCAAATCCTGAAGCTCTGCGCCGATTTTGGCGATGATTATTGGCTGAAGATTGACCAGGAAGCGCGCTTCCCTGAAGAATTTTACCGCGCCGTCGCGGCCGCCGGCTGGCTTGGCATTGCCATGCCCGAGGAATTCGGCGGCGCCGGGCTTGGGATTTCGGAAGCGACCGTGATGATGCAGGCGGTGGCGGAAAGCGGCGCCTGCATGTCGGGCGCCTCCGCCATCCATATGAATATCTTCGGGCTGAACCCTGTGGTGGTCTTTGGCACCGCGGCGCAGAAGCAACGCTTCCTGCCACCGTTGATCGCGGGCCAGGAAAAGGCCTGCTTTGGCGTGACAGAACCGAATACCGGGCTAAACACAACAGAATTGAAGACGCGCGCAGAAAAGCGCGGTGATCGCTACGTCATCAATGGTCAAAAAATCTGGATTTCAACCGCGCAAGTGGCCGACCGTATCCTGCTGCTGGCGCGCACCACGCCGCTTGATCAGGTCAAGCGCAAGACCGATGGCCTCACGCTTTTCTACACCAAGTTGGATCGCGCCAAGGTGGAGGTGCGGCTCATTCACAAAATGGGCCGGCATGGCGTTGATTCGAACATGCTGTTCTTTGATGGCCTGGAAGTGCCGGAAGAAGACCGCATCGGCGCGGAAGGTGAGGGCTTTCGCCTTATCCTGCATGGCCTCAACCCCGAACGTATCCTGATTGCGGGGGAGGCTGTGGGGATCGGGCAGGCAGCGCTTTCGCGCGCGGCCAATTACGCCCGCACGCGCGAAGTCTTTGGCCGGCCGATTGGCCAGAATCAGGGCATCCAGCACCCGCTGGCGCGGATTTGGGCGCAGTTGGAAGCGGCCAGCTTGCTCACCATGAAAGCGGCCGCGCTGTACGATGCGGGCCGGGACTGCGGCGCCGAGGCAAATGCGGCCAAATATCTGGCCGCCGAGGCCGGTTTCGCCGCAGCAGAAGCCGCCGTGCTCACCCATGGCGGCATGGGCTATGCCCAGGAATACCAGGTGGAACGCTATTTCCGCGAAAGCATGATCCCGCGCATCGCCCCGGTCAGCCGAGAACTGATCCTGAGCCATATCGCCGAAAAAGTGCTCGGCCTACCAAAATCATATTGAGCGTGGGGGTGGTGGGCGCGACAGGGATTGAACCTGTGACCCTTCGCGTGTGAAGCGAATGCTCTACCGCTGAGCTACGCGCCCGACCGAGCGCTGCTTTAAGGGCGCAGGGGCTACCCCGTCAAGCTTGGGTCTCCCTCCCGCCTCTGCCGGCGGCGGCTGCAACCGAATATTATGATCTGGTCGGTATTTACTTGGGTCTTCTGCAAGACCCAGGAAATGACTGTAATATTAAAGGAAAATTTTACGGCCTCCATGTCCGGGATGCCGATTTTATGCTTTCTTCATCTTCCCCGCACCGGCGGCACCACTATCAACCGTATGTTGAAATACGCCTTCGGGGATCGCGCCTTCTTCCATGCCGATCTTGTGGCGGAACATGGCGGAGAGGCAGGGCTGGCCACGGCACTCGCCAATGACAATCGCATTTATAGTCGGGCGATGCTGGTCACGGGCCATTATGGTGTTGCGCATCCGTTGCTGAAGTACGCCCCCCGCCCGGTTGCCATCGCCGCTATCATACGCCAACCGCTGGAACGCATTGTCTCCCTTTATGACTATATTCGCGGCACACCAGATCATCCGGAACATGCTGCGCTCAGTCTGCTCACCCTCAATCAGGCGCTGGATGCGGTGCCGGAATTCGCGGTGCACTGCAGGGATGCGCAATTGCGCACGCTATTCAATGCCACGGACCGGCACGGCATCACGGCAGCGTTGCAGCGCTACCCCTATCTGCTCGGCCGGATGGAGGCTTTGGATGTGTTTGCCCAAAGGCTGCTCGAATTCTTCGGCCTCACGCTTGGCGGGGTGCTGCCGCGCATCAATGAAAGGCCGGTGCTGGCGGGGGTGGCGCCGGCGCGATCCCAGGCTGACTACGCCACGGCGCTGGCGCGGCTTGAACGCCAAAACCGCGCAGAGCTTGAGTTCTTTGCGCGCCTGCCGCCGATTTTCGCAACCATGCCAAGGCCGGCCATGGCGCAGGCACGCGCATCATGAAGTATTTCTCTTCTGGCGTGTTTATTGCTAAA
>JBBAUC010000056.1:0-16563 GCA_040398485.1 Roseomonas sp. | reverse complement strand
ACCGCCCGATGAAAACGCGCGCCGCCGTGGCTTGGCAAGCGAAACAGCCACTCACCATCGAAACCGTGGATTTGGCCGGCCCCAAAGCCGGCGAAGTCCTGGTCGAAATCATGGCGACCGGCGTTTGCCATACGGATTCCTACACGCTGGATGGGCTGGATTCTGAGGGGCTTTTCCCCGCCATCCTCGGCCATGAAGGTGCCGGCATTGTGCGCGAAATCGGCGCGGGCGTGACCAGCGTAAAGCCCGGTGATCACGTGATCCCCCTTTACACGCCCGAATGCCGCGCCTGCAAAACCTGCCTCAGTCAGCGCAGCAATCTTTGCACCTCGATCCGCGGCACCCAGGGCAAGGGTATCATGCCCGATGGCACCAGCCGCTTCAGTTGTGAAGGCGCTGCATCTGGCAAACCGCTTTTCCATTATATGGGCTGCAGCACGTTTTCGAACTTCACCGTGCTGCCGGAAATCGCGCTCGCGAAAGTGCGCGAAGACGCGCCCTTCGACAAAATTTGCTACATTGGCTGCGGCGTCACCACCGGCATCGGCGCGGTGATCTATACGGCCAAGGTCTGGCCTGGCGCCAATGTGGTTGTCTTTGGCCTGGGCGGCATTGGGCTGAATGTCATCCAAGGCGCGCGCATGGTGGGGGCCGACAAGATCATCGGCGTTGACATCAACCCCGCCAAGCAGGCCATGGCGCGCAAATTTGGCATGACGCATTTCATCAACCCGAATGAGGTCGGCACCGATAAGGTGGTCCAGGCCATCACGGATTTGACCGGCGGTGGCGCAGATTTCTCCTTCGATTGCACCGGCAATGTCGCGGTGATGCGCCAGGCGCTGGAATGCTGCCATCGTGGCTGGGGGGAGAGCATCATCATCGGCGTCGCCCCTTCAGGCGCCGAGATCGCAACCCGCCCCTTCCAGCTTGTCACGGGGCGCGTCTGGAAAGGTTCCGCCTTTGGCGGCGCGCGCGGGCGCACCGATGTGCCGAAGATTGTTGATTGGTACATGGAAGGGAAGATCAATATTGACGATCTGATCACCCACACCATGCCGCTTGAGAAAATCAACGATGCCTTCGATTTGATGCATGAAGGCAAATCCATCCGATCGGTGGTGGTGTTTTAGCAAAGCACTTCAAGCACCATTCACCATGCTCTCAAAATCCCGAAACAGGCTGATCGCCTCCGGGTCGAAAAACGGCAGGATTTGGCTGAGGAAAATCCCTGCCGTGCCGCGGCCATGGTCTATCCAATAGAAGGTATTGCCAAGCCCGGCCCAGGCGAGCCCGCCGGCGGACCGCCCCTGCGGTGATGGGCGCCGGTTCACCAGAAACGTAAGCCCCCAACCATTCGCCATGCCGGGGAAGAAATCTGCATCGCGGGTCGCTGTCGGCGCCGCTGAAAGCATCGGGCGCACCGCAAGCGGCGCGATCTGGTCGCGCGCCATCTCGGCCACGGTTTCCGGCTTCAGCAGCCTGATCTTGCCGTGCTTGCCGCCATTCAAAATCATGCGCGCAAAAGCCAAATAATCCCGCGCCGTGCCGTAAAGCCCGCCGCCACCGGTCTCAAACTCTGGCTCCTGCGGCACTTCGAAGGGAATGACGGAAAGCGCCCCATCCGCACCGCGCCCATGCATCGCCGCCAGCCGCGCCCTTTGATCCGGGCGCAGCTTGAAGGACGTATCCACCATGCCGAGTGGTTCAAAAATCACCCGCGTCAGATGCGCGCCAAGCGTCTCGCCGGTTGCGGCTTCAATCATCTTGCCGGCCCAATCTATGCCGATGCCATAACTCCAATCCTCGCCAGGATCGAACAGCAGGGGCAGGGCAAGTGCGGCATTGCGGCAGGTGCCAACCGCGGGCGTTCCAGTGGCCTTGCGGAAGCGCGCGATATCCGCGCTCCACATGTCATAGGCATAGCCCGAAGTATGGGTCAGCAAATGCCGCAAAGTAATGGGGCGCTTTGCCGGACGAAGCTTGGGCTGGCCTGCCTCATCAAAGCCTTCCAGCACGCCAAGCGCGCCAATCCCTGGCACCAGCGCGTTTGCTGGCGCATCCAGGGAAAGCTTACCAGCTTCCACCAGCATCATGGCCGCCGCGCCGGTAATGGCCTTGGTCATGGAGGCTATCCAGAACACCGCATCAGGCTGCATGAGTTCCGCACTTCCCACGGCCCGGCGGCCAAAACCGGCATCCCAGCTACCCCCATGACGGTCACCCAAAGCCAGCACCAGGCCGGGAATGGCCCCCGCCTGGACGGCCTTTTGCATCCGGATTGCGATATCTTGCTGCCTGTCCATGCCTGCTGCTTTCCTTGCCACTCTGCTGCGCTGCCCGGCTGCTCTTCCCCTCAGCGCGGGCACGTGTTTATTGTGCCCCGTCTTGTTTCAAGGAGATAGGCGGAAATGACTGCGCGGGGCTGGAGCCCGGAATCATGGCGGAACATGCCGATCAGGCAGGTGCCGGAGTATCCCGACCAGGCGGCTTTGGCCGCAATGGAAGCCAAGATCGCGCGATTTCCCCCGCTGGTTTTTGCCGGTGAGGCCCGGCGCCTCAAGGCTTCCTTGGCACGGGCTGGCGATGGCCAGGCTTTCGTCCTGCAAGGCGGCGATTGCGCCGAAAGTTTTGGCGATTTCACGGCGAATGTCATCCGCGATACCTTTCGCGTGCTGCTGCAAATGGCGGTTGTGCTGACCTTTGGTGGCGCTTTGCCGGTGGTGAAGCTTGGCCGCATGGCCGGGCAATTCGCCAAGCCGCGATCTTCCGACAATGAAACGCGTGATGGCGTGACGCTGCCTTCCTATCGCGGCGACATCATCAACGGCCCGGATTTCGATGCGCCGTCGCGCATCCCCGATCCGTCGCGGATGGAATTCGCCTATATGCAATCGGCGGGCACGCTGAATCTGCTCCGCGCCTTCGCCACCGGTGGCTATGCGGATTTGCATCAGGTCCATCGCTGGAATCTTGGCTTTGTCGAAAGAAGCCCGCTTGCGGAACGCTATGCGGACCTGGCAACCCGCATTGATCAGACGCTGTCCTTCATGCAGGCCTGCGGCATGTCAGACCTGCCGCAAGTGCGGGAGACGGATTTCTACACCAGCCATGAAAGCCTGTTGCTGCCTTATGAACAGGCGATGACGCGCGTCGATTCCACCTCCGGCGATTGGTATGCCTGTTCGGCGCATTTCTTGTGGATTGGGGACCGTACGCGCCAGCCGGAAGGGGCGCATGTGGAATTCCTGCGGGGTGTCAAAAACCCCATCGGCATGAAGGTCGGCCCCAGCATGGATGCCGATGAATTGGTGCGCCTCACGGAAATCCTGAACCCAGCCAATGAAAAGGGGCGGCTGACGCTGATCTCCCGCATGGGTGCCGAAAAGGTGGAAGCGAAGCTGGCACCGCTGGTCCGTGCCGTGACGCGCGCCGGGCGCAATGTGGTTTGGATTTGTGATCCGATGCATGGCAATACCACCACCGTTGCCGGCTATAAGACCCGGCCCTTTGATGCCATTATTTCGGAAGTGCGCGGCTTTTTCGATGTGCATGAGGCGGAAGGCAGCTTCGCCGGCGGCGTGCATGTGGAAATGACCGGCAGTGACGTCACCGAATGCCTGGGCGGCGCCCATAAGCTGTCGGAGACCGATCTTTCGGCCAATTACGCGACCTCCTGCGATCCCAGGCTCAATGCCGAACAATCGCTGGAACTCGCCTTCCTGATCGCCGAGGAATTGAAGGCGCGGCGCGTGGCCGGCCTGACCGCACCGGCCCAGGCAGCGCAGTGAACGCGCCCAGCAGCCGGGAGGGAACAACCCTTCCGGCGGCATCCGATGTGACGGATGCGGTGATATCCGCCCGCGCCGATAGCTATTTCAACCGTACCAAGGCCGTAGTGCAGCGCTTTGGTGATACCAAAGTGACCTATGCGGTCTTCCTGCGCCGCCCGGTGATTTCGGCGCCTCGGCTGATGCTGGATTGGTTGCGTGCTGTGGCGGCGTCTCGCGGCACTGCGTTCCAGATCGAAGTGATGCATGAAGAAGGCCAGTGGGTCGGCGCGGGCGATCCTTTGCTTTATGTCAGCGGTTCCTTTGTGCAGCTGGTGGATTTGGAAACCATGCTGCTGCAAAAGCTGGGTGCGGCCTGTGTTGCGGCGCATAACGCCTATCAGATGTGCGTTGAATTGCCGCAAACCGCTTTCCTGGCCATGGAAGCGCGCCACTGCGCCGGGGCGGAAATGCAGGACATGATGGCCTATGCCGCTTCCGTCGGCAGTCGCGCCGCGCAGGCGGAAGGCGCCAAGGGCTTCATCGGCAATGCCAATGACGCGACGGCGCATTGGTTCGGCACGTCCAAGGGCTATGGCACCATGCCGCATGCGCTGATCGGCTATGCCGGCAGCACGGTGCGCGCGGCCGAGATGTTCCACGAAACCTTCCCGGATGAAAACCTGACGGTGCTGGTGGATTATTTCGGCCGAGAAGTGACCGATGGCCTGGCCGTGGCGCGCCGCTTCCCCGAATTGGCCGCTGCCGGGCGGCTTGCCATGCGGCTGGACACTCATGGCGGCCGCTTCCTTGAAGGGCTGGACCCCGCCGAAAGCTACGCTGTGCTGGAACGCCACGCCCCCCAGGCGACAAGGCGCTACCGGAGTGAGACGGAATTGCGCCACCTGACCGGCACCGGGGTTTCCGCCGCCGCCATCTGGCGTATGCGTGAAACCTTGGATGAGGCCGGCTTCCCACGGGTGCGGATTGTCGCTTCTTCGGGCTTTGGCGTCAGCAAATGCCGGGTCATGGCGGAAGCGCGCGCGCCGATTGATGTGGTGGGCACGGGCAGCTTCATCCCCGATACCTGGTCCGAAACCTATGCCACCGCCGATATCGTTGCCTATGATGGTGTGCCGCGCGTGAAGGTTGGCCGTGAATTCCTGCTGAAGCAGGGGGAGACCCGCCGGCGCAATGGCGGGCATGTTTAGGGCGGGCTCAATCGGGTGATTTCACCCAAGCCAGAAAACCTTTAGAAGCCCCCCATGGCCGAGACCCTGAAAATTGCCCTGGCGCAACTCAACCCCCATGAGGGCGCACTGACCGCCAATGCGGCGCTGATCCGAAAGGCCCGCGCGGAAGCCGCAAAGCTTGGCGCCGATCTTGTGGTGACGCCGGAATTTTCCATCGCCGGCTATCCGCCGGAAGATTTGGTGCGCAAGCCCGCCTTCATCGCCGCCTGCGAAGCCGAAATCGCTGCCCTGGCCGCCGAGACCGCCGATGGCGGCCCCGGCCTGGTGGTGGGCGGCCCTTGGCAAGAAGGTGAGAAGGTTTTCAACGCGCTGTTCCTGCTGGAAGCCGGGCAGATTGCCGCGCGCCGCGCCAAGCATGAATTGCCCAATTACGGCGTGTTTGACGACAAGCGTGTGTTTGATGCCGGCCCCGCGCCCGGCCCCATTCCCTTTCGCGGCTTTCGCCTTGGCCTGATGATTTGTGAGGATTGGTGGTTCCCCGCCGTTTCCGAAACGCTCAGTGAGACCGGCGCGGAAATCCTGATCGCCATCAATGGTTCTCCGTTCGAGGCAGAAAAGCATCAGGCGCGGCTTGATCTGGCGGTATCGCGCTGCGTTGAAACCGGGCTTGGCTTTGTGTTTGTGAACCAAGTGGGCGGCCAGGATGAGCTGGTGTTTGAAGGCGCATCCTTCGTGATGAATGCTGATCGCTCCCTGGCCCATGTGATGCCCATGTTCACTGAGGGGCTGCGCCTGACGGAATGGCGGCGTGATGGCGGGAAGCTGGTCTGTGCGCCTGGTGAGATCGCGCCCGCCTTGCCGCGGCTTGAACAAATCTATGGCGCCATGGTGCTGGGGCTTCGCGATTACGTGAACAAAAACCGCTTTCCGGGTGTGGTGCTGGGGCTATCTGGCGGGATTGATTCCGCGATTTCGGCGGCGGTGGCTGTGGATGCGCTGGGCGCGGATCGGGTGCGCGCGGTGATGATGCCATCGCCCTATACCAGCATCGAAAGCCTGGAAGATGCTGCCGAATGCGCGCAGCTTCTCGGCATTCGCTATGAGAATATCGGCATTGGTCCGGCGATGGAGGCTTTCGCCACCATGCTGGCACCGGCCTTCGGCAATCGTCCGCCCGATATCACGGAAGAAAATCTACAATCGCGCATTCGTGGCGTGACGTTGATGGCGCTGTCGAACAAGTTCGGCGATATGCTTCTGACCACCGGCAATAAAAGTGAAATGAGCACGGGCTATGCCACGATTTATGGCGATATGTGCGGTGGCTATTCCGTGCTGAAGGATGTGTACAAGACCACGGTTTTTGCCTTGTCTTGGTGGCGGAACGAAAACCAATCGTCTATTGGCCTTGGCCCCAAGGGGATGGTGATGCCCGAACGCGTCATCACCAAACCACCCAGCGCTGAATTGAAGCCGGATCAGAAAGATCAGGACAGCCTGCCGCCTTATGAAGTGCTGGATGCCATTCTGGAAGGGCTGGTGGAAGGCGAGAAATCCGTGGATGCGCTGGTGGCAGATGGGTTTGATCGCGCTTTGGTGCTGCGGGTTTGGCGCTTGCTGGATCGCGCGGAGTATAAGCGCCGGCAGGCACCGCCCGGTGTAAAGATCACGCCGCGCGCCTTTGGGCGGGATCGGCGCTACCCAATCACCAATGGCTTTACGGCGCTGATTTCATGAGCGCTGAAATGGACCCCAAGCTTTTTGGTGCGGATGACCTGACGGTGCGCATCATGGATTTATCCGGCGCCAATGGCAGTGACCCGGTGGAAGAAGTGCGCGGGTTTTTGACCATCGAACACGCCAATGCCTTTGCGCGTCGTTATGTGCGGGATTCCGTTGAGCGCTGCCGCGCGCCCGGGCTGGATGCGAAGGCCGTGTTGGATGCCTGGTTCGCCTTTGGCGAGGATGCGGAAGTGGTCGGTGCTGCGGAGAATGGCTGGGTGAGTGGCAGTGAATTAAAGGGTTTTGCCGAAACGCCCGTGCGTGATTCGGAAGAACGCAATTGGCGCATGCTCGACCCGCGCCGCGATGAAGAATCTGAGGACGCGGCATGAAACTCCGTTTTGCCCCTTCGCCCACCGGGCTTTTGCATGTTGGCAATGCGCGTGTTGCGCTGGCCAATTGGCTGCTCGCGCGCCGCCATGGCGGGGAATTCCTGCTGCGCCTGGATGATACGGATACCGAACGATCCCGCGCGGAATATGCCGAAGCGATTGAAGAAGACCTGACTTGGCTTGGCCTGCCCTGGGATGGGTTGGTGGCGCAATCAACAAGGCTTGATCGCTACGCGGCAGCGGCGGAAAAACTGAAATCCGCAGGGCGGCTTTATCCGTGCTTCGAGACGGAAGAAGAACTCGCCTACAAACGCGAACGCCGCCGGCGCGAAGGCAAGCCGCCGCTTTATGATCGCGAAGCGCTGAAAATGACAACCGAGCAATTGGAACGCGCCTTGGCCAATGGCAAGCAGCCCTATTGGCGCTTCAAGCTTTCCATGCGCTCGGTTTCCTGGCGCGATCAGGTGCTGGGTGATCGTAGCGTGAAGCTTTCGGCGATTTCAGACCCCGTGCTGATCCGCGCCGATGGTTCGCCGCTTTATACCTTCACGTCAGTCGTTGATGATCTGGAGATGGGGATCACCCATATCATCCGCGGTGAGGATCACGTCACGAATACCGGTATTCAGATTGATATTTTTGAAGCTTTGGGCGGCAAACAGGGCGCGTTGGCCTTTGGCCATTTGCCGCTGCTGACGGATGCGGAAGGGGGCGCGCTGTCCAAGCGCTTGGGGTCCATTTCGCTCCGACATTTGCGGAAAGATGGGATCGAACCGGCGGCGCTTATTGGGTATTTGGCGGCGCTTGGCACTTCCAATGATCCCGTCGCGGGGATGCCCGCTGACCTCGCGCCGACTTATGATCTCGGCAAGGTCTCCCAATCCACCGCGCGCTTTGATCCGCGTCATATGTTGGCGCTGAACAGAAAGCTTCTGCATGGCGTTGCCTTTGATGCGGTGAAGGACAGGCTACCGGAAGGCGCTGATGAGGCTTTCTGGGTTGCCGTGCGCGGCAATCTGGATTTGCTGCGGGAAGCCCGGCCCTGGTTCGATGTGGTGCGCGGCAGCATTGTGCCACCCGTGCTGGAAGGGGAGCAGGATTTCCTCCGCGGTGCCCTGGATGTCATGCCCGCTGAACCTTGGGACACCACCACCTGGAGTGCCTGGACCAGCGAGATCAAGGTCAGCACCGGTCGCAAGGGCAAGGCGCTATTCCTGCCCATGCGTTTGGCGCTGACGGGTGAAGAACATGGGCCTGATATCGGCACCATGCTGCCGCTTATTGGCCGAGATAAAGCCGCGACGCGCCTTAAGATTGCGGCGGGCAGCTAAAGCATGACCGATATTTTTCTTCATGACAGCGCGGCGCGCGGAAAGCGGCGCTTTGAACCCATCGATCCATCACATGTGCAGGTCTATGTCTGCGGGCCGACAGTTTATGATCTGGCGCATCTGGGCAATGCGCGGCCTGTGGTGGTGTTTGATGTGCTGGCGCGCTTGCTGCGCCGGCTTTATCCGCGCGTGACTTACGCACGTAACATCACGGATGTGGATGACAAGATTAATGCGCGCGCGCGCGAAAGCGGTGAGCCCATCGCCGCCATTACCGCGCGCACCACAGCGGAGTTCCATGCCGATATGGCGGCGCTTGGCGCTTTGCCGCCGGATATAGAACCGCGCGCCACCGGCCATATCGCGGAAATGATTACGCTTATTGAACGCCTGATCGCCAATGGCCATGCCTATGCGGCGGATGGTCATGTGCTGTTCTCGGTCCCGTCCTTCGCCAATTACGGCAAGCTTTCCGGGAGATCACCGGATGAATTGCTGGCCGGCGCGCGGGTGGATGTGGCGCCCTATAAGCGCGATGCCGGTGATTTCGTGCTGTGGAAACCGAGCGATGCCGAAACGCCGGGCTGGGACAGCCCCTGGGGCCGCGGGCGGCCTGGCTGGCATATTGAATGCTCTGCCATGTCATGGAAGCATCTGGGCGAAAGCTTCGATATTCATGGCGGCGGACACGATTTGATCTTCCCGCATCATGAAAACGAAGTCGCGCAATCTGTTTGCGCTTTCCCCGGTGCGGCCTTTGCCCGTTACTGGATGCATAACGGCATGCTGCTCGTGAATGGCGAGAAGATGTCGAAATCCCTCGGCAATTTTCTGACCGTGCGCGATATTTTGAAGAAAGGCCCTTGGGCTGGTGAGGCTTTCCGCCTGCTATTGCTGCGCACCCATTACCGCCAATCGCTGGATTTCACCGAGGCTGGGCTGGATGAAGCCAAGGCGGAATTGGATGATCATTACGCCATGCTGGCGCGCGCGGATGCCCCCGATACCGATGATGACGCGGCAAAGATCACCGCTTGGGTCCTGGAACCGCTGCACGATGATCTGAATACCCCGCTGGCACTCGCGCGGCTGCGGGACCTTCGCACCCTTGCCAATGCGCTGACGGTGGGTGGTTCGCCTAATGTCGTGCTGGAACGCATGGGCCTGAGGGATGCGCCCGAAATCGGCGCGGTGGTCGCGGCCTTCCGTGAAGCGGCTGCTGTGCTTGGCTTGATGCAAACTAATCCGGCGGTGTGGTTGCAAGGTGATGGCGCGGATAGTGCCGCCATTGAAGCGGCCATCGCCGCGCGGCTTGCGGCCCGCCAGGCGAAGAACTGGTCGGAAGCCGACCGTATTCGCGATGAATTGAAGGCCAAGGGCATTATCCTGGAAGATGGCGCCGGTGGCACAGGCTGGAAACGCGCTTGACCTTCCCCTTATGGCAAGCCGCAGCCTTTCTCGGTTGAACCAAAAACCGGGAGCCCAATCATGAAAGGCATCGCCCTTTGCCTCACCCTCGCCACCCTTGCCCTGCCTGCCCTGGCGCAGCAGGGCCATCAGGGCCATGGCGCGCGCCCCAGCGCGAATGAACCCGCATCCATACGCGAATTCCGCGCTGCCAATGACCGGATGCACCGCGACATGAATATCCGCTTCACGGGCGATGCGGATCGGGATTTTGCCGCCGGCATGATCCCGCATCACCAGGGCGCGATAGACATGGCGCGCGTGGTGCTGCGCCACGGCAAGGACCCTGAAATGAAGCGCCTCGCGGAATCCATCATTGCCGCCCAGGAAGCGGAAATCGCCCAACTAAAAGCCTTCCTCGCCCGATGACAGGCGGGCGTGCGGAAGGGGGGGCGCCACTGACGCCACCCCCGGGTGAAAGCCCGATAATCGTGCTGGTGCGCCCGCAAATGGCGCGCAATATCGGCAGCACGGCCCGCGCAATGGCCAATGGCGGCCTATTCCATTTGCGTATCGTGGCGCCGCGCGATGGCTGGCCACAGCCCGATGCCTTGCCCGCGGCTTCCGGGGCTGATCCCATCATTCATGCGGCGCAGGTCTTCGATACACTCGATGCCGCGCTCGCGGATTGCCACCGCGTCTTGGCAACCTGCCCGCGACCGCGCCATGTGGTGATGCCGGTACGCAATGCGCGGGCAGCGGCTGAGGATTTGCACGCCATCATTGCCAAAGGCCAGCGTGTTGCGGTGCTATTCGGCCCCGAACGCGCAGGGCTTGAGGCTGAGGAACTCGCCCGCGCCGATACCCTGGTGCGCTATACGCTAAACCCGGAGCACAACTCCCTGAACCTGGCCCAAGCCGTGATGATCTTGGCCTATGAATGGTGGATGGCTGCCGAGGCAACGCCGCCGCGCTATCTCATGACAAATGAAACCCATGTCGCGCCCAAAGGAGAATTGGATATTTTCCTCACTCGCCTGATTGGCGAATTGGATGCCTCGGGCTTTCTCGACAATCAGGAAAAGCGCCCTGGCATGGTGCGCAATCTGCGCCATTGGTTCCAGCGCGGTGAAATCACGGAACAGGAACTCCGCACCCTGCATGGCGTGGTCACGGAATTATCTCGTGGCCGCATGAAGCGTGGCCGCCCGCCGCGTGACGATGTGAAAGCCCCTTGGGATCAGGAATAAAAAACCCCGGCACGCTTTCGCGGGCCGGGGCTATCAGGAATAAGCCGCCAATCAGCGCTGCAAAGCCTGCACAATTTCCTGCGTGACCTTCTTCGCATCGCCGAACAGCATCATTGTATTCGGGCGGAAGAACAGCTCATTATCCACGCCGGCATAACCGCTCGCCATGCCGCGCTTGATGAAGAACACGGTCTTCGCGCGTTCCACATCCAGAATGGGCATGCCGTAAATCGCCGATGATTTGTCGGTCTTGGCAGCCGGGTTGGTCACGTCATTCGCCCCGATCACAAAGGCCACATCGGCATCGGCGAATTCGGGGTTGATCTCCTCAAGTTCAAGAACCTCATCATAAGGCACATTGGCTTCGGCCAGCAGTACGTTCATGTGGCCGGGCATGCGGCCTGCCACAGGATGGATGGCGTATTTGATATCAACGCCTTCCTTCTTGAGCAGGTCAGCCATTTCACGCAGCACCTGCTGCGCCTGCGCCACCGCCATGCCATAGCCAGGCACCACGATGATCTTCTGCGCATTCTTCATCATATAGGCCGCGTCTTCCGGGCTGCCGGCCTTCACGGGCGGGCGATCCGCCGCCGCACCACCAGCCGCCACGGTGCCACCTTCAGACCCGAAGCCACCCAACAGCACATTGATGATGCTGCGGTTCATGCCCTTGCACATGATGTAGGACAGAATGGCACCAGAAGCGCCGACCAGCGCGCCCGTCACAATCAGCAGCAGATTGCCGATGGTGAAACCAATGCCCGCCGCCGCCCAGCCGGAATAGCTGTTCAGCATGGACACAACCACAGGCATATCAGCGCCGCCAATCGGGATGATCAGCAGGAAGCCCAGCACCAAGGATAGGATGGCAATCATCCAGAACAGCACATCACTGCCCGTGATCACGAACAGCACCACCAGCACCGCCAGCAAAATGCCAAGCCCCAGGTTCAGCATGTGCTGACCCTTGAACATGATGGGCGCGCCAGACATGCGGCCATCAAGCTTCGCAAAGGCAATCACAGAACCCGAAAAGGTGATGGCGCCAATCGCAAGACCCAGCGACATTTCAACCAAAGACGCGCCCTTGATATTGCCGCGCACGCCAATGCCGAAGCTCTCCGGCGCATAAAACGCCGCCGCCGCCACAAACACCGCCGCCAGACCGACCAGCGAATGGAAGGCCGCGACAAGCTGTGGCAGCGACGTCATTTGAATGCGTTGGGCAACAATGGTGCCGATGGCGCCGCCAATGGCCAAGCCCGCAATCACCAGCCCAATGCCGCTAATGCTCATGCCCGGCTTCAGCAGGGTGGCGGCAATCGCCACCGCCATGCCGATCATGCCAAGCATATTGCCCTGGCGGCTGGTTTCCGGATGGCTCAAGCCGCGCAGCGCCAGGATGAACAGCACTGACGCAACAAGATAAGCCAGTGTCAGAAGGGTCGTCGCCATGGCGTCAGCTCCCCTTCTTCTTGAACATGGCCAGCATTCGGCGCGTCACCATAAAGCCGCCAAAAATATTCACGGCAGCAAGCGTCACGCCGATGAAGCCGAAAATCTTTGCCGCTGTGCCTTCTGCAGTGCCAGCGGCAAGGATAGCCCCCACCACAATCACCGAGGAGATGGCATTGGTCACGCCCATCAGCGGCGAGTGCAGCGCGGGCGTCACGTTCCACACCACATGATAGCCCACAAAGCAGGCGAGCAAGAAGATCGTCAGCAAATACAAAAACGGCTCAGCCGCCGCAGCCATCGGGGCCACGGCTTCCGCCACCCGGCGGGCCTGTTCAGCCAATTCCAGCGCGCGCTGCGCGGTGCTGGACGCCTGATTGGCGAGTTCGGTCGCGTTCATCCGAATTCTCCTTAGCCTGCCTGAGCCGGCTTCATTTGCGGGTGCACCACGGCCCCGCCGCGCGTGAGCGCAACACCCTTCACAATATCATCATCTTCCGGGAGTTTCGGCGCCTTCGCGTCCTTATCCCAGAAGGTGGTCAGGAAGGTCAGCAGATTGCGCGCATAAAGCGCGGAAGCCGCCGCCGGAATGCGCCCGGGCCAATTCGTATAGCCCAGGATCTTCACGCCATTTTCGGTGACAAAAAGCTCACCAGGCTTGGTCATCGCGCAATTGCCGCCCGCGTCAGATGCGATATCCACAATCACGGAACCCGGCTTCATGGCAGCAACCATCTCGGCGGTTACCAGAATGGGCGCGCGGCGGCCTTGCACCAAAGCGGTGCAAACCACGACATCCTGCTTGGCAATATGCGCTGCCACCACTTCCGCCTGCTTGGCGTAGAAAGCGGCGGAAAGCTGCTTGGCATAGCCGCCCGCGGTTTGCGCGGCCTTGCTTTCCTCATCTTCGTAACCCACGAAGCTGGCGCCGAGGGATTTGATTTCTTCCTTGGCGGCGGGGCGCACATCGGTCGCCGAAACCCTGCCACCCAGGCGCCGCGCGGTCGCAATCGCCTGCAAGCCCGCAACGCCGGCGCCCATGATGAAAGTATTGGCCGCGGGCACGGTGCCGGCGGCGGTCATCATCATGGGGAAGCCCTTGTCATAGGCGGTCGAGGCTTCAACCACGGCGCGGTAGCCGGCCAAATTCGCCTGAGAAGACAGCACATCCATGGATTGCGCGCGGGTGATGCGCGGCAGCAATTCCATGGAGCAAGCGTCAATCCCGGCGGCGGCATAGCGCCCGGCGGCATCTGCATCGGCGGCAATGGTCGCAATCAGCAGCGCCCCGCGAGGGATCAGCGCCAACTCATCCAACGCGCCTTCGCCGGCAGCGAGCGGTGCGCGCACCTTCAGCACGATATCGGCGCCCGCCAGCGCCCCGGCGGCATCGGCAGCCAAGCTGGCGCCTGCTTCCGCGAAGGCAGCATCGGTAAAGCCAGAGGCCAGGCCCGCGCCGGCTTCAACAGCCAGGGTGCAGCCCATGCCAATCAGCTTCTTCACGGTCTCCGGCGTCGCGGCAACCCGCGTCTCACCGGCCCGGCGTTCTTTCAGAACGGCCACTTTCATAAGGGATACCCCCACAGGACTAGATTGTGCGCCGCACTACAGGTGCCGCGCCCGGGTGTCCACCCAGGCAGGCCCTTCCAAAAGGGGGCGAGGCGCCAAATTGCAAGCCCGGAGAGGGGTTTTTGGGTCGAGATATGCCTTGCGCTCGGGGATTTCCCGGGCCCAGACTTGGCCTGACTGCGATCAACGCAGCGGGAGGAAATCATATGTCCATGAACCGCCGCCATTTGGCGCTGGCTGGGGCCGCGGCCCTGACACTCGCCAATTTCACCCCCTCAACCGCCCTGGCCCAGGCCAGCGATGCCGCCGGCGTGGCCGCAGCGGTGGAGGCGCTGACCAAGGCCATGCTGGCCGGGGACCGGGCCGGGATGATGGCCGTGACGCATGAAAGGCTCAGCTACGGCCATTCAGCCGGGCGGATCGAAAACCGCCAGCAATTCATTGACCCGCTGGCGAACAGGACCTCTATCTTCCGGTCCATGAATGTTTCGGATCAGACCATTGATGTTGTCGGCGATGACGCCATTGTGCGCCATGTGCTGCGCGGCGAATCCGAAAGCAATGGGCGCGTGAACCCAGTGAATATCGGCATTCTGCAAGTATGGAAGCGCCAGCCCGATGGCTGGAAGCTGCTCGCGCGGCAGGCTTTCACGCGGCCAAGCTGAAGTTCAGGCGATCCGATCTGGGCCGCCCTGAAAGCCAATCTCGCAAACACTGCCGCCGTGAAAGCGCGCGGCAGGGCTGCCGTGCGGGGCGGTTTTATCCGCCAATTCGGCGGCCCAATCTTCGGCATTGTCGCGCGGCGTGAAGCCGATATGGGCGCGCGCCGCGCCATCGCCGCCCCATTTGGCGCGGCTATTGGCTGAAACGCCATAAAGCACCAAGAAATGAAAGCTGGGCGCCAGAACGCAAGCACGCGCAAGCGCTGCCATATCCCCATGGCTGACCCAGGCGCCCAATTCCCGCGCATTGCCGGGGCGCGCGCGGAAGGCACCGATGCGCAGGCACGCAACCTCCATGCCGAATTTATCCGCATGCAATCGCGCCAAGGCTTCCCCATAGGCTTTGCTGGCGCCGTAAAAGCCGCTGGGGCGGGGCGGTACATCTGGGCCAACAGGTTCTTCGGACGGATAAAACCCAATCACATGATTGCTGGAAGCGAAAATCATGCGCTTCACGCCATGCTGGCGCGCAGCCGCAAAGACCGTATGCGTGCCGATGATATTCGCCTGTAGGATCTCATCCGGGCTGCCGCCGGTCTCGCGCGGGATGCCGGCCAGATGGATGACGCAATCCACGCCTGCCATGGCGGTATCCATCACCGCCGGGTCAGTGACATCGCCCATGATGGTTTCAGCAGCCGCTGCATCCGCAATGGGTCGTTGATCGAGCAAGCGCAGCGCCCCAGCAGTATCCACCAGCGCCGGGCGAATGACGCTGCCGATTTCGCCCGCCGCGCCGGTGATCAGCAGGCGGCGCCATTTTGGGGAAGGGGTGCTCATTCGGCGGTGATCTTCGCCTCGGCAACAATGCGGCCAAGCTTTTCTGATTCCCTAATCATGAAAGCCTGGCTTTCTTCCAAGCTGAAGCCCTGCACCTGCAGCCCCTGTTCTTCGAAACGGGCGCGCAGCGTGGGTTCGCGCATGGCGGAAAGGACAATACCATGCAGGCGGCGCATGATCGGTTCCGGCACGGCGGTTGGCGCGAAAAGCCCGAAGAAATTGACCAATTCATAATTGGCCATGGGGGCGAATTCCGCGACGGCGCCCACATCCGGCAATTGCGCCATGCGTTCGCGCGATGTCACGCCGATGGCGCGGATGCGCCCTTCGCGGATCAGCGAAAGCCCCGACGCCAGCGAATTATAGCCAAACTGCACCTGGCCTGAGGCGATATCCAAAACGGCCGGGCCGGAGCCGCGATAGGGCACATGCAAAGTATCCACGCCAGCGACGCGATTGAACAATTCGCCGGCCAGATGCTGCGGATTGCCAATGCCCGAAGATGAGTAGGAGAATTTCCCCGGATTGGCCCGCGCCGCCACGACCAATTCCGCGACATTGGTAAAGGGCGCGCCCGGGAAACCCATGATCACGATCGGCACCTTCACCATGACCATGACAGCGCGCATATCCCGCGCTGGATTATAGGGCAGGCGTTCCTTGTACATATGCGGGTTGATCGCGGTCTCGCCCGCGCCGCCCAGCATGAGCGTATAGCCATCTGCCGGCGCCTGGCAGAGCGCCTGCGCGCCGATAATGCCGGCAGCGCCGGAACGGTTCTCCACCACCACAGGTTGCCCTAGCGCCGCGCGCAAAGGTTCGGCGATCAGCCGCGCGGTAATGTCCTGACCACCCCCGGCCGCATAGGGCACCAGGATGCGGACCGGACGATTTGGATAGCCATCCTGCGCACGGAGAATGCCCGGACTCGCCAGAATGCCCGCGCCGAGAAGCGCCGCGCTGCGTCTG
>JBBAUC010000055.1:0-16579 GCA_040398485.1 Roseomonas sp. | reverse complement strand
TCGGACTTCTTCGCCATCCAGCTCGCCGTCAGGATAGAAAGTTCATAAAGCAGGATCAGCGGCACGGCCAAGCCGATCTGGCTGATCACATCAGGCGGTGTCAGGATTGCGGCGGCCACGAACATGCCAACAATGGCGTAACGGCGGCCCTTTCTCAGGCTTTCAACATTCAAAATACCCACTCGACACAAAAGCGTGAGCAGCACCGGCAATTGGAAGGCTATGCCAAAGGCCAGGATCATATGCATGACCAGCGAGAGATACTCGCCGACCTTCGCTTCCAACTGCACCGGAATACCGCCTGATCCGGGCATGGTTTCGAAGGAAATGAAGAACTGCCAGGCCAGGGGGAAGATGAAGTAATAGGCCAGCGCCGCACCCGCCAAAAACAGAAAGGGTGACGCGACCAGAAAGGGCATGATGGCGCGTTTTTCGCTGCGATAGAGCCCCGGCGCCACAAACAGCCAAAGCTGTGTCGCCCACATGGGGAAGGAAAAGAACACCGCGCCGAAAAACGCCACCTTCAAATAGGTGAAGAAGGCTTCATAAAGTGCCGTGAAGATCATGCGCCGATCAGCGCCACCCTGCTTGGCCAGCACATCGGCCAAGGGCTGCGCCAGAAAGGCGTAAATCTGCGCCGAGAAATAATAGCACACCGCAAAAGCTGCCGCGAAACCCCCAACAGACCAAAGCAGCCGCGTACGCAGCTCCTTCAAATGGTCCATCAAGGGCATCGCCTTGTCGTCTATCTGATCGTCATCCCGGGTGGTGGACACGGAGATTCCTCAAGCGCTGACGGCGGGTGGGGGGGGTGACGCAGCAGGCGGGGCCGGCGCGGGTTCAGGCGCGGGCGGTAAGGGGGCGGCAAAGCGCGCGACTGTGGGCGGCACAAAGGCAGGCGCATCAGGTGTTGGCGGCAATTCCGGCGGCACATAAGGCGCGGGCGGCGGTGGCATGAAAGTATCGCGCAGCGGGTCTTCGGCCATGGTTTTTTTCAGTGTGCCATCCGAATCCACGGTTTTTTCGATTTCGCCCTTGAGGTCGAAGCTGCGGATATCGTTGATGGTGCTCTTCATTTCCTGGATGGAATTGCGCACATCATCAAGCTTGGCTTCGCGCACCAGCTCATCCGCCTGTTGCTGGAATTCGCCCGCCATACGGCGCAGCTTCTGAACACCCTTCGCGACACCGCGAATGGCCTCCGGCAGATCCTTCGGACCAATGACTACAACGGCCACCACCGCGATCACGGCGATTTCTGACCAGGCGAGGTCGAACATGCTCTCCTTTGTCCTGCGCGCTTCACTTCGGCAGGTAGGGTTCCGTTAGCAGGAAGCCGGATGCGCGCCAACCGCCCTGATATGGCGCGCCGCCCGCTTGAATGAAAGCCGTGTCATGCCTCGGTGCGTGGGAAGACAAAGGCGCGTTCCGGGTCGAGCGAAACGGCGATTCGCTCCCCGCGCCTGAGCCGCCGGCCTGGGGGCAGCCTGGCATGCAGGTGCAAAAGCCCGCCCACGCCATCCGGCAGGGCTAGATGCGCCAGGGTGGTGGAGCCCAGCAGACGGAAGGCTTCTACCTCCACCACCGGGCCTTCAGCGCCGAGCTTGAGCCCCTCTGGCCTGACCAGCACATCCACTTCGGCGCCTTCGGCGAAGCCCGGGGCGGGCAGGGCGCCGAGCGCGGTTTCCGCCTGGCCGGAGGCGATCCGGGCGGGCAGGCTATTCACCTCACCCAGGAAGCCCGCGACATAGCGATCTGAGGGCGCCAGATAGAGCGCTTCAGGCACGCCCACCTGCAAAATCCGGCCTTCGCGCATCAGCGCGATGCGATCACCCATGAACATGGCTTCTTCGGAATCATGCGTGACCAGCAGCGTCGCGATGCCGGCTTCCTGCAACACATGCAGCGTATCATCGCGCACTTTTTCACGAAGCCGCGCATCCAGGCTGGCGAAAGCCTCATCCAACAGCAGCACGGCCGGGCGGGGAGCCAGTGCGCGGGCCAGCGCCACCCGCTGCTGCTGCCCGCCTGAGAGCATATGCGGAAAGGCGTTCTGGAAGGCTTCCAGCCCCACGCGGGCGAGCGCATCCATCACGCGCCAAACCCTTTCGCCACGTGGGGCGAAGCGCAGCCCGAAGGCGACGTTCTCTGCCACGGTCAAATGCGGGAACAGCGCGTAATCCTGAAAGACAAAGCCGATATGCCGCGCTTCGGGCGGCACTTCCCGCCCCGATTCGGCAATCAACCGTCCGCTGATCTCAATCCGTCCATTTTGCAAGGGTTCAAGCCCCGCCGCCAGGCGCAAAAGCGTGGTTTTGCCGCAGCCGGAGGCGCCGAGCAGGCAGACAATTTCCCCCGCCGCGACACTGAGATCAATGCCTGCCAGAACCTCCCGCGCGCCATAGGCATGGCGGATATCGGCAAAGCTGAGGCTCACCTTTGGCTGGTTTCCTCGGCGGCTTCGGGGGTAGGCGCCGGGGCTTCCTCGGCTTCATCTGCGGTGCTGATGGGGGCGTTCAGGCCGGGCAAGGGCGGCGCATCGCCGGTCACCAATTCTTCCTTGCGCGGCAGGTCCGCCAGCGATTTCAGGGAGAATTGTTCCAGAAATTTCGGCGTGGTGCCCCACAGTGTGGGGCGGCCAGGCACTTCCCGCCGCCCGCGCGGCGCCACCAGGCCAAGCTCCAAAAGCGATTCGAGGGTGGTTTGCGCCAGCGTGGCACCGCGGATTTCTTCCACATCGCCCCGGGTGCAGGGCTGGTGATAGGCAATGATGGCAAGCGCTTCCATGGCCGCGCGCGGCAGGCGGCGCGGGCTTTCCACGACCTTGGTCAGGCGGGGTGCGAGGTCTGTGGCGGTGCGGAAGGCATAACCGCCGCCGATTTCAGTCAGCACGACGCCGCGCCCTTGGTAGGCTTCAGCGAGCGCCGCGCAGGCCATGGTGGCGGAAACGCCTTCGGGCAGCACGGTGGCCAGGGTTTGCGGCGATACCGGGCGATCAGCGGCGAAAATCACAGCCTCCGCAATGCGAAGTGCCTGCGCCATGGTCGCCTCATCAGGCGCGGTGGGCGCCTCTGGCGTGGGGGTTTCCGCCGGCGCTACGGCTTCAGTCGGTTCTTCCATCGCTGCCCCCTTCTTCTGTCCGGCGGCGGATCATGATTGGTGAGAAGGCCGCTTCCTGATGCAATTCTATCCCGCCGCCGCGTGCCATTTCCAAACCCGCGATCAGGGTGCTGGCCAGCGCGGCGCGCTGTTCCACCGGGTCGTCAAAGCCTTCTGGCAGGAAGCTCCGCAATTCGGACCAGCTTGGCAGGGCGCCGACCAGCTTGGTCAGGCGGTCAAGCGCTTCCTGCACGGTGAAAAGCTTGCGCGGCTTGGGCCGATAGGGCCGCGCGGCCAAGGCGCGCCGGCGCCCGGCCACATAGGCTTGCAACAGCGCGGGCAAATCAGCGGAGATGCCGGAACGATCTTCGACCTTCAGCCGTTCCGGGGCGCCGCGGGCAAAGACATCATGGCCAAGCCAGGGCCGGCGGTTGAGCCAAAGAGCGGCGGCGCGCATGCGTTCCAGCGTCGCCAGCCGATCAGTCAAAGCCTCGGCCAGAGCTTCGGCGTCTTCGCCTTCCACCTGTTCGGGCGGGATCAACAGGCGGGATTTCAGCCAGGCGAGCCAGGCGGCCATGACCAGCCAATCGGCGGCCAATTCCAGGCGGATGCGGCGCGCGCCTTCGATCACTGCCAGAAATTGCTCCACCAGCGCGACGATGGAAATCTTGGCCAGATCCACCTTCTGCGCCCGGGCGAGTTCCAGCAGCAGATCAAGCGGGCCTTCATAGCCTTCAAGCTGCAATTGCAGGGAGGATTCGCTCATCGGTCCCGTTACCCATGTCCGGTGAGCATGAGAACGAAATCAAAGGCGGGCGCAACCACCCCCCGGAAAAACCAACCCATGGGGTCATAGCCGGGGACCAAATGGGGCAGGATGAACAGGCCGAGCATGACCACCAGCAGGCCATAGGGTTCGATCCGCGCGAGTGCCAAAGCAGGCGTGCGGGGCAGCAGCCCAACCGCAATGCGCCCGCCATCGAGCGGCGGCATGGGAAACAGATTGAACAGGCCAAGCACCAGATTTGCTAGAATGAACAGGCCAAAGGCGCGATAGGCAAAGGCCACCCCTTCCGGCCCCAGACTGGCCTGCCAGGGTTCCACCGCATGTGCCGCAAGCCCCGCCAGCAAGGCCAGGGCAAAATTCGTGGCTGGGCCCGCCGCCGCCACCGCCACCATGCCATAGCGCGGGTTGCGGAGTTGCCAGATATTGACCGGGACAGGCTTGGCCCAGCCGAACATGGCTTCGACCCGTCCAATCGTAAGCAGTTGGGAGACCAGCAAAAACCCCGGCAGCAGGATGGTGCCGACCATATCCACATGGCGGATCGGGTTCAGGCTAAGCCGCCCGGCCCGGGCTGCCGTGTCATCCCCCAAAGCACGCGCAGCATAGCCATGCGCCGCTTCATGCAGCGTGATGGCGATGATGGTCGCGAACACCGAAGCCACCAATTCGGGCAGCCAAGCGGGCATGGGGTTTCTCCCTGGGGTTAGGGGTGCCGGGATAGACGGGAAGAAGGGCGAAGGGAAGCAGAGAGCCTTATGCATGCCGTCGAAATGGCGGCAGCCACCACGGAGGCGATGCTCAAACCACTCGAATAATGACGGGACAGTAGAAGGAATACCGCTGGAATGGAAAAATTAGACGCTTTCCAAGTACCAACAACCTCCTCGCCCCCGCCCGCCTCCTCAAGCTAAGGGCGAACACGTAATCTACCATTTGCACGGTAGCTGCGAAGAAAAGCGCCTCCCAATTCTCGGGCTAAACCCATCAGAGTTGTTTAGGCTGGACCGAGCCACGCATGACACCAATGATAGTAGCAGGAGCCAAGCCAGATCGTCGTTTATCGTTCGATCTTCGCCGCAATTGCCTTTGCAATTCGATGATATCCAGACGGTATTGACTCGTATGAGATCCACTTCATGTCGGTAATTTCTTGGGAATCAGAGGGGGCTACTTTCTCGAATTCCATGAAGAGATATCGAAAATCGATATGAAAATGCTCTGGCTCACCCTTCTTTCCGTTCTCGGGGATGACATGACAATCGATGTCTATCGGCATCATATCGTATAGTGATGCAGAATACCCTGTTTCCTCGCGTAATTCTCGCGCTGCCGTCTCGTGCGGCCATTCGCCGGCCTCCATATGGCCCCCAGGAAACAGCCACATGGAAAGAGCCTTATGCTCGATCATCAGGACGTCAGATCCGCTCAGGAGTATCGCGCTGGCCGTAAGATGCGCTGGAAAGGTCTTCCGCGACGTCATATCCGCGTCAGACCTCCACAGCCTATCGATGGAATTAAGGTGGGACGTCAGATCCCTACCCAAGCGTAGGTGATCGTTGAGGATTTTTCTCAAGGCGCTGTCGTGCTCGAGACTCATAGTCAGAAATCTCCTCTGCGAAATAGTCTACCCACATGGCCGCTATGCCCTTTTGCGCTTCTTCACCGGCGCGGGTGCTACTTCCCGCAGCAAAGGCGCCAGGAAGCGCCCGGTATGGCTTTCCGCCGCTGCGGCAATGTCTTCCGGCGTGCCTTCCGCGACCAGGCGCCCGCCGCCTTCGCCGCCCTCGGGGCCCAGATCCAGCACCCAATCGGCGGTTTTGATCACTTCCAGATTATGTTCGATCACCACCACCGTATTGCCGGTCTCCACCAGCGCATGCAGCACTTCCAGCAATTTGCGCACATCTTCGAAATGCAGCCCGGTGGTCGGTTCATCCAGAATATAAAGCGTGCGCCCGGTGGCGCGGCGTGACAGCTCCTTGGAAAGCTTTATGCGCTGCGCTTCCCCACCCGAAAGCGTGGTGGCTTGCTGGCCCAGATGGATATAGCCAAGCCCCACCTTACGCAGCACCGAAAGCTTTTCGCGAATGGCGGGGACGGCGGCGAAGAATTCCTCGGCCTCTTCCACCGTCATGTCCAAAACATCCGAGATGGATTTGCCGCGAAACTTCACATCCAGCGTTTCGCGATTATAGCGCTTGCCCTTGCAGGTATCGCAGGTGACATAGACATCGGGCAGGAAGTGCATCTCAATCTTGATGACGCCATCGCCCTGGCAGGCTTCACACCGCCCGCCCTTCACATTGAAGCTGAAGCGGCCGGGCTTGTAGCCACGCGCGCGGGATTCCGGCAATTCGCTGAACCAATCGCGAATGGGCGCAAATAGCCCCGTATAAGTGGCGGGGTTGGACCGCGGCGTGCGGCCAATTGGCGATTGGTCAATGTCAATGATCTTGTCGAGGTGATCGAGCCCTTCGATGCGATCATGCGGCGCCGGGACCTCCGCCGCGCCCATCAATCGCCGCGCGGCTGCCTTATACAGTGTTTCAATCACCAACGTTGACTTGCCGCCGCCGGAAACCCCGGTGACACAAGTAAAAGTGCCAAGCGGCAGGGCCGCATCCAGGCGCCTAAGGTTATTGCCGCTGGCGCCCACCACGCGCAATTGCCGCTTCGGGTCTATCTTGCGGCGCTTGGTGGGGATTTCGATGCGGCGCTTGCCCGAAAGATATTGCCCGGTGAGGCTGGCAGGATTGGCCGCGACTTCCGCGGGTTTGCCCTGCGCCACCAGCCGCCCGCCGCCCTTGCCGGCCTCCGGGCCAATATCCACCAGATAATCGGCGCTACGGATCGCATCCTCATCATGTTCCACGACCAGCACAGTATTGCCGAGGTCGCGCAGACGCCGCAGCGTAACAAGCAGTCTTTCATTGTCGCGCTGATGCAGCCCGATGGAAGGTTCGTCCAACACATAAAGCACGCCTGTCAGGCCAGAACCGATTTGCGACGCCAGGCGAATGCGCTGCGATTCCCCGCCGGAAAGCGTGGTGGAAGACCGCGCGAGCGAAAGATAATCGAGGCCCACATCCACCAGGAATTGCAGGCGATCATTGATTTCACGCAGGATTCGCCGCGCGATATCGCGCCGCTGGGGTGTTAGGGTTTCTTCCACCTGCGCGAACCAATCCCGCGCCCGGTGAATGGCCATGGCGGAAGCTTCACCAATATGCAGCCCCGCCACTTTCACCGCCAGCGATTGCGGCTTCAGCCGATGCCCCGCGCAGGCTGCGCAAGGCCGTTCCGCCTGATAGCGAGAAAGATCTTCGCGCACCCAAGGATTATCGGTTTCGCGAAAGCGCCGTTCCAGATTGGCGATCACGCCCTCAAAGGGTTTTTTCACCTCATAGGCGCGCAGCCCATCCTTGTAGTGGAGTGCCACCACCTCAGTGCCCGTACCATGCAGAATGGCGTGCCGCACGCGGTCCGGCAGTTCCTGCCAGGCGGTGGTCATCTTCACTTTGAAATGCGCGGCCAGGCTTTGCAGGGTTTGGTCGTAATAAGGGGAAGAAGCGCCGGTCCAGGGCATGATGGCGCCATCCTTCAGCGCGACATCATCCTGCGGCACGACCAATTGCGCGTCGAAAAAACTTTCCGTGCCAAGCCCATCACAAGCAGGGCAGGCGCCATGCGGTGAATTGAAGGAGAAAAGGCGCGGCTCAACTTCCTCGATGGTAAAACCGGAAACCGGGCAGGCGAAGCGGCTGGAAAAAACCGTGCGCTCCCCACCATCGGCGTTTTCGGCATAGGCAACGCCATCGGCCAAACCCAGCGCGGTTTCGAAGGAGTCTGCCAAGCGCTGCATGATGCCATCACGCACCACAATACGGTCCACCACCACTTCAATATCGTGCTTGAGCTTCTTGTCGAGCTTGGGTGCCTCGGCAATTTGATAGAGCGTGCCGTTGATTTTCACACGTTCAAACCCGCGACGCTGGAATTCAGCCAGTTCCTTGCGGAATTCGCCCTTCTTGCCGCGCGCGATGGGCGCCAGCAGCAAAAGCCGCGTGCCTTCCGGCATGGCCAGCACACGATCCACCATTTGGGACACGGTCTGCGCTTCAATGGGCAGGCCAGTCGCGGGCGAATAGGGCACGCCGACTCGCGCCCAAAGCAGGCGCATATAGTCATGGATTTCCGTGACGGTGCCGCCGGTGGAACGCGGGTTGTGGCTGGTGGTTTTCTGTTCGATGGATATGGCGGGCGATAGGCCCTCGATCGAATCCACATCCGGCTTTTGCATCAATTGCAGGAATTGCCGCGCATAGGCGGAAAGGCTTTCGACATAGCGCCTTTGGCCTTCCGCATAGATGGTATCGAAAGCGAGCGATGATTTGCCCGAACCCGATAGGCCCGTGATCACCGTCAGCGTATCGCGCGGGATATCAAGGTCCAGGTTCTTGAGGTTGTGCTGGCGCGCGCCGCGGATGCGAATATGGCCGGTCATGCGAAGGGGGCTCCGACAGCCGCCGCCGGGGAGGGGGGCGCTGTTGTTCTAAAAATGTTCTCGTTATATATGCGCCTGAATGGCGCCCTGGGAAGGGTATGGGATGGCCGCTTTAGGGGGGATCGTCTATCCTGGGGGCCGAAAACGCGGGAGAGCTTTGCCATGGCGGGTATCAATAAGGTCATTATCCTGGGCCGTCTGGGGCGGGACCCGGAAGTGCGCAATTTCCAGAATGGCGGCAAGGTGGTGAATCTGCGCATCGCCACGTCTGAACGCTACAAGGACCGGGAAGGCAATCAGCAGGAACGCACCGAATGGCATTCGGTCGCGATTTTCAATGATCGCCTGGGCGAGGTTGCCGAAAAATACCTGCGTAAGGGTAGCGAGGTCTATGTTGAAGGCCAGCTGGAAACCCGGAAATGGCAGGATCAATCCGGCCAGGATCGCTACACGACCGAGGTTGTGCTGCGCCAATATCGCGGCGAATTGCAGCTGATTGGCGGGCGCGGCGCCGGCGGCGGGATGGATGATCCCGGTGAGCCAGCGGGGGATCGGGCGCCGGCTGCGCGCCCGGCCCAGCGCGCCGGCGGTTGGGATGCCAAGAAATCCGATCTGGATGACGAAATTCCCTTCTAAGTCAGGGGCTTGACGTTAGGCGGGCAGTTCGGGCGCGGCGGTGGTTGACGCGGCGCGCCTGACGGTGCCTATGACGTTTTCTCCCTGTGACCCCTCAGGAATCGCGTCCTTCAGAATCGGTTTCCAAGCGTGAGCGACACTCAAAACCCCGGCCAACCCTCGCAGGATACGACCCCGGTCGCGATTGAGGAGGAAATGCGCCGTTCCTACCTCGATTACGCGATGAGCGTGATCGTGGCGCGCGCTTTGCCCGATGTGCGCGATGGGTTGAAGCCAGTGCATCGGCGCATCCTGTTTGCCATGCAGGAAGCCGGCTACACGGCTGACAAACCCTATCGCAAATCGGCGCGCGTGGTTGGCGACGTGATGGGTAAATACCATCCGCATGGCGATGCTTCGATTTATGATGCGCTGGTGCGCATGGCGCAGCCCTTTTCCATGCGCCTGCCTTTGATTGATGGGCAGGGGAATTTTGGTTCGGTTGATGGCGATCCGCCGGCAGCGATGCGCTACACCGAAGCGCGGCTTGCGCCGGCGGCGGGTGCGCTACTGGCGGGTATTGACGAAGACACGGTGGATTTCCAGCCGAATTACGATGAAAGCGTGGACGAGCCGCGCGTTCTGCCGGCGGCCTTCCCCAATCTGCTGATCAATGGCGCGGGCGGCATTGCGGTTGGCATGGCCACCAATATCCCGCCGCATAACCCAACCGAAATCCTGGATGCGACGCTCGCGCTGATTGCCAATCCGGCGCTGACGCTGGAAGAGTTGATGAAGATCGTGCCGGGGCCGGATTTTCCGACCGGGGCGATGATTCTGGGGCGTTCCGGCATCCGTTCCGCGTTTGAAACCGGGCGTGGTTCGATCCCTCTGCGCGCGCGGGCGGAGATTGAGGAATTGCGCGGTAATCGCCAGTTGATTGCGGTTACGGAAATTCCCTACCAGGTCAATAAGTCCACGCTGCTTGAAAAAATCGCCGAATTGGTGCGTGCCAAGGCAGTGGAAGGCATTTCCGATCTCCGCGACGAAAGCGACCGTTCGGGGATGCGCATCGTCATTGAATTGAAGCGCGATGCGACTGCGGAAGTGGTGCTGAACCAGCTTTACCGCATGACGCAGTTGCAGACCTCCTTCCCGGTGAATTTCGTGGCCTTGCATGAAGGCCGGCCGCGGCAAATGGGCCTGAAGGACGCGCTGATGGCCTTCATCGCCTTCCGTGAGGAGGTGATTCTGCGCCGGTCTCGCCACCGGTTGGCCAAGGCGCGGGAACGCGGGCATTTGCTGATTGGCTTGGCGATTGCGGTCGCCAATCTGGATGAGATCATTCGCGTCATTCGCGAAAGCGCCGATGCGCCGACAGCGCGCGCTGCCTTGATGAACCGCGATTGGCCGGCGGGCGATGTGGGCGTGCTGCTGGCGCTGGTGGATGATTATCGCAATGCCGTGACGCCCGAAGGCACGGTGCGGCTGACGGAAGAACAGGCACGTGGCATTCTGGAATTGCGCCTGCAACGCCTGACCGGGCTGGAGCGCGAGAAGATTGTCGCCGAGCTTGGTGAGGTTGGCGGGCGCATTCGCGAATTACTGGAAATCCTGGCGAGCCGCCCGCGCCGGCTTGAAGTGATGGATCAGGAATTGCGCGAAATTCGCGCCGAGATTGCCTCCCCACGTATGACTGAGATTATGGATGGCATCGCCGATGTGGATGATGAAAGCCTGATCGAACCGGGCACCATGGTGGTGACGCTGACGCGTGATGGTTATGTGAAGCGTACGCCTTTGGAAACCTTCCGCGCCCAAGGGCGTGGTGGCAAGGGCCGTAGCGCTGCCGCGACGCGCGAAGATGATGTCATCATCCGTTCCTTCGTCGCGCATACGCATCAATGGGTGTTGTTCTTCACCGATCGTGGCATCGCCTTCCGCGAGAAGGTTTGGCAATTGCCGGAAGCGGGACCGCAGGGGCGTGGGCGTTCCTTGCGTCAGGTACTGCAATTGCAGGAAGGCGAGGGTGTGACCGCCATTCTGCCGCTGCCGATGGATGAGGATCTGTGGGAAGGGCTGCACCTGGTTTTCGCGACGGTGCAGGGCAATGTGCGGCGCAATCGGCTGTCTGATTTCAAGAATGTGCGCTCGGTCGGCCTGATCGCCATGAAGTTGGATGAGGGTGATAGCCTGGTGGGCGTTTCCACCTGCCGCGAAGGCGATGATGTGATGCTGGCGACACGCGGTGGCAAATGCATCCGCTTTACGGCGGATGCTGATACGCTGCGTGTATTTGCTGGGCGCGATTCAACGGGCGTGCGCGGCATCAAGCTGGCGCAGGGCGATGCGGTGATTGCGCTTTCCGTGCTGCGCCATGTGGAAGCCAGCACGGAAGAACGCGCTGCCTATCTGAAGGCGGCAGCACAGCGCAGGCGAAGCGCTGATGATGAAGCGGAAGCGCCCACGGTGGCGGAGGTTGAGGAAGCGGTTGCTGAAATCACGCTGACGCCGGAACGCTTTGACGCCTTGGCGGAAGCCGAGGAGATTCTGCTGACGGTGACGGATGGCGGCTTTGGCAAGCGGTCTTCCGCGCATGAATATCGCGTCACGGGTCGTGGTGGCCAGGGCATTGCCGGCATTGTCCTGAGTGCGCGCACCGGTCGCGAAGTGGTGGCCACCTTCCCGGCACGCCCCGGCGATGACATCATGCTGGTGACCAATGGCGGGCAATTGATCCGGCTGAAGGCGGATGATGTGCGCCTGACAGGGCGCATGGCGATGGGCGTCACGCTGATGCGCCCTGCGGAAGGTGAGCGTGTGATTTCTTGTTTCCCGGTCGCTGATGAAGGTGGCGATGACGAAGCCGCCCCCGCGCCGGAGGAGAATGGCAATGGCTGAACGGATTGCGCTTTACCCCGGCACTTTTGATCCGGTGACCAATGGGCATTTGGACATTATCAGCCGCGCCGCGCGGCTGGTGGATCGCCTGGTGATTGGTGTTGCCATCAATATCGGCAAGGGACCGCTGTTTGAATTGGCCGAACGCGTCGAATTGGTGCAGGCGGAAGTAGCACCGATTGCGGCGCGCACTGGCACCGCGATTGAAGTGCGCCCTTTTGAAGGTTTGCTAGTGGGTTTCGCGCGCGAAATCGGCGCCTGCATGATTATACGCGGGCTGCGCGCGGTGACGGATTTCGATTACGAATTCCAGATGACCGGCATGAACCGCCGGCTGGATCATGAAATCGAAACCGTCTTCCTGATGGCGTCTGAAACCAATCAATTCATCGCATCGCGCCTGGTGAAGGAAATCGCGCGGCTGGGCGGCGATATCAGCAGCTTCGTGCCGAAGCTGACGTTGGAACGCACCATGGCGCGCGTTAAAGCCAGCGCCTGAGGAAAGGAAACATTCATGCATCGCCGTCTTATGCTTGCCGCCGGTTTGGGCGCCTTGGCCTCTCCCGCCTTGGCGCAGGCGAATGACCCGGAAAACACGCTGATCCTGGAATTGAAGGATGGGCGCGTGACCATCCAAATGCTGCCTGATCTGGCGCCGCGCCATGTGGAACGCATCAAGCTGCTGGCCCGGCGTGGCTTTTACGACAATACGGTATTCCATCGCGTGCTTGAAGGCTTCATGGCGCAGGGTGGCGATCCCACCGGCACTGGCACGGGTGGATCGCCCTTGCCCAATCTTGCCGCGGAATTCAGCCCGCCTGCGCGCGCGCGCTTTTTGCGGGGCGTTTGCGGCATGGCGCGGTCTTCCGAACCCAATAGCGCCAATAGCCAGTTCTTCATCATGTTCGCGCCAACGCCTTCGCTTGATGGTCAGTACACCATCTGGGGCCGCGTGACCGCCGGCATGGAAGCGGTGGACAAGATCAAGCGCGGCGATCCGCCGAGTGGCATGGTGCGTGGCCCAGACCGCCTGCGCAGCATGCGCGTGGCCGCTGATATTCGTTGATACCCGAACCGAAAGACCAAAAACGATGTCTGAAACCGAAGCCCCTGCCGGGGATGGCGAAAACACCCTGCTCATTGAAATCGAGCATGGCACAGTGACCATCAAGCTGCGCCCTGATCTGGCGCCCTTGCATGTGGAACGGATCAAGGCCCTCGCGCGGCAGGGTTTTTATGACAATGTGCCCTTCCATCGTGTGATTGAAGGCTTCATGGCCCAGGGCGGCGATCCGACCGGCACGGGCACGGGTGGTTCTGAATTGCCGGATCTGCCCGCGGAATTCAGCGAACCATCGCGCGCGCGCTTCCTGCGCGGCGTTTGCGGCATGGCGCGCACCAGCAACCCCGATAGCGCGAATAGCCAATTCTTCATCATGTTCGCGCCGATCCCGAGCCTTGATGGCCAATACACCATCTGGGGTGAAGTGACGGGCGGCATGGATGCCGTGGACAAAATCAAGCGCGGTTCTGGTGGTTCCGGCATGGTGCAGGGGCCGGACCGGATCCGCAGCATGAAGGTGGCGGCGGATAACGCCTGAAGCCTGAGTTTGGCGAATGGGCGGCGCCGTGTTAAGGCGCCGGCCTTTCATGGGAGCTCGTAGCTCAGCTGGTAGAGCAACGGACTTTTAATCTGTAGGTCGAGGGTTCGAATCCCTCCGAGCTCACCAATTCCATGTTCAACGTGCTGAGGTGACGGCCATGTATCACGGGCTGGCTCAGAATATTGCCACAAGACGCGCCTTTCCATAGGCTTTCCCCCGCAGAGATCATCGGTTGATGTTCGGCCAAGCATCGGCTTTGGACTGCAGCGGCAACGGGGAACTTTTCATTATGAAGAACGCGCCAACACTACAAATCCCGGGTGTTTATCATCACCGCGTTGGTGACATCATTGTCACCGCCATCAGCGATGGTTTCCTTGATGGCAATCTGGATGTCTTGCGCAACATCACCGAAGATGAAGCGCGCCAAATCCTGATGGCAAACTTCCGGCCCGCACGGCGCACCGCGGTCAATGCCTTCCTGATTTGGTCGGCAGGACGGCTCGCTTTGATTGAAACCGGGTGCGGCAATTACATGCAGCCAAGTTCCGGCAAGATCCTGACCAATCTGAAGGCGCTTGGTGTTGATCCCGCCGATATTGAAGTGGTGATGCTGACCCATATGCACCCGGATCATTCGGCCGGCCTCACGGATATGACCACTGGCTTGCCGCATTACCCCAATGCTGAATTGGTCATGCATGAAAACGAACCGAAGCATTGGTTTGATGATGGCGCGATGGCCAAAGGCACTGACCGCGAAAAGAAACTGTTCTTCCAGGCGGGGCGCGAACAGGTGCTGCCCTATCAGGATCGCTGGCGGCTGTTCCAGAAAGGTGAGGTCTTCCCCGGTGTCACCGCTATGCCGCTCCATGGCCATACACCAGGCCATTCCGGCTATCTGGTCGCATCAGGCCAGGATCAGCTTTTGATCTGGGGCGATATTGTCCATGTGCCGGAAGTGCAAACGGCGCGCCCGGAAGTCTGCATGGCATTCGATACTGATGCCAAGGCGGCAGAAGCAACGCGCCGGCGCGTGTTCGACATGGTCTCGACCGACAAGCTTCTGGTCACGGGGATGCATTTGCATTTTCCAGGCTTCACGCATCTGGTCCCGCGCGGCAGTGGGTATCAACTGATACCGGCGGCCTGGGAACAGCAAATCTAGATCGCGGAGGGCGCCATGAACGCTTCTGATCATTTGCGTCAACGCCTCAAGTCCGGCGGCATCATCGCCGCCCCCGGCGCGGCCGACAGCCTGACCGCCCGGCTGATCGAACAGGCGGGGTTTGAGGCGATTTACATGACAGGCTTCGGCGCCACGGCGTCTCGGCTGGGTCGGCCGGATATCGGGCTGCTGACGCAGACGGAAATGACCACCCATGCGCGGGATATGGCCCGCGCGGTGAGCATTCCGATCATCGCCGATGCGGATACGGGCTATGGCGGCCCTGCCAATATCGCGCGCACGATTGAAGAATATGCGCAGGCAGGTGTTGCGGCGATCCATCTGGAAGACCAGGTGGCGCCGAAGCGCTGCGGCCAATTGGCCGGCATCAAGCTGATCCCGGCAGAAGAAAATGTCCGGCGGCTGAAATGCGCCATCGCGTCCCGCCCTGCGAATGGGCCGCTGATTATTGGCCGGACGGATGCCATGCCGGCGATTGGCCCGGAAGAAGCTGTACGCCGCGCGCTGATGTATCAGGATGCTGGCGTTGATCTGGTATTCGTTGATGGAATCAAGAAAATCTCCGAGGTTGAGATTGTGGCGCGGCAGGTGCCCGGCCCCAAGGTGATGAGTATTGTGGATGGCAATGAAACCACGGCACTCACCATGCGCGACCTGGAAGGCATGGGTTTTGTCGTGGTGTTCTATGCAGTGACGGCGCTTTTCTCTGCCGCACGTGCGGTGGCCGATGCGCTTGCCATACTCAAGCGTGATGGCACCCCCGCCAAGGCCGCCAGCGCCATGATGAGCTATGCGGAGTTCAGCGCCCTGGTTGATCTGCCGCGCTTTCAGGCGCTTGATGAAACCTACGGCTAAGCCGCGCTACGGGAAAAGGATCATGATCATGCAATTCGGTCGTTTGGGCGTTTGGTGTTCCACGGATCGGCTGGATGCGGCGGCACTGCGCGCCTTGCTGAACCGCGTGGAGGGCCTCGGCTATGGTACCTTCTGGTATCCTGAATCACGCGGCTATGAATCCATGGCGCTGGCTGGGTTTCTGCTGGCGAATAGCAAGAAGCTCGTCATCGGCAGTTCAATTGCCAATATCTATGCGCGTGATGCGTTTACCGCGCGCAGGGGCCTCGCCACACTGAATGCGCTGCATGAAGGGCGCTTCGCGCTTGGGCTTGGTGTCAGCCATATCCCGATGGTGGAAGGCTTGCGTGGCCATCGCTACGAAAAGCCAATCCCCGCCATGCGCGGCTATTTGGATGGCTTGCGTAAGGCGGGTGGTGATGCGCTGGAAGGCCCCGTGCTTTTGGCAGCCCTTGGGCCGAAAATGCTGGCCCTTTCCGGCAGCGCGGCGGATGGCGCCGTGCCTTACAACGTAACGCCGGAACACACCGCACAGGCCGCAGCCATTCTTGGCCCGGGCAAGGTGCTGGCGGTGGAGCAGAAGGTTTGCATTGAAACCGATCCGGTGCGCGCCCGCGCGCTTGGTCGGCGAGAGCTCGCCCGCTACATGGCGCTGCCGAATTACGTGAATAATTGGCTACGTCTTGGTTTCAGCGAAGCTGAACTTGCCAATGGCGGCAGTGATCGCTTCATTGATGCCATGGTGCTGCATGGTGATGCCGCCAGCGTGAAGGCAGGGCTGCGCGCGCATTTCACAGCTGGTGCAACGCATGTTTGCATTCAGCCCGTGACGGATGATGGCGATACCGCGCATTGGGATGCGATGCTTGCAGCACTGGCGGATACGTGATGGCCATGTTGAAGCTTGGCTATAAGGCATCCGCCGAACAATTCGCGCCGGCGCAATTGCTGGAATTTGGCGAACTCGCCGAAGAAATGGGGTTTGATAGCTGCTTCATTTCGGACCATTTCCAGCCCTGGAAACA
>JBBAUC010000054.1:0-16640 GCA_040398485.1 Roseomonas sp. | reverse complement strand
GGGATTTTCCGTAAGCCGTTCGGCCAGCAACCGCGCAATCACATCAGTCGCCTGGCCGGGCGGGAAGCCCACCAGAATGCGGATCGGCCGATTGGGCCATTCCTGCGCCTGCGCTGCGGGCAGCGGTGCTGCCAAACCCAGCAGTGCTGCGCAGAACGTGAAAAATGATCGGCGATGGCCCCGGAATGCCCGCATTTTCTTCCCCTCCCATAATGGCGCCTTGCTTTGTTGCGCCTTTCGGATGTTAGATTATGGCCGCATTCCGCTGGCCTCCGCAACAGGCTGGGTAGG
This sequence comes from Roseomonas sp., assembly GCA_040398485.1. Classification (GTDB taxonomy): domain Bacteria; phylum Pseudomonadota; class Alphaproteobacteria; order Acetobacterales; family Acetobacteraceae; genus Neoroseomonas. The sequence goes on along the minus strand of JBBAUC010000054.1, from coordinate 16,349 downwards.
GTTTGCATGCAACGGGAGTAGCGGCGGATGATTTACGCAAATGCATTGGGCCAGGCGGCCCCAACACGTTTCGCGCGCAATGCGCCGGGCGGAGGGCGCATTTGGCGGACGGATTATTTCGGCCCGCCGCCATCGCCGAAATCCTCCAACTCCGTTGATCCCAACGTCATGAATGCCGAGGTCTTCATCCCACCGGCGCCGGGTGAAATCAGGCCACCGCAAGCCTTTCTGGTGGAACAGGAACAGAATGCCGTTGTGCATCCGCATTTCCATTTCGTGGACCAGTTTCAGGTGGTGGTGGATGGTGGTGGGCGCATTGGCCGGCATGATGTGGGGCCGATCATGGCGCATTTCGCTGGCGCCTGCACAGGTTATGGGCCGATCACGCCCGGTGATGGCGGGTTGAAATACTTCACGCTCCGCGCCAGCGCGGATAGCACCGGCGCGCATTTCCTGCCGGCAGCGCGGGAGCGTATGATGAAGGGTCCGAAGCGCTATGTTCTGGCCGATCCCATTCTGCCAAGCAGCGCTGAAGCGCTGGCCGCGCGTCTTGATGCGGTCTCAGAAACCGTGCTGGCTGAGCCGGATGGGCTTGGCATTTTCATGCTGCGCATCCCCGCGCATGGCCGCATCACGGCGCCTGATCCGGCGATCGGTGCGGGGCAATCCATGATTGTCGCTGCCGGCAGCATTTTGCATGAGGGCAGAACGCTTGATCGCCTCGCCGCGCTTTTCGTCAGCGCGGATGAAAAGGCGCTCGAAATCACGGCGGGTGCTGAAGGTGGTGAAGTTCTGGTGCTCCAATATCCGCGCAGCACTCACTGACGCCGGAAAAAACCCCGAAGCCAGCCGAGCACTTCTTCCGGCGCTTCTTCCGCCAGATAATGGCCTGAAGCCACCGCGCCACCTGTCACGGGACCAGCGGCATAGCTGCGCCAGATCGTCAGCGCGTCATACCATTTGGGGATGCTCCCCTTCGCCCCCCAAAGCGCCAGCAACGGGCAGGTGATTTTCTGCCCCGCCGCGCGGGATGCTCGGTCATGGTTCAGATCTATCGTCGTCGCGGCGCGGTAATCTTCACAGATGGAAGTCACCGTGCCGGGCAGATGCAAAGCGGCCAAGTAATCCGCGCGCGCTTCGGGATGAAAGAAGGATTTGTCCTTAGGTTCGCGCGAAGTGTGCAGGTCAAACCAATCTTCGATATCGCGCAGGATCATGCGTTCCGGCCGGTCATGCGGTTGCGCCAGCCAGAACCAGTGATAATAGCCAAGGCCGAAAGCCATATCGGCGCGTTCAAAATGCTCAAGCGTCGGGATGATATCCAGCACACAAAGCCGCTCCACCGCTTCCGGTGTATCAAGTGCCAGCCGATGCGCCACACGCGCGCCGCGATCATGGGCTGCGATCTGAAAGCGCGGAAAACCAAAGCCCGCCATCAGCGCGACCAAATCGGCGGCCATTTTCCGCTTGGCATAGGGCGCGTGATCGGCGCTGACCGGGGGCTTGGATGAATACCCATAGCCGCGCAGATCGGGCGCAATCACCGTGAAATCGCGCGCCAGAATGGGGGCCACGCGATGCCACATAGCGTGCGTTTGCGGATTGCCATGCAGCAGCAAAAGCGGCGGGCCGGAACCGGCGCGGCGGAGCCTGATGCGCTGGCCATTGGCTTCACGCGTTTCCAGCGTGAAGCCTTCGAAAAACGCCATCTCAGCCGCCGCGGCGGGCACCGCCTGGGCGCCCGGCATCAAAGCCCAGGAAGCCCGCTTCAAGCTGCGCCGCGCCGCCATCATTGGCGAAAAGCCGGGGCTTTATGGAAACGCTAGGTGTGCGGGCGCCTTGGGCTGAAGCCTGGCGGGCAAGGCGCAGCGCTTCCTGCTGCGCGGCGCGATCGGCGCGTTCCTGTTCGGCCCGTGCAGCGGCGGCGCTACGCGGATTACTTTGGCCAGAGGAACCGCCGGCCATGCCGCGTGCGGAGAGCAGATAGAACAAGATGTCATTGCGCCCCTGATCCACCGCCCAATCCGTGGGCGACAGGCCAAGCGCATTGCGGCCATTCAGATCAGCACCGCGATTGACCGCATCGCGCGCCGCCACCAAATCCCCGCGCGTGATGGCATCAAACAGCGCCGGTGTGGGCGATAGATTGGCGTTGTCATCCGCCGGGATGGGTTCCGGCGCGCGACGGGCGGCCAGGCCGGGCAGGGCGGGCGGGCGCGCCTGGCGCGCGCCTGGCTGGCCCTGTGGGGCGGCAAATTGCGCAGCGGCGGGGGCGATATCGGCTCCCAGAAGGGCGATCACGGCCAGGGGAAGCAGGCGCGGCAAGGATTTCATGATCTGATATTAGCTGTCCTGTGCTTCTACCGCCAGCTTTACGCCCAGGGGCCGCGCTGCGCGGCAGGCTTGCCGCTGGGAAGTTCCTGGGTCCAGGTGCTACTGCCTGGCAGCGCCCCCATACTGGCGGCCAGTTTTTCAAGCGCCGCCACGCGGTTTGCCGTGCGCGGATGGGTCGAGAAAAGATTATCCATCCGTGCCCCAGACAAAGGATTGATGATGAACATATGCGCGGAAGCGGGGTTGGCCTCGGCCCGTTGGTTCACGCGCTGATGGGCATAATGTTCCAGTTTCTGAAGGGCGCCTGCCAAGGCCATGGGCTGACCGCAAATCTGCGCGCCCATCTTGTCGGCTTCATATTCCCGTGACCGGCTGATGGCCATTTGTACAACCGCCGCCGCTATTGGTGCCAGGATCACCATCAGCAGCATGCCGATCGGGCCGAAGGGGTTTTGCCCTTGCCGGTCTCGGCCGCGATTGAACATCATGCCAAATTGCGCGAGCGCCGAAATGGCGCCGGCGATGCTGGCGGTAACAGTCATGAGCAGCGTGTCGCGGTTCTTGATATGCGCCAATTCATGCGCAATCACACCCGCAGCTTCTTCTTCCGAAAGCATATCCAGCAGGCCGGTATTGACCGCAACGGCAGCATGCTGGGGGTTGCGGCCGGTGGCGAAGGCATTTGGCTGGGATTCGTGGATCACATAAAGCTTGGGCATGGGCAGGCCCGCATTGGCCGCAAGCTGCGCGGTCATTTCATAAAGCCGGGGCGCTTCCTGCGGGGTGATGGGCTGGGCATTGTGCATGCGCAGTACCATCTTGTCGCTATTCCACCAGGAGAATAGGTTCATGCCGCCGGCGAAAATCAGCGCCATGATCATGCCCTGTTCGCCACCAATGGCTAGGCCGATGACGCCAAAAAGCGCGGTCATAGCCGCAAGCAGGATTACAGTGCGGGTATAGCCGGCCATAATGCGTTCCCTTTAGCCTCTCGTATGACGATGGGAGTGATGTTAGAACAAATTGTGATGAATGATAAACCCCAGGTCGAAAAAGACCAACAGCAACCGCCTGCGCCGGCCAAGAGCCCACCGGCCAAGCCCAAGGAAATTGGCGGCCCCAAAGGCCCTGAGCCGACCCGCTTTGGCGATTGGGAACAGAAGGGCCGCGCCACCGATTTTTAGAATGTCATGGCCGCCCGGTTGGTTGATGTCGGTTCAATGAAGCTGGACCAATCGGCTTGAAAACCAGCCCCCCCCGGGCCAATTCCTGCGCGTGCAGCCGGGCGGGCATGAATCCGCCGGCGCAATTAGATCGTGTCCCGTTCACCTTCGTTCACGGGGCACGCTCTAAACCTTTGTTTGATCGCATTTTCCGAGCCGCCAAGTGATGCCACTCGGCTTGAAAATGCTAAAATGTCGGGAGAGGGATTTCACAATGACGGATGAAGAAAACAGGATCATTACCGCTTTCGTTGAGCGGATGAGCGGCAATGCGGCGGCCCAAGGCGCGCCCTCTGGCCCCTGGGGTGCCAGCACGGCGCAGAAGCCAAGCCTGCCGCCGATTGACCCTGACGCCGATCGGCTGATCACGGAGCTTTTCGCGCGTTACCCGGAAGCGCGCTATCGCATCACGCAATCGGCCTTTGCGCAGGAAGCGGCGCTGGTCGAAGCCAATAACCGCATCCAGCAATTGGAATGGGAAGTGGAATCCGCGCGCCGTGAAGGTCAGGCGCAGAAGGGTGGCATGCTCGGTGGGCTTTTCGGTGGCAATCGCCCGGCCCCCATGCCGCCGCGCCCGCAGCCCTATTATCCGCCCGGCCACAACCCTCAGGCGCTGCAACAGCGCCCGGGTGGTGGCTTCCTTGGTACCGCGCTTGCCACTGCAGCCGGTGTCGCGGGCGGCATCATGCTCGGCAATATGCTGATGGGCGCTTTGGGTGGCGGTGGTGCGGCGGAGGCCGCTTCTGCGGGTGGCTTTGCGCAGGAAGCGGTGCCCTCAGCCTCTCCCTGGGGCGGTGACGCGCAGCCGGACGCGACCGCCGATTACGGCAATGATGCCAGCGCCGATTGGGGCGACGAAGAACAGCTGTGAATGCTAGAGCGTGTTGCGTTCACATGTGTTCACGCAACCCGCTCTAAATCTCTGTTTTTCGAGCATCTTCACACGTTCAGATGATGCCATCTGAACGCGATCTACCCTAGCAAGGCCCGCGCGAAAATCGCGGGCCTTAGCCTTTTGCCTCCTGGCGAATAGCAATCAGCGCCGCGATGGTGGATCGGATATCGGCCTCAGAATGTTCGCTTGACATGAAGAACCGCAGTCGCGCGGCTTTTTCCGCAACCGCCGGATAGATGATCGGTTGCACATTGATGCCGCGTGCGAAAAGCAGTTGAGAATAACGTGCCGCGGCAATCGAAGATTTCAGGATTACCGGTACAATGGCATGGGCGGTGGCGGTGCCGGTATCGAAACCAGCCTCCTGCGCAAGGTCAAGGAAAAGCGCCGTATTGGCTTGCAAGCGCGCCACGCGCCCCGGTTCGGCATGAAGGATTCTCAGACTTTCTGTCGCGGCCGCTGCCAGGGCGGGCGCCAGGCCTACGGAATAGACAAAACCCGGCGCTGAGTGCTTCAGCCATTCAATCAGGCTCGCATTACCGGCAATATAGCCGCCGCAGCCGGACAGGGTTTTTGAAAGCGTACCCATCCAGATATCAACCTCATTCGGGTCAATACCGAAATGTTCATGCACGCCATGTCCGCGGGCACCAACCACGCCAAGCGCATGCGCCTCATCCACCATCAACCAGGCATCATGGCGGCGCGCGATTTCAATGAAGCGTGGCAGATCGGGGATATCGCCATCCATGGAGTAATGGCCTTCAATCACCAGAAGCGCCCGCCGCGCGCCGCGCCGCGCTTCGGCCAGCGCAGCTTCGGCGGCGCGCCAATCATTATGCGCAAAGGAAAGCCGTTTGGCGCCGGAAAGCCGCACCCCTTCCGTGCAGGAATTATGAATCGCTGCATCATGTACAATCAGATCACGCGGACCCATCATATGCCCAATCACCGTCACATTGGTGGCGTGTCCTGAAACAAACACAAGCGCTGCCTGTGCGCGGTAATGTGCGGCAAGCGCGGCTTCCAGCGCGCCATGCACGGGCCTTTCGCCCGAGACCATGCGTGACGCCGAAGCCGAGACGCCATACAGATCTATCGCCGCCTTGGTGGCGGCCTGCACGCGCGGATCACCATTCAGGCCAAGGTAGTTATAGGACCCGAAATTGATCACTTCCCGCCCGGCAATGACACTATGGGCAGCAGCAACGCCTTCATGCGCGCGGAAGAAGGGGTTTTCCAATTCAAGGCTTGCCGCTGCATCGCGGATCAGCGCCATTTCACGCTGACCGGGCAATTCGCGAAAGCCGCGCGGCGTTTCTGCTGCCGGCGCATCATCACGCCGCCGTGTCAGCCGGGCTAGTAGCGCTGCGCGCGCGGTGGCGGAAAGGCCGAAGCTGCTACTCATGACGCTGCGACCGGTTCATGGGTTTCGACCAATGCTTCGACGGTTGCGATATCGGCATCATCCTTGAACAGCACGCCCGCAACGCGTTGCACCAATAATGCCAAAGTCAGATCCTCGGTCACCGCCGTGAGTGGCACACTGACGCCAATGCGGCGTTCCAAAGCCATGCGCAATTCAATGCCGCCGAGTGAATCAAGCCCAAGCCCAGGTAGTGGCTGATCCACGCGCACCGCTTCGGGCGGCAGGCGCAGGATGCGCGCCATTTCCTCGCGTGCCAGGGCAAGAAGTTCCGTCCGCGCCGCATCCGGCGCCATGGTGAGCAGCCGAGCACGCAAGGCAGCACCATCGGCGTCACGCGTTATCATGCGACCACCAAGCGCCGTATAGGCAGGCTCAGCCAGAATCGGCAGCGCTGCCTGCATACCCTCCCAGCTCATGCGCGCCAGGTGGATTACGGGCGCGCCGGCGCCGATTAAGGCGGGCAGCGTCGCAAGAGCTTCCTGCGCGGCCATGGGCTTGGCACCGCTCAAGCGTTCCAGCTTTTCCGCCGCCGCGGCTTCGCGCGTCAGCACGCCGGCATCGGCGATCGGTCCCCACCCAACCGCAAGCGCTGGCTTGCCCAAAGCGTGGCGCCGCCGTGCCAGCCCTTCCAGCGCGGCATTGGCGGCGACGTAATTCGCCTGGCCAGGATTACCGAAGGCCGTGGTGGCAGAGGAGAAAAGCAAAAATAGATGCAGCGGATCATCAGCGGTCAGCGCTTCCAAAGCCTCGGCCGCGGCAAGCTTTGGCGCCAGCACGCGGGCGAAGCTTGCGCCATCCTGCCGCGCCGCAGCGCCATCGGCGAAAACCGCCGCGGCGTGCACCACGCCGCGGATGGGCGCGCCTTCCGCACGCAGCGCGGCCAAAACCGCACCAAGTGCTGCGCGGTCCGTCGCATCACAGGCATGGGCGCTGGCGCGCGCACCAAGGGCGGCCAAAACGCGCAAGGCCGCATCCATGCCCGGCGTGGCCGCGCCGCGGCGTGACACCAGGGCGATGCGTCTAGCGCCAGCAGCGGCCAGCCATTTGGCGCATTCCAAGCCAAAGCCCTGCGTGCCCCCCAGCACCACATAGGCCCCGGCCTCATCCGGCTGCCAGTGTGCGGTCTGAGAAGCCGCAGGCAAGGGCGGGCGGATCACCAGCCTGCCGATATGGCTGGAAGCCTGAAGCTGGCGAAAGGCCGCTTCCGCTTCTTCCGCCGGAAAGGCGCGATAGGGCAGGGGTGCCAGCGCACCATCCGCAAGCCGTGCCGCGATGTCACGCAGCAGTGCTTCCGCCAATGCAGGGCGGGCGCGCGGCAGGGCATCCGCATCCACGGCGAAATAGCTGATATTGCGCCGCAAAGCGCCAAGCCCAGCACGGCGGCCTTCGGCAAAATCGCGCTTGCCCAATTCAATGAAGCGCCCAAAGGGTGAAAGCAGTGCCAGGCTTCTTTCCATCGCCACACCGGCCAGTGAATTCAGCACCACATCCACGCCATCCGGCCAGGCGGCGCGCAGCGCATCGGCAAAGCCGACATCGCGGCTATCCAGCACCAGATCAGCGCCAAGCTGGCGCAAAAAGGCGCGCTTTTCAGGGCTGCCGGCGGTAGCCGCCACCAAGGCGCCAGCCGCCTTGGCGATTTGTAGCGCCGCCAAACCAACCCCGCCCGCCCCGCCATGGATCAGCACGCGCTCACCCGGGCGGAGTCTTGCCAGGGTTTCCAATGAATATGCCGCCGTGATGAAGGCAACCGGGATGGTAGCTGCCGCTTCGGGGCTCATGCCCGGCGGCAGGGGTTGCAGCGCCTCGGCCCTGGTCAGCGCATGGGTCGCGAAGGCAGCGGGCGCAAAGCCGAAAACTGCAGCGCCCGCTTGCAGACCAACCCCCGGCCCGGCTTCATCCACAACGCCGGCGCATTCCATGCCAAGGCTTGGCCCAGCAAAGCCATCCATCAGCATGTCTTCCGGCAATAACCCCTGCGCCCACATCACATCGCGAAAATTGAGGCCCGTCGCCGTGATGCGCAGCCGAACTTCGCCGCGGCCGGGCTTCGGCAAGGTATCGGCCGTTCTCCAGCCAAGGCTTGCCAATTGCCCGGGCTGGCCGATGGCCAATTGCGCCGGAAAGCCAGGCGCCGGGGCGGGCAAGCCAGGCCGCATCAGCGGCGCAAAACGCCCACCAGCCGCAAGGCTGATCTCCGGCGCATCTCCAGCACATTCCGCCAGGATCAATGGCGCGGCGTCTTCGGGCGGCAGATCGGGGGCGATGGTCAGCCGACGCGGCCTAAGCCCCGGCATTTCGTTTGCCAAGACCCGCCCGAGCCCGATCAGCGCCGCGGCACGCGCTTCATCAGCCTGAGCGGCCAGCATCAACCCGCCCGCCACGCCATCCGCCGCCGAGGCAAGCGCGGTAAGCGCCCCCAGCGCCGCCGAGGGTTCCGCCATGCCGGTTAGCGCCAGGATTTTCGCCCCGCGCAGGCTTTTGGGCGGCGGCAGTTCCCCCAGCGTCAGGATCGCGGGTGGCCGATTCGGCGCCAACTGCGCCGCCAGCGCCTGGGCCAGTGGCATGGCCTCGGCATCGGCGAAAATCAGTAGCGATTCAGCCGAAACCAGGGCGGGCTCGGCGCTGTTCACGGTCGGGCCTTGGCCCGTGATCAGCAGCGCCGGCCAGGGCGCCGCTGAGAGCGCTTCCACCTCCGCCCCCTGCCACGCCGCCATGCCGAGCGCTGTGCGCCAAGCGGCAGCATCCGGCAGGGCACCCTCTGGATCATCCCGGCACCAGGTCGGGTCTTGCCCCATGGCAAAGTTCCAAAGCGCCCCGGGCGCGGGTTCGCCCAGCAGCAGAAGCGACCCCGGCGCCGCCTGGCCGACAAGCCCTTCCAGCACGCTGAGCCCACGACCAGTAACCGCTGCTGGCGCCAAGCCAAGGATCACATCAGCCCTTTCAGCCTGGGCGGTGGCGGTGGTCAGTTTTTCCCAGCCATCCCATGTCATGACGCCCGCCTCAGGGACCGCCCCGATCGCCCCGGCCCGAGCCTCGCCAATGGCGCGGTAATGGATGCGCCGGCCGCTGCCGCCAAGCAGCGCCAAGGCGCCCCGCGTCAAAGCCCCGCCCGCGCCAAGTTCCAAAATCCTGAGCGGCCGATCCTTGGGCCAGGTTTCGAGCAGCGTGCGCAGCCCGGCCAAAAGCGGTTCCGCCAAGGCCCGCAGCGCTCCGCCGCTGGCCGGTGGAGGCACTGCGACAAGCGCCTCACCACGCAAGGCCGGGACCATTTGTTCCCCCGCCCGCGCCAGCCACGCCAAATCAAGCGCCAGCCCCGGCTGTTCCGCCAGAACGGCACGCCAGATCGCCTCGGGCGGTGGCAAGGGCTGGTCTTCGATGATGCGCCAGCCCTCAGACTCCGTTTTCGCAGCACCGGCCAGCGCCAGAATGCGCCACAGCGCGGCGCGGTAAGGGCTGGGCGGTGCGGCATTGTCGCGCAGCGCCGGCAGCGCCAGGGCGGCCACATGGGCTTCCAGCAGTAGCGCGGCCTCGCTCAGCGGCGCGGCCTGATCCTGGCCCCGAATTGCGGCCATGATCGGCGCAACATCAAGCGTTGTTGGGGTGTTGAGCAGCGGCAGGCTCGGCACCGGATCAAGCCGGAAGGCAAGGCTTTCCAGCTTCTCACGGCCCGGGCGCGGCACTCGCTGGAACCAGATATCCTCAATGCTTGCCACCACCGCGCCAGCAGCATCACGCAGCGTCAGGCTGGCGGCGAAAAGCCTTGCGCCGCGGCGACCCGACGTGATTTCGGCCGAGGCGATGGGGGCAGCATCGCGCCTGGCACAAAGCCGGCCGATGCGGACGGGAATGATGGCCTCATCGGCGCTGAGGCCTTGGCCCAGCATCAGGGCGAAAAGCCCCTGCAAGGCGCCATCCAGCAGCGCGGGATGCAGCATGAAGCCGGCATGCGCTGGCGCACTTTCCGGCAGGCTCAGCCGAACGAGCGCGGCCCCGGCGGCGCCATCTACGTCCACATGCTTAAGGCTTTGAAAGGCCGGGCCGTAATCAAGGCCGTGGCGCGCGGCAAAGGCGAACACCTCGGTGCCTGGCACCTGCCGTGATTTGGCCAGCGCGAATTCTGGCGTAGCCGGCAAGCGCGGCAGGGCGGCCAGCCGGGCGCGGGCGCAAAGGGCGAATTCATCCTCGGCCAGGCGCGGGCGGGCTTCCAGAGTGAAGCCACCTTCGCCATCTGCTTTGACGCGCAATTCGGCCATGCTGTCCTTGGCAAGCGAAACGGGGCGGAGAATGGCAAGTTCACTCACTTCCAACACCGGTGCGTCAGGATGGGCAAGCGCTGCGGCGGCCAAGGCGGCTTCCGCCATGGCGGCGGCGGGCAGCACCGCTTCGCCAAATAGCTTGTGATCGCCAAGCCAAGGCATGGAAGTGGTATCCAGCCATTGCGTCCAAAGGCCGGGTTCCGATCCCTGCCGGAAGCCAAGCAATGGATGGTCTTGCAGCGGATCAGTCAACCGCGCGCTTTCGACCGTGCGCGGGAACCAGATGGACCGGCGCGCAAAGGGCGTGCGCGGCAGTTCAGCGCGCTCTGCAGCGCCCTCAAACGCGGCGGCGGCGCGCGGATCATCACCTGCGGCAATGGCACGATCGGCAATGGCGGGAAAGGGATCGCCCGGTGGGTCCTGGCGTTTCAGGCTTGAAAGGATAGCCCCTTCCACCGCCTCGGCGCGGAGTGTCTCACGGAGATAGTTCTGCAAAACGGGCGCGGGGCCGATTTCCAGGAAAAGTCGCGCACCCTGCCGCGCTGCTTCCGCCACCGCATGCTGAAAGCGCACGGGTTCGCGCAGGTTGCGCCACCAATATTCGGCCCCAGCTTCCGCCCCGGGCAAGGGCTTGCAAGTGACGGAGGAAATCATCGTGCAAGTACCGGGCTGCGTATTCATACCCGCCAGATCGTGCAAAAGCCCGGTCTTTACCGGGTCCATCGCTGCGCTATGGAAGGCGTAGTCCAGATCAAGCGGAATCGCTAACAGTCGCGCCGCTTCCGCTGCCTGGCAAAGCCGCGCAATCGCCACCGCCGGGCCTGCGATGGTGAGTGCCGCAGGCGCATTGATCGCCGCGATTTCAAGCCCTGGGCCACATTCTTCGAGCAATGGCGCGATAGCTTCGGGCGTTGCGCCAATCGCCGCCATGCGCCCGGTGCCGCGCGTGGCGTGCTGATGCCGGCTGCGCGCCACAATCAGCGCAGCCGCCTGATTAAGCGAGAGAATCCCCGCCGCTTGTGCCGCCGCCACTTCGCCGACCGAATGACCGATCACCAGATCAGGCGTGATGCCTTGTGCGGCCAGTGCCGCAACAACGCCGATCTGCACGGCGAAAAGCAAAGGCTGGGCAAGGTCCGTGCCCGCAAGTTGCGCATCGCTCACACCCGCCTTGATCAGGGCGGCTGGTGAAACCCCAAGCCTTGGGGCCAGCGCCGCATCTGCCGCCAGCACGGCGCGCCGAAAGGCGGGTGAGGCGCGAAAGGCTTCCCGTGCCATGCCAAGGTGCTGCGCGCCATTGCCACTGAAGATAAACGCCATGTGGCCGCGCAGCGCCACACCTTGCACTGCGCCAGCCTCACGCTCTCCCGCTTCCCAGGACGCCAGGCGCTGGAATAGCGCAGCGCCGTCAGCCCCGCGCAGCACAAGGCGATGCGGCGCAAGGTCCCGATACCGCGCCTGACCACGCGCGAGTGCCGCGGCGCGCGGGCCATCAGCGCCCGCTAGCGCATCACGCCACGCGCCAACCGAAAGCCGCAGCGCTTCAGCAGAGCGCGCCGAGAGAATAAGCGGCGGCGCACCCTTGGCTGCCGCGCGACGCAGCGGGCGCGGATGGGGCGCGCGGCCCAAAATGGCCGCCGCATTGGTGCCCCCAAAACCGAAGGCATTCACACCCATCACCGCATCTTCGTCGACCGCCATGGTTTCGGTCGCGCGCGGGACATGCAGGTTCAAATCCGCGAAATCAATCGCCGAATTGGGCGTTGCGAAATGCAGCGCGCGCGGCACAAAGCCTTGTTCCAGCATGAGCATGGATTTGAGCAAGCCGGCCATGCCGGCGCCCGCTTCCAGATGGCCAATATTGGCCTTGGCCGAGCCGATCGGCAGGGGCGTCGTGCGATGGCGCGCAATGGCTTGCCCGATCGCCCAGGCCTCGGCCGGGTCGCCTGCTTGGGTGCCGGTGCCATGCGCTTCAAAGGCAAGAAAACCATCTGGATCCACAGCACTTTCTTCAATCAGGCCTTTCAGCAAAGCGGCCTGCGCGTCGCGATTGGGCAGTGAAATGCCAATGGTGCGCCCCGCTGTATTGCTCGCGGTGCCAAGCAGCAGGGCGCGGATTGGCTCATGCGCGGCTTTGGCATCGGCAAGGCGGCGCAGAATGACCACCCCGGCACCTTCCGCACGCACATAGCCATCCGCCGCTGCGTCAAATACCTGGCAACGGCCGTGGGCAGACAGCATGCCGGCGCGGGAAAAGCCGATGAAGGCGTAGGGGGAGAGCAGCAGATTGACGCCGCCCACCACGGCGGCCTCCATGGATGGATCATCCGCCAAGGCCCGTGCCGCGAGATGCAGCGCGACAAGTGAAGACGAACATGCGGTATCAATGGTTTGCGCGCCGCCGCGCAAATCAAACACATGGCCGATGCGGTTGGACAGGATGGAAAGCGCGTTACCTGTCATGTGAAAGCGGTCACTGGCGGCGGGATCATCCAGACGCAGCTCTGCGAAATCGGTGGACGAACCTCCAACAAACACCGCGATGTTGCGCCCGGCAAGGTTTTCGGGGCGCAGCCCCGCATCCTCAAAGGCATCACGCGTCACTTCCAGCAAAAGCCTTTGCTGAGGGTCGGCTTCCGCGACCTCGCGCGGGGAAAGGCCGAAGGCTTCAGCGTCAAAACCCCGAATGTTGCCAATTGTGCCGGCGGCGAAACTATAGCTACGGCCGGCTTCGCCCTGGCGCGGATGATACCAACGCGCTTTTTCGAACCGGTCATCCGGCACTTCGGTGACGGCGTCCACACCATGGCGCAGCAGGTCAGCGAAGCAGGCAAGATCGGGCGCGCCGGGCAGCCTGGCGGCTGCACCGATAATGGCGATGGGTTCGGGGCGCGGTACCCTTCTGCTCCTTATGCGGCCCGACATGTTTGCCTCACGAACCTGGCACGAAAGCCGCAGGCATCGTTGCTTGTGGGGCTACAGTCGCGGGCCCGGCATGAACGCGCGGCAAATCCGCCGTGCGACCCGCATAGGCTACCTGCCGGAGCCAGGGCTCCAAAAGGGCGAAATGATTCTCCCAAGTCGCTGCTGCCCAGCGTTCAAGGCGCTGCAATTGCGCCGCTCGAATCCTACTATCGGCCTCCGCGAAACTCAGGATCAGCCGGCGCCAGCCTAGCCCGTCGAGTGGGTCCAGATATTCTGGCACATCCCGGCCAACCTCGCGCAAGGCCGGAAGGTCTGAACAAATGGCAGGCACGCCTAGAGACAGCGCCTCTGCCAGCGGCAGGCCATAGCCCTCAGCGAAGGACGGGAAAAGCAATGCCCGCGCGCCCTGAAGCAGGCGCGCCAGCCCCCTATCTGGCAAGTCGCTGTATTCGCGCACCAAGCCGACAAGGGCAGGGCAACGTTCCAGCATATCCAGTATGTTTTCATTCTCCCACCCGCGCTGGCCGATCAGCAGAAGCTTTGGCGCCTTTGATCCAAGGCGCTCTGCCAGTACGCGCCAAGTATTCAACAGCAGGAGATGGTTTTTGCGGGGTTCAATGGTGCCTATGCAGACAAAATATGGGTCGGCTGGGATCGGGAAACTTGGATCGGACAGAGGTGTGTCGATGCCAAGCGGCGCGGCAAGGATGGGCGGCCGATCTGCCCCCCGCGGCAAATGTGGCAAGATCTCCCGCGCAGTGGCCTTGGAATTGACGATGATACCATCAGCCAAGGTAGTGAAGGCTTCAATGCGACGATGATGACGCGCAGCCCCCGCAGGGGAGGCATATTCAGGATGCGTTGCAGGAATGAGATCATGCACCAGGGGGACGAATTTTACGCCCTTCCTTCGCAAAGCCTCAATCGGGCCTGGGCGATCGGCCCAGGTATGTGAGACAAGAAGATAAACATTCTCATGTGATGCGCCCAATGCACGCGTCACTTCCCGTGCGCCGCGACTCAAGCCCATACGGGCGATCGCGGAGCGGGCAAGGCGAGAGGCCTGCTTGGCCGAATCTCGCCCACCAAGGTCCCCAAGCCTACGCGTATCCAGGGCATGAAGGAAGTCGCTGACAAAACCATGGGGCACGGCAACCACTGAACCAATCGGGCCGCGCATAACAAAAGTGACGCGCTCGGGATCGTTTTCGAGCCAATACCGCGCATAGGCAAATTCCACGCGATCAATGCCTGTCGGCATGGCGCGCCATGTCCCCAAAACCAGTCGCGATATGTCGAGGAAAACCCTCAAAAGCCTTTCCTTCCATTGGCTTGGCAGCAGTTAAAACGAAGCTAGTTTAGTGAACTTCCAGCCAGCTTTCAATTGACCTCCAAGCACTGTTTCTTGACAAAACAGCAAGTTAAGCATTGATTTTTCTCATTTATCGGATTTCAAAAACTGCCGCACTGAGAGTCCCAAAAGTTTAATCAGCCATCATAACCTTCCCTTTCGGCGGCGATACACCTAGTTGTGCGATGCGTGCTGACCGTTCCCCTCCTAAAACTGCCCAGGCGCACCACTCGCTATGCATTTGTTGGGCCGATTCACACTGCTGTCGGGAAACGACAGCGGCCATCGGGCCATTAGGCACCCATGGCATCTTCGAAAGCCGCCACCATGCCGATCTGGAAGCGCCCCGCCACCCCCGAAGTCATAGAAGCCCGGCTGGCCAATAGCCTGCCCGGCGCCTTTGGTATACGGATCCTGGAAGTAGGAGCGGATTTCATCCGTGCTGAGATGCCTGTTGATCGGCGCCATGTACAGCCCTACGGCATATTGCATGGGGGCGCCTCGGTCGTGCTTGCTGAAACTTTGGGCAGTATCGCCACCACCCTGACCCTGCCCGAAGGCCAACAGGCCGTCGGGTTGGAGGTGAACGCCAACCACGTCTCCGCCGTGCCGGAGGGGGAGACCGTCACCGCGCTATGTCGCCCGCTCCATCTCGGCCGCCGCACCCAGGTCTGGCAGACGGAGATCCATCGGCCCAATGGCAAGCTCGCTTGCGTCTCGCGCCTCACCACCGCGGTGCTGGACCGCAAGGCCGATTAGGCTGTGCTTGCCTGCGCCGACGTGGCCTTTGCCGCCTAAGCGAAGCGGGCCATGGCGTGATGCGGCAAAACAGGTCAGGCTGTGGGTTTGGTCGCGCAAGCAGCCGTTGAATTATGGGGTATCGGAAACAGAATGCCCCGCTCACTGTCTTTTGGATTGTTTTTGGAGATGTGATGACCGTGGATCATGTGATTGAAAGACTAAGCGCCGCAGCACCAGGGGTGGCGGCATGAAGCCGCGTGTTGCCGTGATTGGCACGGGGGGCACCATTTCCTCGATGGGGACTGGGCCGCTCGATATTCTGGATTACCTCGCTAATGGCACTGTGCTGGATGTGAATGGGCTGCTCGCGCGCATCCCCGAGGCAGCATTGGTGGCCGATGTTGTGCCGGTGCCCTTCCGCGCCATTCCTTCCACGCAATTGGCCTGGCCGGAATGGAAGGAATTGCTCGGGCTTTGTCACAAGCTGGCTGCGGAAGACCCTGGGCTTGCTGGCATTGTCATCACGCATGGCACAGCAAGCCTTGAGGAAACAGCTTATTTCCTTTCGCTCACGCTGAAGATTTCCATCCCTGTCGTGCTGGTCGGCGCGCAGCGTCCGGCATCTGCGCTTTCGGGCGATGGGCCGATGAATATCGTCAATGCCATTCGTGTGGCCGCCGATCCAGGCGCGCGAGGGCTCGGCGCGCTGGTGCTGCTGAATGATGAAATTCAGGCCGCGCGCGATGTGACGAAAACCTCCACACTGCGCATGCAAACCTTCCGCACCGCGGATTTCGGTGTGCTTGGCCATGCCGATGGCGATATGATTGCCTGGTACCGCAAGCCCATTCGCAAGATCGCGCCCGATACGGAGTTTGATGTGCGCGGGCTTGATGCGCTGCCGCGCGTGGATATTGCCTATTGCTATGCCGGGGCAGATGGCGCGGCGATTGATGCCTTTGTCGCTGCCGGCGCCAAGGGGATTGTCACGGCGGGCTTCGCGCCTGGCTATGTGACGCCGGCCATGGTGAAGGCCGGAGAAGCAGCGGTCGCCGCCGGCGTGAAGCTGGTGCTTTCCAGCCGCGCCGGATCAGGCCGCACCTTCCGCACGCAGCGCGGCGACAAATCCGGTTTTATCAGTGCCGATAATTTGACCCCGCAAAAGGCCCGCATCTTGCTCTCACTCGCGCTG
>JBBAUC010000053.1:0-16886 GCA_040398485.1 Roseomonas sp. | reverse complement strand
TGGTGGTGGCTCAAAAAGATTATGCCTAAAATCAAGGATGGCGTGTTTGAACGCACCGCCGCCTTGGCACTTTCATCACCGCAGCAATTTGATCTCCTCTGGTCCAAAAGCATCCTCAGCCTTTACGCCAAGCTGCCCGATGGTACGGAATGGGCGGCGGCGCGGCGGGATGATTGGCGCGCCTTTGTGCGCCGGCTGGATGAAGCGCTTTCAAAGGAGAACACGTAATGGCCATTCTGCTTTCAACCAAGGCGCACACCATGCAGGATTGGAAGGCGGCGCTGCTGGCCGTTGATCCCAGCCTGGAAATCCGGCTGTTTCCCGATGCGGGCGACCCCGCCGAAATTGAAGCCGCGGTGGTATGGACCGCGCATGACATGATAGAACTCCGCCGCTATCCGAATTTGAAACTGATAGTTTCCATGGGTGCCGGCGTTGATCATTTGCTGCGCGCACCGGGGCCACCGCCCGGCATTCCGGTAGCGCGGTTGAAGGATGTGCTGCTGACCAGTGCCATGGCGGAATGGGTGCTGCTGAATGTGCTGCGCTTTCATCGGCAGGATCCGGAATACCGCGCGCTGCAACAGCGCAAGGAATGGCTTGAGTTATCCGCGCCCAGCACATCCGAACGGCGCATTGGCATTCTGGGTATTGGCGAATTGGGCAGTGCTTCGGCGCGTGTGCTGACCTCGCTTGGTTTTCCGGTGATGGGCTGGTCACGCAGTGCGAAGACCCTGGCGGGCGTGCAAACCTTCCATGGTGCGGATGGGCTGATGGCCATGGCGGCGAAAACCGATATCCTGATCTGCCTGCTGCCGCTGACACCTGAAACGCGCGGCGTTCTGAACACGAAGCTTTTATCCGCCCTACCGCGCGGCGCTTACGTGATCAATGGCGCACGCGGCGGGCATATGGTCGCGGAGGATATGCTGGCCGCACTCGATTCCGGCCATATCGCCGGCGCGGCCTTGGATGTTTTCGAACCCGAGCCCCTGCCGCCGGAAAGCCCCTTCTGGTCACACCCCAAGGTGTTCCTGACGCCACATGCCGCCAGCATCACCATCCCATCCAGCGTCGCGCCTCAGGTGGTGGAGAATATCCACAACATGCGCGCCGGCCGGCCACTGATCAATCTGGTAGATTTTAGCCTGGGATACTGAAAACTTTCAAAGCGTGGCGCCGCCATCAATGGCGAGTTCCGACCCGGTCATATAAGCGCTGTCATCAGAAAGCAGGAACAGCACCAGCCGCGCTACTTCATCAGCCGTGCCCTGCCGCCCCATGGGCACGGATTTCAGTCGTGCCGCGTTTTCTTCCGGTGAGCGGATATCCAGCATGGGTGTGGCGATCGGCCCGGGATGGACTGAATTCACGCGAATGCCGCGTGATGCCAATTCCATCGCAGCGGATTTCGTCATGCCACGCAGCGCCCATTTCGTCGCGCCATAAGCGAATGCGCGCGCTGACCCACGCAGCCCGGCGGTGGAGGAGATATTCACAATCGAACCTCCACCCGCCCTTTCCATCGCCGGCACCACAGCCTTCATGCCGAGAAAACAACCAAGCTGATTGATGCGCATATGGCGTTCAAACAGCGCCACATCCGTTTCCATCATCAGCTTCGGCACATAGATGCCGGCATTATTCACGAGCCCGGTCAGCGGACCGAGCACTTCAGCGGCGGCAACCGCGCGCACCCAATCGGCTTCTTCGGTCACATCAAGCCTAAGGAAATGCGCGGCGGGACCAAGTTCTCGCGCCAAAGCCTCGCCTTCGGCTTCCAGCACATCGCTCAGGATCACGCTGGCGCCTTCCGCAACCAGCAGGCGCGCTTCCGCCGCGCCCTGGCCGCGCGCACCGCCTGAAATCAGAATAACCTTGCCGTTGAAGCGTGCCATGATCTGCCACCTTTTTTCCCGATGGCATCATGGCATCCGGCCCGCACCCTGGAAAGCCAGGCCATGGCTTTCCAGGGGCTGCGCTTATCAGCCTCAGGCCGCGCGAATTTCGCGGAGGAAGCTGTCCACCTGCTTCTTCAACGCCGCGCCATCCTTGCTGAGCGTTCCAGCCGCCGAAAGCAGGGATGTCGCGGCACCGCCAGTCACACTCGCGGCCTGGCTGACCTGGGTGATATTGCCCGCCACTTCCGTGGTACCCACCGCGGCCTGCTGCACATTGCGCGCGATTTCCTGCGTGGCGGCGCCCTGTTCTTCAACAGCCGAGGCTATGGCGGTTGAGCTTTGGCTGAGCTGATCAATGGTTTCCGCAATATGCGTAATCACCTGCGCGGAACGCTGTGTGGCTTCCTGCATGGCTTTGATCTGAGATGCGATCTCGTCAGTCGCCTTGGTGGTTTGGGAAGCCAGCGCCTTCACCTCAGAAGCAACAACGGCGAAGCCCTTGCCGGCCTCACCCGCGCGCGCGGCTTCAATCGTGGCATTCAGTGCAAGCAGATTGGTCTGCCCGGCGATATCGTTGATGATGCGCACAACATCGCCAATGCGCTGCGCCGCATCTGTCAGTCCCTGTACTTCCTGCGTGCTGCTCCGCGCCTGGCCGACTGCTTCATTGGTCATTCTACTGGATTCCGCCACTTGCTGCGCAATTTCGCGAATGGAAGCGGAAAGCTCCTCGGTCGCGGAAGCAACCGTCTGCACATTCTGCGTCACCTGTTCCGATGCAGCCGCAACCGCCGTTGACTGGCCCGAGGTTTCCTCAGCCGTGCGGGCCATATCCTCAGCCGTTCCCTGCAAGCGGGAAGATGCCTGCGTCACATTGCCCACCACCTCACCAATGCTTTGCTCAAACTTGTCAGCCAGGGCATTCATCGCTGTGTGGCGTTCTTCCGCGGCGCGTTGCTTTTGCGTTTCCTGCGCCTTGCGAAGTTCTTCGGCTTCCATCATGCCATTGCGGAAAACCTCCAGCGCTTCCGCCATGGTGCCGATTTCATCGCGCTTGTCGCGCCCCGGAATCGCTGTTGACAGATCGCCCCTGGACAGGGCGCGCATCGCTTCTGTCATGCCGGTGATGGGGCGCGTGATGCCGCGCGCCAGGATAAAGCCAACAGTCAAAGCCGCCATCAGCATGAGCAGTGCGAAGGCAGAACCATAGGTCAGGATTTTCCAAGCCTCAGCCGCATTCGCCTGATTAAGCGCGGCAAGATCACGCTGCAGCACGTCCTCAACGGTTTTCATCAGGTCAATGCGGTCCGTGGTTGCCTTGAACCAATCGCGTGCGGCTACACCACCAAGCGGCTTTTCTGCGCCCGCTTCCACCGCAATGCGACGCAGGCGTTCGGCTTCCGTGATGACCGGACCGCTCAAGGTTTGCTGGGCCGCGCTACGCTGCGCTTCCGTGGCGTAGGATTGGAAGGATGAAAGATAGGCCGCCTGTTCGGCCAGGATCGTCAGCAAGGTGCGATACTGCGCCGGTACAAATTGGCCAGAAGCGAAGCCTGCGGAACCGGTTGCCCGTTCCTGACCAGCGCGTTCCTTCGCCGCCAAGAAATTGTAGTACGCCAGGAGATTGGCGGTGACAGCGGGTGAATCTGATACCTTCACCGAGTCCTGCGGCACCGCGAGAAGATTGGTAATCAGCGAGGTATAGAAACGGAAAGAATCCGGCCCTACGATCCTGAGGCCACTGACATCAGCGCGCTTTCCCTCAAGTTCGCTCAGGCCGGCAAGCCCCTTTTCAATACTCTGGCGAAGTTCGGCGCTATAATCAGTGAGCGACAATCCGCGCAGCGTATCGCGCACGATGGCGATCTGGCCATCCGTATCACGGCGCTGGGCCTGAAGTTCTGTGCCCATTTGTTGTCCGCGGCTGCCGATGAATAGCGCGGACATGCCGCGTTCCTTCTGCAATTCATGCACCAGGTCACTGATGCGGGAGCTGAAATGGCTGAGCGCTTGAAGCTGATCGGCCTGCCGCACCGTCTGAAGCTGTTGGGAGATGACTAGGCTACTCGTCAGCAGGACCGCCAAGATCGGAAGCGCGATGGCCAGGGCAAGTCGCGTTGCGATCTTTGCCTGGGATTGTCTGTTGGACATGGGACAGAAACCTCTTTGCAGCATTCGAGACAGAGGTTCCTGTCTAAAAGATAGTCATGAAGATAGAGTTAGAACGGAGCAAGACGATTTTTGCATAATAAATCGGCGTTAGTTACCGGTTGGTTGAAGCGTGTGGAAATCGCGCAATGCTACCCCGCCTCCTGGGGGCCCTATTTGCCAAACTCTTCCCCCACTGGTCATAATCCAAACACGTGCATAACGGATCGGGCTTTGCGCTTGCCATCTCACTTGGCACGGCTTCGGTACGCTGATGCGATCCTGCCCGCGTTGGGCATATGAAAAACCATAAGGTTGGGCTCGATCCCATGCTAGAAAAAGCTTCAGTGCAAAAAAACGCGTCAATCTCTGCCGATGCGGATGCCATCATCATCGGTGCCGGCATCTCCGGCATGTATCAGCTGATCCGGCTCCGCGAGCTTGGCATGAAGCTTCGCGTGTTTGAGGCGGGTTCAGATCTGGGCGGCACCTGGTATTGGAATCGCTATCCTGGCGCGCGGTTTGATTCCGAGAGCTGGTCCTATGGCTATTCCTTTTCAAAGGAACTGCTCCAGGAATGGGAATGGACAGAACATTTCTCTGCCCAGCCGGATACGCTGCGCTATCTGGATTTCGTTGCCAATAAATTCGATCTGCGCAAGCACATCACCTTCAATAGCCGCGTCAGGGCCGCACATTTCGATGATGCACAAAACATCTGGACCGTCACGCTGGAAAGCGGTGAGACCTGCAGCGCGCCGTTACTGATCACGGGGCTTGGTCCGCTTTCTGCGCCCACCTTGCCCAATATTCCCGGGCGAGACTCCTTCACCGGCCAAGCCTTCCATACCGCCCGCTGGCCGCATGATCCGGTGGATTTCAAGGGTAAGCGCGTGGGCATCATCGGCACGGGTGCGACGGCCATTCAGATCATCCAAACCATCGCCAAGGATGTTGGTCATCTGACGGTGTTTCAGCGTACGCCGAATTGGGCCGCGCCCTTGCACAACCGCAAAATCACCCCGGAGGAACAGGTAAAGATCAAGGCAAGCTATCCGGAAATCTTCGCCCGCTGCCGGGAAACCGCGACCTGCTTCATCCATCAGACAGATCCGCGCAAGGCTTTGGAAGTCTCCGCCGAAGAACGCGAAGCCTTTTGGGAAAAGCTCTACGCCGAACCCGGTTTTGGCATTTGGGTCGGTAATTTCGCCGATGTGCTGACCAATAAGGAAGCCAATGCGCTGGCGAGTGATTTCATGGCGCGCAAGATCCGCGAAAGGGTGAAGGACCCGACCGTTGCGGAGAAACTCATCCCCAAAAATCACGGCTTCGGCACCAGGCGGCTGCCTTTGGAAAGCGGCTATTACGAAGTTTATAACCAGACCAATGTGCGGCTGGTGGACATCAATGACACACCGATCGAGTGCATTACGTCTGAAGGCATCAAAACCAGCGCTGAAGAATTTGGTTTTGACATTCTGATCTTCTCGACCGGCTTCGATGGTGTGACCGGCCCCTATGACCGCGTTGATATCCGCGGTCCTGGCGGGCTTAGCCTGAAGCAGGAATGGATCGCCACACCAAAGACATTTCTCGGTGTCATGGCCGAAGGGTTTCCGAATATGCTGATGGTGCTTGGCCCCCATACCGCGCGCGGCAATATCCCACGCAATATCGAAGAAATCGTCGATTGGGTCACCGGCCTTGTCATCCATATGCGCAAGCACAACCTGAAGCGCGTGGCACCAAAGTCTGACGCAGTGCAGTGGTGGGCTGACAAGGTGGAAGAAGCCGTAGCGGGGCTGCTGTTTGCCGAGGTCAATTCATGGCAAACCGGCATCAATCGCAATGTTGAAGGGCGCGACATCCGCCGCACCCTTGGCTATTATGGTGGCGCAGTGGAATATCGCCGAATGGCGGATGAAGTCGCTGCCGGCGGCTACCGCGAATTCGACTTTGCCTGAAGTGCCAGAAGAAAAAGGGAGGATCACAAATGCAACACAAAACCATCGCAACCCGCCGTTCCCTGCTCGCGCTTGGCGCTGGCGCGGCGCTGTTTTCGCCAAGCATCCTACGCGCTCAGGAAGCCAATTGGCCCAACCGCCCTGTCCGCATCATTGCGGCTTTCCCGGCCGGCAGCGGCACGGATAGCCTGGCGCGGTTCTACGGGGAACGTCTGGGGCGCATCTTCGGACAGAACTTTGTCATCGAGAATATCGGCGGCGCGAATGGCGCCATCGGCGCACGCGCTGCCGCCCGTGCCGCGCCTGATGGATACACGATTTTCTTTGGTTCTGTATCCACGCATGCTGCCAATCCGCATCTCATGCGTGAACCAGGCTATGATCCGCTCCGCGACTTCGCGCCGCTTTCCATGATCAGCATCAACCCGCTTGGCGTGTTGGTGCGTGCGGATAATCCAGCGCGCGATCTGCAAGCCTTCATCGCCCATGCGCGTGCCAATCCTGGCGCGTTGAATTACGGCATCGGCAATGCGGGCGGGCTTGCCGGCACGCATCTTCTAAGTCAGGCCGCCGGCTTCAAGGCGGAGCAAATCTCCTATCGCGGCACGCCACAGGCCATGGCGGATTTACTGGGTGGCCGGCTGCATTTTCTCGTGACCGATCTTGGGCCGGCAGTGGAACATTTACGTGCCGGCACCATTCGTGCGCTTGCTGTTACCACCGCGCGGCGCGTGGAGACACTGCCGGATGTACCCACCGTTGCGGAAGCAGCGCTGCCTGGCTTTGATTTCGCGTCCTGGAACGGTTCCTGGATGCCAGCGCGCACACCGCCCGCCATCATCGCGCGGCTGAACCGTGAAATGGTCACGATCGGCCAAAGCGATGAAGCGAAGCGCCATATCGGCGCGCTTGGCATTGTTTCCACCACCAGCACGCCTGAAGCCCTTGGCGAATTCAATCGCCGTGAATTGGAGCTTTGGGCGCGCATCGCAGCTGAGGCGAATGTGGCGAAGGAATAGCAGAAAAGCCCTACAAGAACAGGATTTTCGCTCTTTCCTGGCTGTTTAGCGCGGCAGGGTGCTTGCCCCCATCAGGAATTCATCCACCGCGCGCGCACATTGCCGGCCTTCGCGAATGGCCCAAACCACGAGCGATTGCCCGCGCCGCATATCGCCGGCCGCAAACACCTTGGACACTGATGTCTGATAGGCGTCCGTATCCGCCTGCACATTGCCACGCGCATCCAAAGCAACGCCAGCAGTCTCCAAAAGCCCCGCACGGCGCGGCCCAAGGAAACCCATGGACAAAAGCACCAGATCAGCCTTCATCTGAAAGCCGCTGCCCGCCACTTCGCGCATTTGCATGCGCCCAGCTTCATGCACCCATTCAACGCGCACGCAATCAAGCGCCGTCAGCTTACCATTCTCGCCAACCGCCTGCTTGGTCAGCACGGCCCAATCACGCGCACAGCCTTCATAATGCGCCGGCGCGGTGCGAAGCTTATGCGGCCAATTCGGCCAGGTGAGGCCCTTGTTCTCATGCTCCGGCGGCTTCGGCATGATTTCTATTTGTGTGATGGAAGCCGCACCCTGGCGCGCGGCAGTGCCGATGCAATCAGCCCCCGTATCGCCGCCACCAATCACCACCACATGCTTGCCGGTGGCGGAAATCGTGCCACGCGGCGCGGCGCGGTCTTCAGTATCGCCCGCCACGCGCTTGTTCTGCTGCGTCAGGTAATCCATGGCGGGGTAGATGCCGGAAAGATTGCGCCCATCCACTTCCAATTCGCGCGGCCACTCCGCCCCGCCCGTCATCACCACCGCATCATAACCTGCCAGCAGCACATCAAAAGGCAGCGTGCTGCCCACTTCCGTGCCGGTGCGGAATTCAACACCTTCGGCGGCCATTTGCTCCACGCGGCGGTCAATCAGATGCTTTTCCATCTTGAAATCAGGAATGCCGTAGCGGAGCAAACCGCCGATACGATCATGCTTTTCGAACAGCGTCACCGCATGGCCGGTACGCGCCAATTGCTGCGCTGCTGCCAGCCCCGCCGGGCCGCTGCCCACCACGGCCACGCGCTTGCCAGTTTTGTGCGTGGGGATTTGCGGCTTGATCCAACCTTCTTCCCACCCGCGATCCACAATCGCACATTCGATGGATTTGATGGTGACCGGCGTTTCCGTAATGTTCAGCGTGCAGCTTGCCTCACACGGCGCAGGGCAGATACGGCCGGTGAATTCCGGAAAATTATTGGTGGAATGGAGCGTTTCCAGCGCCGCCTGCCACTGATCCCGATAGACCAGGTCATTCCAATCCGGGATCATGTTGTTTACCGGGCAGCCATTATGGCAATACGGAATGCCGCAATTCATGCAGCGCGCCGCCTGCTTCGTAAGCTCCGCCCCCGGCAGGGGTGTCACATATTCCTTGTAATTCTTCAGCCGTTCTTCGGGCTTGATATAGCCGCGTTCGGCGCGTTCGAATTCAAGAAAGCCAGTTGTCTTACCCATAGCGCTATTCCCCCCTGCGGCTTATTCGGCCGCAACCGCGACACCACCCGCTTGCTCGGCCTTTAGGTCGAGCAAGGCGCGGCGGTAATCCCGCGGCATCACCTTCACGAAGCGCGGCAGCGCATTGTCCCAATCTTCAAGAAGCGCGCGGGCACGCGCGCTGCCGGTCATCAGCAAATGCCGCTCCACCAGAATGCGCAGACGCTCAGCATCGAAGCGCAGCATATCGCCCATGCCATTATCAAAGGCGGATGGGGCGCGCTGCTTCGGCCTGTCATCCTCGCTGGCATCAGCGGCGCCAATCGCTTCAAGGTCCACGATGCTGGTGTTGCACATGTCGCGGAAATTGCCGTTGATATCGTAAACATAGGCAATACCGCCCGACATGCCGGCAGCGAAATTCCGCCCCGTCGCACCCAGCACCACCACCACGCCGCCGGTCATGTATTCGCAACCGTGATCACCGCAGCCTTCAGCCACGGTCACCGCGCCGGAATTGCGCACGGCAAAACGCTCACCGGCGACACCTTCGAAATAGGCCTCGCCCGCAATCGCGCCATACAAAACGGTATTGCCGACAATAATATTGGCCGAAGGATCGCGGTTCACACCAGCGGGAGGCTTCACCGCAATGCGGCCACCGGATAGGCCCTTGCCCACGTAATCATTCGCATCGCCGGTCAATTCCAGGGAGACACCGCGCGCGAGGAAAGCGCCAAAGCTGCCACCCGCCGTGCCCTTGAAGGCGATGCTGATGGTATCTTCGGGCAAGCCCGCATGGCCATAACGCAGCGCTACCTCACCGGACAGCATCGCGCCCGTGGTACGATTGAGGTTGATGATGCTGCGTTCAATACGCACCGGCTGCTGCTTTTCCAGCGCATCCTTGCTGGCGGCGATCAGATCAACATCCAGGATGTGTTCCAACCCGTGATCTTGGGTTTCGCATTGATGGATCGCCGCCCCTTCGACCAGCTTCGGCTGATAGAGAATGCGGGAAAGATCGACGCCCTTCGCCTTCCAATGGTCAATCGCGGGGCGCATATTCAGCCGATCCACGCGGCCCACCATTTCATTCACTGTCCGGAAGCCAAGCTGAGCCATTAGCTCCCGCATTTCTTCGGCAACGAAGAAGAAATAATTGATCACGTGTTCCGGCATGCCGGTGAAGCGCGCGCGCAGCACCGGGTCTTGCGTTGCGATGCCAACCGGGCAGGTGTTCAGATGGCATTTGCGCATCATGATGCAGCCAGCCGCGATCAATGGCGCAGTGGCGAAGCCGAATTCATCCGCCCCCAGCAACGCGCCAATCACAACATCGCGCCCAGTGCGCAAGCCACCATCCACCTGCACGGCAATGCGCCCGCGCAGCCCATTCAGCACCAGCGTTTGCTGAGTCTCGGCCAGCCCAATCTCCCAGGGCGAACCGGCATGCGTCAGCGACGTCAACGGCGAAGCCCCAGTGCCACCCTCATAGCCCGAAATCGTCACATGATCCGCCCGCGCCTTGGAAACGCCGGCGGCCACGGTGCCAACGCCGACTTCGGAAACAAGCTTCACCGAAATCCGCGCGCGCTTGTTCACATTCTTCAGGTCGTGAATGAGCTGCGCCAAATCCTCGATCGAATAAATATCGTGATGCGGCGGCGGCGAAATCAGCCCAACGCCAGGCGTGGAATGCCGCACTCGGGCGATGTTCTTATCCACCTTATGGCCCGGAAGCTGCCCGCCTTCACCAGGCTTCGCCCCTTGCGCCATCTTGATCTGGATATCATCGGCATTGACCAGATATTCCGCCGTCACGCCAAAGCGCCCGGATGCCACCTGCTTGATGGCGGAACGCATGGAATCGCCATTTGGCATGGGCGTGAAGCGATCCGCTTCCTCACCGCCCTCGCCAGTATTAGAACGCCCGCCGATGCGGTTCATGGCAATCGCCAGCGTGGTATGCGCTTCCCGGCTAATGGAACCAAGGCTCATCGCACCCGTCGCGAAGCGCTTCACGATCTCATGCGCTGGTTCAACTTCCTCAAGCGGGATCGGCTGTTCAGCGAGTTTGAATTCCAACAACCCGCGAATGGTCAGCAAGCGGCGGCTTTGGTCGTTGATGGTCTTCGCGAAATCCTTGTAGCGATCGGCCGAATTGCCGCGCACGGCGTGTTGCAGGTTGGAAACGCTCTCAGACGTCCAGGCATGATCTTCACCACGCAAGCGCAGCGCGTAATCACCGCCCACATCCAACAAATCGCGATAGATCGGGTTGTCGCCAAAGGCCGCCTGATGCCGCTGCACGGCTTCCGCCGCAATCTCAGCAATGCCGGCACCTTCAATGGTGGTGGCGGTACCGGTGAAGTATTTTTCAACGAAGCTGGTGGAAAGTCCAACCGCGTCGAAGATTTGCGCGCCGCAATAGGATTGATAGGTGCTGATGCCCATCTTGGACATCACCTTCATCACGCCCTTGCCGATTGCCTTGATAAAGTTCTTCTGCACCTCATAAGGCTTCAGCTTCATATCCACCCGCTGGCGGATTTTTTCCAGCGTTTCAAAGGCAAGATAAGGGTTCACCGCTTCCGCGCCATAACCCGCCAGCACGCAGAAATGATGCACCTGCCGCGCCTCACCCGTTTCCACCACAAGCCCGGTGGAAGTCCGCAATCCCTGGCGGATCAAATGATGATGCACCGCCGCTGTTGCCAGCAGCGATGGAATGGCAATGCGCTCAGCGGATACCGCACGGTCAGACAGCACCAGAATGTTATGGCCCGCCAGCACCGCTTCCGTCGCGGCGGAACACAATTTCTCCAATGCCGACGCCAGGCCATCCGCGCCATCCTTGGCGGGCCAGGTCGCATCCAGGGTCTGGGTGCGGAACGCATCGCCCGCCAGCGCCTTGATGCCGCGGATCTTCGCCAGATCCTCATTGGTCAGAATCGGCTGCGCCACTTCCAGCCGGTAATGATGGCCGGCCTGCCGCCCAAGCAGATTAGGCCGCGGCCCAATCATGGACACCAGCGACATCACCAATTCCTCACGGATCGGGTCAATCGGCGGATTCGTGACCTGCGCGAAATTCTGCTTGAAGTAATGGAACAGCAGCTTGGATTTATTGGACAGCACCGCCAGCGGCGTATCGGTCCCCATGGAACCGATCGGGTCATCCCCATCACGCCCCATGGGCTCCAGGAAGAAATTGAGGTCTTCCTGCGTATAGCCGAAAGCCTGCTGATCGCGCAGCAAGCCCTTGGTGTCCTGTGTGCGCTCCATCGGCATTTCCGCCGGCACGCCGGGCAATTCTTCCAGCTTGAACTGCGTATTCTTCAGCCATTCGGCATAGGGGTGTTCGCTGGCAAGCTTCTGTTTGATCTCGGCATCATCAATGATGCGCCCGGCATCCAGGTCAATCAGCAGCATACGGCCTGGCTGAAGGCGCCATTTATGGCGGATGCTCTCTTCCGGAATCGGCAGCACACCCACTTCGGATGCCAGCACCACCTTGTCGTCATTGGTGATGATGTAGCGCGCGGGGCGCAGGCCGTTGCGGTCCAACGTGGCGCCAATCTGGCGGCCATCGGTGAAGGCAATCGCCGCCGGCCCATCCCACGGTTCCATCAGCGCGGCGTGGTATTCGTAGAAAGCACGACGTTCCGGGTCCATCAGCGGATTACCCGCCCAGGCTTCCGGGATCAGCATCATCATCGCGTGGGACAGGGAATAACCACCCGCCACCAGGATTTCCAAGGCATTATCAATGCAGGCGGTGTCCGATTGGCCATGCGGTATCAGCGGCCACATCTTGTCCAAATCCGGCCCCAGCAACGGTGAGGACATGGACCCGCGCCGCGCATACATCCAATTCACATTGCCGCGCACAGTATTGATTTCGCCATTATGCGCCAGGAAGCGATAGGGATGCGCCAGCTTCCAGGACGGGAAGGTATTGGTCGAAAAGCGCTGATGCACCAAAGCAAGCGCGCTTTCCGTCAGCGGGTTGCGCAGATCATCATAGAAGCTGCCAACCTGCCCCGCGAGCAATAGCCCCTTATAGACCACGGTGCGCGTGGAGAAGGACGGCATATACAAATCAGCATCCGCCGGCAGCCCCTTGGCGGTGGCCAATTCGCGGAACTTGTTCAGCGCCTGCTTGCGGATGGTCAGGATTTTGCGTTCAAACGCGTCCTGATCCTTGATGCTGTCGCTGGCCGCGATGATTGCCTGGCGGATCACCGGCATGCTGGCGATCACGGCCTTGCCCAGGCCATCCAATGTGGTCGGGACTTCGCGCCAGCCGAGCAGGATCTGCCGCTCGGCAGTCACATAGCCTTCGATGCTCTGGATCGCGACCGCGCGGGAAGCCTCATCCCGCGGCAGGAAGCACATGGCGACCGCGTAGCGGCCAGGCGCGGGCAGGGTCTTGCCCTGGCTTTCGGCCCAGTGGCGGAGCAGCTTGTCGGGCATCTGGATCAGGCAGCCGGCGCCATCACCCATCAGCGGGTCAGCGCCCACCGCGCCGCGATGGTCCAGATTGACCAGGATTTGCAGGCCTTGGCGGATGATATCGTTCGACTTTCGGCCCTTGATATCCGCAATGAAGCCAACGCCGCAGGCGTCATGCTCGTTACGGGGATCGTAAAGACCTTGCTTTTCGGGCAGTCCCATATCTTTCGCTCTTCAATGCTCCGCCGGGGTCAATACCCCTGGCCAGCCCCTTTATATGGGGCGAGGGGCGTCTTTAGTTCAGAGTTGCGCTTTGCGCCAGCATGGCTTTGGAGTTTTCCCGCACCCTTGGCCGGCGGGACCTTTTCCCTTGACGCCGCCCGCGCCGGGACGGAAAGCTTCCCTCATGGACAAGATCACCGCCGCCCTTCGGGCAAATCGCATCGTGCGCGCCGCCATGCGCCATTGCGCGCTGGCCGGCTGGGCGCCGGTGGCGCAAATGCCGCTACCGGATAGCCGCCGGCCCGATATCATCGCGCTGACCGATAATGGCAGCTTCATCGCCATAGAAGTGAAATCCACCGCCGAGGATTTCCTCTCGGACGAGAAATGGCAGGATTATCGGGATTGGTGCGACCAGCTCTATTTCGCCGTGGACATGGATTTCCCGCGAGAGGTTTTGCCGGAAGATGTAGGGCTATTGGTGACGGATCGCCTGGAAGTGGCCGTGATTCGTGAAGCACCCTATATGCGTCTGTCCCCGCCCCGCCGCCGCGCGTTATTGCATCGCTTCGCCGTGCTGGCCGCCGGCCGCCTGGCCGCCCTGCAAGACCCGGAATCCGCGCGGGAAGTGAATGCCGCGCTCAAACTTGAATAATCTGTCTCAGCCCTTCATCCGCGCCACGGTGGCCGTGGTGCTATTGCCGGGCAGCAATTCTGCAAGCTTCACCTGCCCGCCATAGCCCTGCACAATCTCGGCCCCCACCACGGTTTCCACCGTGTAATCGGCGCCTTTCACCAGCACTTCCGGCTGAAACAGCCGGATCAATTCCAGCGGCGTTTCTTCATCGAAAACAGTGACGCAATCCACGGTGGCGAGTGATGCCAGCACGGCAGCGCGCGCGGCTTCATTCTGAATGGGCCGCGCCGGGCCCTTCAGGCGCTTCACACTGTCATCACTGTTCAGGCCAACCACCAGGCGGTCACACCAGGACCGCGATTGTTCCAACAAATGCACATGGCCAGGGTGCAAAAGATCAAAGCAACCATTGGTGAAGCCCACGCGCCAGCCGCGTCGGCGCCAGCGTTCGACCTGCTCCAAAGCAGCGGATCGAGACATCACCTTACGCAGTGCGCCGCGTTCGGGCCCAAGCGCTTCCAGGATTTCCTCTTCCCGCGTCACCGCGGTGCCAACCTTACCCACAGCAATACCGGCGGCGATATTGGCCAGCCGCACGGCGACGGCCAGCGGCAGCTTGGCGCCAAGCCCTGCAGCGATGGTGGCCACCACCGTATCGCCCGCGCCAGATACATCCTGCACTTCGGCGGCTTCCGCCGGGAAATGATGCAGCTTGTCGCCATCAAGCAGAGTCATGCCATCTTCGCTGCGCGTCACCAGCACGGCGCCAAAGCCATGCGCATCCCGCAGCGCGCGCAAGGCAGCGACGATATCTTCTTCCGTATTCACCGCCATGCCGGTCGCTTCCGCCAACTCTGCCCGGTTCGGTGTCACCAAATCAGCCCCGGCATAGCGGCTATAGTCGCGCCCCTTGGGGTCCACCACCACGCGCCGGCCCGCCGACCGCGCCGCCTGGATCAGCCGCGCGGCCGTATCGCCCATCAGCACGCCCTTGCCGTAATCGGACAGTACCATCACCGTGGTGGCGGCAGCAGCATCACCGGCAATCCGCACCAGCCTATCCGCAAGCCGCTGCTGGATTGGCGCCACTTCCTCATGATCCGCACGCAGCATATGCTGGCCATTGGCCAGAAAGCGCGTTTTCGTCGTGGTGGCGCGCCCGGTTTGCACCAGCAACCAGGGCTCAACCCCCGGCTGCCCGCCGATCAGCCCGGTCAGGTCACTGCCTGCCTGGTCATCGCCAACCACGGAAACAAAGGCCACCGCAGCGCCAAGTGCAGTCAGGTTGCGCACCACATTGCCGGCACCGCCCGGCATGGCGATTTCGCGTTCCACGGTCAGCACCGGCACCGGCGCTTCCGGGCTAATGCGCTGCGCCCGGCCATAAACATAGCGGTCCAGCATGGCATCGCCCACTACCAGCGCCGAAGCGTGGCGGAGCTGCCGCGCCGCGGCCATCAATTCAGCGACAGAGATTTCAGCCAATGGCCGATCCATGCGGGGCGCCTTTCTTACAGTTTTGCGTAACCCAGGCACGGGGTAGTACGCAAGCGGTGGCGCGCCAAACCTCTGTTTGATCGCATTTTCCGAGCCGCCAAGTGAAGCCACTTGGCTTGAAAATGCTCACGCCCCCGCCAGGGTCAGCCCATCAATCCGCAAGGTGGGGCAATCCGTCCCGCGCCGGAACACCAGATCATTCGCAGCGGTCAGGTTCAGGAAGATCTGCTTCAGATTGCCCGCGATGGTGATTTCACTCACCGCTTCTGCCAGCACCCCGTCCCGGATCATGAAGCCCGCCGCGCCGCGGCTGTAATCGCCCGTCACGCCATTCACGCCCATGCCGATCAATTCCGTGACATAAAGCCCTTCCTTTATATCGGCCATAAGCGCCTCAGGGGTCAGCGTGCCGGGGGTAAGCCAAAGATTGCTCGGCGCCGGGCCGGGCGGGCCGCCCGTGCCGCGGCTGGCATGGCCGGTGGAAGCCAGGCCCAATTGCCGGGCGCTGCGCCAATCCATAACCCAGCTTGTCAGCACGCCATCCTGCACAATGGCGCGCGCCTCACCGGGCATGCCCTCCCCATCAAAGGGGCGGGAACGCAGACCGCGCGGGCGGGTTGGGTCATCATGCACCGTCAGACCCTTGGGTAGGATCTGCAGGCCCATGGAATCCTTCAGAAAGGACGTCCCGCGCGCCACGGCCGCGCCATTGATGGCGCCCATCAAATGCCCAAGGATGGAACCAGATACGCGCGGGTCCAGCACCACAGGAATACGCGCGGTCTTGGCGCGCACCGGGTTCAACCGGCGCACTGCCTTTTCCGCCGCAACGCGCCCAACCAAGGCGGGGTCCGGCAGATCGGCCAGATAGACCGATTGCCAGTAATCATAATCCCGCTCCATCCCCGTGCCCTCACCGGCGACAGCAGTGGCGGAAATGCCATGCGATGTGCGGGCATATTGCCCGGCGAAACCATTGGACGAAACCAGGGCAATCTCGGTCCGCCCCCAGCCAGCGCCGGCGCCTTCACTGTTGGTGATGCCCTTCACCGCCAGCGCCGCTTCTTCCGCCAGCGCGGCACGGGCCAGCAGGGCCTCGGCGGTGGGCTCGCTCGGGTCTTCCAAATCCAGCGCGCGGGCGGGAATGGCGACGGCTTCCGGCAGGCCAGCGAATGGGTCTTCCGGCACCACGCGCGCCATCGCCACCGCGCGTTCCGCCAAAGCGGCAAAACCCTTTGGGTCCGGTTCCGTGGAAGCGACAATCGCCTGGCGCTTGCCGATGAATACCCGCAAGCCAAGATCGAGACTTTCGGAGCGTTCCAGCTTTTCAATCGCCCCCAGGCGCCGATCCACGGAAAGCGAGGTTGAGGCAACCAGCAAGGCATCCGCCGCATCTGCCCCCGCCGCGCGGGCAGCCTTGATCAGATCAGCAAGCGCATCCAGCCGGTTCATGCCGCAAGCTTCTCCATAATCGCGGCAACCGAAGGCACCTGCCCGGATGGCCCCATCACCGCCAATGTCGGACGCTGGCGGAAGGCGCGGGCAGCCGCCTGCTGCACCTGTTCCA
>JBBAUC010000052.1:0-17010 GCA_040398485.1 Roseomonas sp. | reverse complement strand
AGGGCAAGCGAACCCGTATCACCCATGAATACCGCCGCCGGCGGCGCGTTGAACCACAGGAAGCCGAGTGCGGCGCCGACCAACGCCGCGCAGAACACTGCAAGCTCACCCGTGCCGGGCACGTAGTGTAGTTGCAGGTAATCGGCGAAAATGCGGTTACCGACCAGATAGGCAATCAGCGCGAAGACGCTGGCCGCGATCATCACCGGTACAATGGCAAGCCCATCAAGCCCGTCGGTCAGATTGACGGCGTTGGAAGCGCCCATCATCACCAGCGCCGCCAGCAACGGGAAGAAAATACCAAGCGGCAGCAGAAATTCCTTGAAGATTGGAAAAGCAAGCTTGTCGGCAAGCGCGCCCGGCATCAGCCAGGTGATCCAAATGGCCGTGACAAGGCCAAGGCCCGCCTGCACCACAAGCTTCGCGCGACCCGAAACACCCTTGGTGTTGCGCTTGGACACTTTCAGCCAATCATCGGCAAAGCCAAGCGCGCCATAGCCGCAGGTGATGAACAGCACAGCCCAGACAAAGCCATTGCGCAAATCTGCCCACAGCAACGTGGAGCCCACCAAGCCCAGCAGGATCAGCACGCCGCCCATGGTGGGCGTGCCCTTCTTTTCCACGATGTGCCGCGCCGGGCCATCTTCACGGATCGGCTGACCGCCGCGCTGAAAACCGCGCAACCAGCGAATAATGGAAGAACCGAAAACCAGGCTGATCAACAAGGCTGTCAGGCAGGCGGCACCCGCGCGAAAAGTACTATAGCGCGCCAGATTGGCCAGCGCATATTCCTCAGCAAAGGGAAGCAGAAGATTATAGATCACGAAATTTTCTCTCCTGCTGTAAGTGCAGTGATGATGAGGCCCATGCGCGAGCCAAGCGAACCCTTGACCAGCACCGCGTCACCGGGCTTGAGCGCGGCGCGGAGAGCAGGGGCAAGACTGGTTGAATCCGGGAAATACCCACCGCGATGCTGCGCCGGTAGGGCCGCAAAAAGATGCGCCGAAAGCGGACCGCAGCAGAAGACCAGATCACACGTCTTCAGCGCATCATCAGCCAGGGCAGCATGTTGCGCCGGGCCTTCGGCACCCAATTCCAACATATCGCCAAAGGCAAAAACGCGCCGCGTGGCAGGCTGTGCAGCGAGCACCGCGAGCCCTGCCCGCACGGAAGCGACCGAGGCATTGTAGGAATCATCAATCAGCAAAGCCTCACCGCCCGCCACGCGGATGCGGCGCATGGCGCCTCGGCCAGCTCCGGCGGTGAAATCGCCAAGGGCGCGCGCCGCGATATCAGGCGCAAGACCAAGCGCCTTCGCTGCCGCAAGAACAGCGCAGGCATTCAGCGCGACATGGCGCCCAGGCGCGGCCAGGTGCAGAGTCAGGCTTTGCCCAAGCAGCGCAATTTCCGCGACACCACCTTCAGGCGAGGCATGATATGTCAGCAGCCGTGCATCGGCGCCTGCGGCTTCCCCATGCGTCATGACATGCAACCCAGAATCACGCGCGTGGGTCATGAGTTCCGGCAGAAAGGCGCTATCGGCGGGTAGGATTACGGTTCCGCCAGGTGCAATGCCTGCGATGATGTCACCCTTTTCGGCGGCAATCGCCGCCTGGCTGCCAAGCATGCCGATATGCGCCGTACCGATTGAGGTGATGATGCCGACATCCGGTCGTGAAAGCCGCGACAGCGGCGCAATTTCACCGCGATTATTCATGCCCATTTCAATCACGGCAAAGTCAGCATCGCGTGGCAGCCGCGCGAGGGTCAGCGGTACGCCCCAATGATTGTTATGCGAGGCGGCCGAGGCATGGGTCGCACCAAAGGCACTCAGCGCGACGCGCAGCATTTCCTTGGTGGTGGTCTTGCCGACACTACCCGTGACGCCCACCACACGGGCCACGGCGCGCGCACGCCCAGCAGCGCCAAGCGCTGTCAGCCCAGCCAGCGTATCGGCCACGCTCAGTAGCTTCGCCGTATCCGCAGCACCGGGCGGCGTGTGGTCAACCATGGCGAGTGAGGCACCACGCGAAAGTGCATCCGCGACAAATTCATGCCCATCGCGTTGATCGCGCAGCGCGATGAAGATATCGCCTGGTGCGACGTTGCGGCTATCAATCGAAACACCACTAATGGTGACATCAGCCGGCAGCGTCCCGCCGGTTCCTGCGCGCAATTCAGCGCTAGTCCAAAGCGGCGTCATGGCGCGAAGCCCGCCAGTTTGCGCACCACAGCGACATCATCAAAGGGGTGGATGATGCCAGCGATGTCTTGGCCGGTTTCATGGCCCTTGCCGGCGACTGCAAGCACATCTCCGGGGCCAAGCGCGCCCATGGCCTTGGCGATAGCTTCCTCGCGCGCGCCGGCATCCACTGCATCAGGGCAGCCCGCCATGACCGCCGCGCGGATGGTGGCCGGGTTTTCGCTGCGCGGATTGTCATCCGTGATCCAAACGCGATCCGCCGCTTCCGCCGCGGCGCGCCCCATGAGCGGGCGCTTGCCGGGATCTCGGTCCCCACCCGCGCCGAACAGCACATGCAGGCGCCCCGCGACATGCGGGCGAAGCGCCGCCAAAAGCCGCGTCAACGCATCAGGCGTATGCGCGTAATCCACATAAATCGCGGCACCATTGGGCAGGATGGCCGCGCGTTCCATGCGCCCGCGCACACCATTCAATCGCGCAAGCGCGGCCATGGCGACGTGTTCCGTAACGCCTGTCGTGATCGCCAGCATCAGCGCCAGCAAGGCATTGTCGGCCTGGAAGCGCCCCGGCAAAGGCAGCAGCACTTCATGCCGCGCGCCTGCAAGGCGGAACGTGATCGCCTGCCCTTCCGGCAAGGGTCGCGCTGCTTCCAAGGCCAGCGCATCCCCACCCGCGCCAACCAGCTGCAGATCAAGCCTGCGCTGCGCGGCGATATCGCGGAGCGCCGCGAGTGTTTCCGGCTCCATATCCGCCATCACAATGGCCGGTGCGCCCGCCGGCAAAAGCGTATCAAACAACCGCAGCTTGGCGGCACGATAGACCGCCATGGTGCCGTGATAATCCAGATGATCTCGCGTGAGGTTGGTGAACCCCGCCGCCGCCAGCCTAACGCCATCTAACCTGCGCTGATCAATCCCGTGCGAGGATGCCTCCATCGCAAGCGCCGCCACACCATCACGCGAAAGCCGCGCCAAGTTTTCGTGCAGCGCCACCGGATCAGGCGTGGTCAGCGATGGTCCTGGCGGCAGGCCCTCCGCAATCAACCCAAGCGTGCCGAGTGACGCGGCCTTGCGGCCAGCATCCCGCCAAATCTGGCGCAGGAAATCCACACTGCTTGTCTTGCCATTCGTACCGGTGATTGCCACGACGCATTCCGGCTGCGCGCCATAAAAGGCTGCTGCCATCAGCGCCAAGGCGCGGCGTGGATCCGGGCTGGTCACCAGCGGGCGCGGCGGCGCTTCGGCGGGCCAAGCCGTGCCTTCCAGCGCCAGTATGGCTGCGGCACCACGCGCCACCGCATCGGTGATGAAGGCGCGGCCATCGCTGCGCCCACCCGGCAAGGCTGCGAACACCATGCCTGGGCGCACCGCACGGCTATCAGCCGTGATGCCTGTTATGTCCAGTGAGGCAGCTTCTTCCTCACCATTCCATCCGCGCATGAGATCACCGAGGCGCAAGGGTCGCCTCGCGCTGAGTGACAGCGACGCGTGGCGGCGTTTCGGTGGCCTGACGTGCCGGTGGACGATTGGCGCTGGGCGCCGCGGGTGGGGCTGCGCCTGGCACGCCACGGCCATTCATCGGCATGGCGATGGCGCGTTGAATCTCGGGCGTTGTGGGTTCCGGCAGCATGCCAAGAATGGGTGCGATGCGCCCAATCACCATATTCGCCGCCGGTGCCGCCACCCAACCCGCTGTCGCAAAACCATGGCTGCGCGCATTGGGCTTTGGTTCATCCACCATCACGTAGATAGAATAGCGCGGCGCATGCATCGGGAAGGCGCCGATGAAAGCGGCGATGCGCTTGTTCTCCAGATAACCACCACGCGGTCCGGTTTTCTGTGCCGTACCGGTCTTGCCGCCAACGAAATACCCCGGCACCTCAGCGCCCTTGCCCGAGCCATCCGTCACCACCAGCCGCATCAGCCGGCGCAGCGTTTCTGAAGTGCGGGGCTCAATCGCGCGCACCCCTTCGCGTTCAACTCCAGGGGGCTGCGCCAGGATGGTCGGTTGGCGCAGGATACCGCCATTCACCAAGGTCGCGCCCGCCGTGGCCACATGTAACGGTGTCACGGAAATGCCATGGCCGAAGCCGATCGTCATGGTGTTTAATTCGCGCCAGGTCTTCTGCCCCGGCACCAGCGGCAGCGCGGTTTCCGGAATTTCGATCCTAAGGCGTGATGTCATGCCCATGCGCTGCATGAATTCACGATGCCGCGCCGGGCCTACCGCCGCAGCCATATGCGCCGACGCAAGATTGGACGAATAGGCCATGATTTCCGGTACGGCCAGCCAGCGATTCTTGCCGCGATAATCATTGATCTCATGTCGACCAACGCGGATCGGCCGCGATGCGTCATAACCGCTCCAGGTCTGTACGGTGCCCAAATCAAGCGCCATGGCGGCGGTCAACAGCTTGAAGGTGGACCCCGGTTCATAAACGCCAACGGTGACGCGATTGAAGCGTTGATCGGTGGTGGCAGCGCCTACATCATTGGCGTCATAATCTGGCAGGCTCACCATGGCGAGAACTTCGCCACTATGCACATCCATCACCACACCGGCACCGCCAATGCCGTTGAAATCCGTAATGGCGTGCTGCACGGCATCGCGCAAAGCCAATTGTACGCGGATATCCAGCGAAAGTCGCAGCGTTTCACGGCGGAGTGTACGCAGCCTTTCGTCGAAATATTTCTCGACCCCCGCAATGCCATTGCCATCGACATCCACGCCGCCAATGATATGCGCGGCAGTGCGGCCTTGCGGGAAGAAGCGACGCTCCGCATCTTCAAAATACAAACCAGGAATGCCAAGATTATTCACCGCCTGTATTTCGCGCGGCGTCAGCGCGCGGGCGATATAGGCGAATTGTTTTTCACCCGTCAGGCGCGCAATCAATCTTTCACGATCAAGCTGCGGCAGAATGCGGCGGAGCTTATCGGCTGTTTCAGTGGGATCATCAATCTGGCGTGGATTGGCGTAAAGCGCTGTCATCGGCAGGGAAACCGCCAGCACTTCGCCATTACGATCCGTCACCGCTGCACGCGAAACCGGTGCTTCCGCCGGTGGTGCGGGCGGGCGTGAAAGCATGGCCGCGCGCTTGGATTCGGCCGGATCGAATACCGTCGCCAATGAAAGCTTTACCGCCACGGCACCGAACAGGACCGCGAAACCGCAAGCAGCCAGCAGTAATCGGCCGCGCGATTTTTCCAACTGGGCATGACGCAGCAGATCAGGTTGCGAAACGCGCACCAAAGCGCGGCTTGGGCTTTCGGTTACGGCGCCATCGCGCGGCCGATTGCCAGGTGGCGCATCGGGGGAAGGCTGGGGCGGGTTAGGGGTGGATGCCTCGTTCATGTCGCGCGCAACCCACTCAACGGATCGCCCCTTGCGGGGTTCCTATCGGTACGGGGCGCGGCAGGGGCACAGGCGGCGGCAGCGCCCCAGTGACCCCGCCAAGCGCGGAGGCGACAATCGCCGGCGGCGGCGGTACCGCGGGCGCAACATGCAAGGCAGGCGTCACCCTTGGTGGCGCTGGTGGCGGTGCTGGGCGCGGCGCTGGCGGAGGCCTCACTGCCGCATTCAAGCGGGGCGGCGGTTCTGTTTGTGCCTGACGCGGCGGTGGTTCCGGCCTAGCGGGGGCGGGTGTTGCAGGCGCGGCAGCGACCGGGCCTGGCACCATCAGCGCTTCCGGCCCTGAAGGCGGCAGTTCCACTGGACCAAAAAGGGATGGCGGGCCGGCAAAAATCCGCGCTGCAGGCAAGCGACGTTCCAGTTCTGCTTCGCGAATGAATTGCGCCGGCGCCATGGGTTCAAGCGCCAAATGGCGTTGCGCCACTTGCCGCAGCCGGTCCGGTTCATTCAGCAAAGCCCATTCGGCGCGCAAAATCTGTGTGCGTTCGCGCACCACTTCTGTCTGGCGATTCACTTCGCGCAATTCGCGATCAAGCATGGAGACGGAATGCTTCACCTGATACAGGTGCAAACCCGCGCCGGCTGCGGCGATCAGGCTGACAAGCGTCAAGGGACGGATCATGCCGCGTGCTCCAGACCAAGGCGTTCAATGCCGCGCAGCCGTGCGGAACGCGCGCGCGGATTAGCGCTGCATTCCGAATCTTGCGGGCGCATTGCGCGTGGTGTCAGCAAATGGAAGGCGGGTTTGGCGCGGCCAGAAAGCGCCGCAGGGTCATGGCGTGAAGCACCACCCCGGCCGGATGCCGCGGCCATGGCCTGCTTCACGATGCGATCTTCCAAGGAATGGAAAGCAACAACAACCAGCCGCCCACCGGGGGCCAGCAATTCCATGGCAGCCGCGATGCCGCGTTCCACCTCACCCAATTCGTCATTCACGGCTATGCGTAAAGCCTGGAAGCTGCGTGTTGCGCCATCAATGCCGGAAGGATCGCGCGGCACGGCGCGGCGCACGAGTGCCGCCAGATCAGCCGTGGTCGTGAAGGGCGCTTCGGCGCGGCGCGCGACAATGGTGCGTGCAATGCGGCGCGCGAAACGTTCCTCACCGAAACGGAAGATGATGTCGGCCAATTCGCGTTCCGGCAGGCCATTCACCAGCTCCGCCGCGCTTGGGCCGGATTTTTCCATGCGCATATCAAGCGGGCCATCAGCGCGGAAGGAAAAACCGCGTTCCGCCTGGTCCAATTGGAAGGATGACACGCCAAGATCCATCACCACGCCATCAAGCGTGGCAATGCCGCGATCACGTAACAGCGCCAGCATATCGCCGAAGCGGCCTTCAATCAGATGCAGCCGACCAGCGAAAGCTTGTGCGAGCGCCGCACCGCGCGCAATCGCATCCGGGTCCCGGTCTATCGCGAAAACAGTACAACCAGGTGCTGCTTCCAGAATGGCGCGGGCATAGCTGCCTCCACCAAAAGTGGCATCCAGATAAGTGGCGCCATCTTGCGGCCCGAGCGTTGCCAGCACTTCCGCCAACATCACCGGCACATGGCCTTGCATGGTCATGGCGCGCGCCCCTGCGCAGCCGGTAGCGTCAGGCCGCGTTCACGTGCGCGCAGCCGCGCTTCTTCCGTACGCTGGCGCGCGGCTTCCGGTTCCCAAATCTGGAAAATCCGCCCAACGCCAACGCAGGCAATGGCGTCCGATAGCGCCGCATAAGCAATCAGCGCTTCGGGCAGCACAAGCCGGCCTTCATTATCGGCGCGCGCGGCATGCGCATCGGCGAAAAGAGCCGCCGCCAGATCATCAGCCTGATCGGAAAAGGCATCCAGTCGATCAATGCCGGAAGCCAGCGCTTCAAAGGCTGCAACCGGCCAGGCTTCAATGCAGGGCGCGCGATGGGATGGGCGCAGCACCAGCTCCTCAGAGCCGGTCCGTTCCATTACGGCACGAAAAGACGCCGGGACGGAAATCCGCCCCTTGCGGTCCAATTTGCCGATATGGGTGCCCAGGAATTGGGTCATCGCCCCCCGCGCGCCTGCCTTGCGCCATTATTAAAGACCGGGCGTTTCAGCGGCCGACGGGGCCCCCCGACCCCGCCGGCTCGCCCGACCATCCCGCTTGAACCCCGCTCGCCCCCCCGAGCGCATTGGGGTTTTTATGGGATGAGATGGGATACCATGGGAAAGTCCGGGCCGACAAGCTAAAAAACGGCTTTGGGAAGGCAATTGGCGCATAAATTCGCAATAACGCCCCTGGGGTGGGGGGCGCGGGCCGGGCAAAGCGGAATTCTGCTTGAAAAGTAGCGTCAGACGGCCTGTAAGCCGGGTTCTGTCTTGCCCCTTGCGGGGCATGGACGGCCATTCCTCTGGAGCCCGCATTACTGCGGGCTTCGCGCGGCCAACCCGGGCGGAAGGGCGGAAATGCCCCTGCGCCAGCGCCTTGCGGTGCCGCGCCGTCCGCCCCTATTCGGCCTTGCACCGGGTGGGGTTTACCCTGCCGCCCCCATTGCTGGGGGCGCGGTGCGCTCTTACCGCACCGTTTCATCCTTACCGCGAGGTGTCGCCACGCCGCGGCGGTTTGTTTTCTGTGGCACTTTCCCTGAGGTCGCCCCCGCCGGCCATTAACCGGCACCCTATTCCCGTGGAGCCCGGACTTTCCTCCAGCCCGTGATCACTCACGAACCAGCGGCCGCCCAGCCGTCTGACGCTTGGGGCATCTGGGGCTATGGGGGTGGGGTGGTCAAGGGGAAGCGGTGATGGTGGTGATGGCTGCGATGCGGGTCTAGACATCTATTGGCACTGGCTCCATGCGTTACCGGCCGTTTACAGATGGACACCCTAATAACTTCTACCTGAACTCTGCATTCGCTTGGCCGAACTGCCTTGGCAACTCTCGATTAGGGCACGCGCTTGCGCGCTAAGCGAAAGGCAGTAGGATGACATCTTGAGCCTAAGGACTGATGTTCTGAAAACGGGCTCAAGAAGTGGTGCCTCTTTTCGGGGGAAGGTAGCTCAGTGTTCTCACCCAGTCCTGATGATCTTACGGCAATGCAAGTTGTGGTTATTGCTCCGTTCTCTCCTAGGGCGCTTCAGCCCCTGGAGCTCCGTGGGCTCGGGGTATTGTCCGATGAAGATGTTCTCGAGGCCGAATTCGACTGCTTGTTTGAAGATCTTATGACCTTTCGCCTCCCGTGGATGCAGGCTACCTTCGAAACTGGGCGTTTGGTTGCTGACACGGATCCATCCAACCCGAAGCCGGAGGCTATCCGTGATTTTGTCGTTCTGCTCTTACGTTCTACCAAAATACGAGGCATTAAGGCAATTGGTATCAATCATGACCTTCATTTCCCCGTATCTGACGAGCAGGTCTGGCACAAGGTAGGGCATAAACTTGCCCCTAAGGAGGACCTTTGGGACCATGTGCTGGATCACCCGGGCATGGAGGGAATTTCGGTTAGTGGGTTACGAAAGGACGGGAAGCTAGGCAAAATGACGGTTCGAGTAGAGCCCTCCCGCCGGCTTAAGTTTGGAATCTATGTCAACGTAAATGATCATTTTATTGCTGATGAGGCTTCGCAAGAAGGCAGCGCGCTTTGGTTCAGTGATCTACTTCAGAGTAGCTGGCTCGCCTCCGAAAGGAGAGCCAATGACGTTTTTGCCATGATTCAGGGAATTTCAAAACCATGATCCTCGACAGTAGCTCGACAGCGAAGCCGTCAGATGTGACGTCGCAGAATAATTCCTCTGGCCCCCTGATGCGGCTGAGGAATCAACTAATTCCCGACGTGTCCAGCAACGCTGTGGCATCGGGTTCAACTGCATCTACTTTGGAGTCTCAAATTCATCTAGGCTCATCAGCGCGAGAACAGAACAATAAAGCGTTTGTTTTGCAGTCTCCATCTGAATATGGGACTTTTGTGAAGACTCTTGGTGGCCTGAGGCTCAGAAAGCTACCTGGGCTAAAAGACCAATCTAGTGAAATTCGAAATGTTTCGTCGCGGCCACATATCGAAGAGCGTTTTCATTTATTGCAGAAGTTTCAAGGCCAAGTTACTGATTTATTCGATCAAGAGTTCAGAGCGAGTTTGCATGACCTTTCGGGCGATTACAATGCTAGCGAGTCTGCGATGTTCGCCGTCGATGAGATCGACAATTCCGACAGAAAGCTGCTGAGGGAAGGAGCTATTTTCTATTGGTACATCGGCTATTCCTCCGGCATTCGAGGCAGGAGGCGGCAATCGTTCATTTCTTTCAGCCGTTCCGGTCGGATGACACCTGAACAATTCGCCACATCTTATCACGAGCTCGATGAAATATGGAGTATCTTGAGTGCTGAATTGCCCTCCGAAGGACAATGAGATCGAGATTACGATTTGTGGTCCCGGGGTTGGCGAGTCAATCGTTGTTCACTTAGGCGATCAAAACTGGATCATCGTAGACTCGACGCTGGTTTCTGGCGAACCATGGCCGCTCTGGTATTTGCGGCGCATTGGCGTCGATCCTTCCAACTCAGTGCGGCTGGTCGTGGCGACGCACTGGCATTCTGACCATGTTGCTGGGATTCATCGGGTTCTCGAAGTCTGCGAATCTGCGCAGTTTATTTTTTCCAAAGCCCTCCTAGCCGAAGAGTTCAAAACTCTTCTTGCGCGCAATCGCGATAACGAAATTGATAAGGTTAAAGCTCCGCTTGCCGAAATCTGGCGTTGTTTTGAAATAGCAGCAAAAAGGAAAAAGTCATGGACCTCAGGTCGATCACCATTTAGAGCTGTTTCCGCAAATAGCTTGATTTGGTCGCGCACTGAGGAGCGCTCCCCCAAAGTCTGGGCCTTGTCGCCAAGCGCGCAGGATGAACTGGCATCCATAGCCGAATTTGCCGGTCAGTTTATTGAATTGAACGATTTCTGCAGTGGCTTGTCTTTCAAGAATCCGAATCATGGCTCAGTTGTTTTGCGGTTTGATGCAGGCGATGAGTCAATTCTTCTTGGGGCAGATCTAATAAATGTGCAGAGCCTCTATCGAGGATGGCAGGCCATCTTGTGCGATTCTATGGTTCCCCAAAGGAAGTCAGCCCTCTTCAAGGTGCCGCACCACGGGTCAGAAACCTCTCACAATAAAAGAGTTTGGAGCGATTTACTCTGTGAAATTCGTCACGCGGTGATCACACCATACTTGCCAAGTGATTCGCCTGACGCGGACGATATCAAGCGGATTTTTGATGAAGGATGCAACCTTTCTCTCACCCACAAAAAATCCTCTATGAATATCAGACGCCGCAGGGAAGTCGAAAAGACAATTGCGGAGACAACACGAAGATACTCCTCATTTCGACTCGGCAAAGAAGAAGATATCGTACGTTATCGAAAAATGCTTCCCTCTGACCAAGGATGGAATACAGAGCATTTTGGCACGGCATTTTCAGCATAAGAGACATAT
Source organism: Roseomonas sp. (assembly GCA_040398485.1). GTDB lineage: Bacteria > Pseudomonadota > Alphaproteobacteria > Acetobacterales > Acetobacteraceae > Neoroseomonas. The sequence goes on along the minus strand of JBBAUC010000052.1, from coordinate 5,961 downwards.
GGCAAAGGGCCATCGCTCCAGCATAAGAAAGCAAGCCGCTAGAAAGCCAGTACAAGACTAAAGCAAGCAAGTTTGGCTCAACATTACTCGAGCGGCCGCCCGGCCGTCTGACGCTTGGGGCATCTGGGGCTAGGCGGTTGGAGTGGTCAAGGGGAATCGCCAAGCCCAACCACGCGCAGCATTGGCCAACGCGTGAGCCAGCCTTTTGCTTCAAGCCGTGCGCGGAGCACTTCGGGCTTGCCGCGATAGGCGGGCACTGGGCGCAGGATCATACCGAGCACATCATCCACACCGAAAGGTGCCAGGATTTCAACGCCCTTTGGCCCAAGACGCGCGGCAATGGCGGTTGCGGTTTCAACCCAATGGGTCAAGGCATCCGCAACATCGCGATAGGGGCGATGCCCATTCCGTTCATGCATGCGCGCCTGGTTGCGAACGGACCATGGAAGGTCGGGTGCGGCGATGCTCAGCGCGGCCTCAATCCTTGCGTCATACTCAGCGGTTGAGATGGCCGGATCATGAAACACTACATCCAGATCGGCGAGTGGCGTGGCTTCCGTATCCTGCCCGGAAAGATGATCCCACACAGCGTTGCGCACAAAGCCTGCGCCAATCCAAGCGCCAGCAGGTCCATGCGCGGCGAGTACCGCAAGGCAGCGCATCATGCGCGGGTTATGCGCGATGAAATCGGCAATGTCGTCGCTGTCGCGCATGCGTTTAGGCAAATAGGCTCGCCACCGCCGCCACCCGCGCGCGTGTCGCTTCATCCGCAATTCCATCGGCGCGCCCCGGCAGCCAATGGCGCTGAAATGCCGTCAGCAAAACAGAAAGCGGCAAATCGGTGCGATAGCCAATCGCGCCAAGCAAGGGCAGCAAAGCAGCCTCATCCGCCGGCGCTGCATCAGCCCCCGGCCAAAGCCCGACGCCATTCGCAGCCATTCCCTGCCAATCAAACAACTCCCCAGGGTCCTGCTTGCGATCGGGCGCGATATCCGAATGCGCCACCACATTGCGTTGATCAATCGGGTGGCGCGCCATGATCTCAAGGCACAAATCGCACACCGCCGCCATTTGCAGCGCGGGAAAGGGGCGATAGCCCCATTCATGGCCGGGATTCACAATCTCAATCCCGATGCTGTTGCCATTCAGCGCGCTGCGCCCGCACCAGTGGGAAATCCCGGCATGCGCGGCGCGGCGTTCCTCCGCCACCAGGCGAAACACCGCGCCATCTTCTTCCACCACATAATGCGCGGAAACCTTGGCGCCAGCGTCGCAAAGCCGCGCAATCGCCTCCTGCCCGGAACGCATGCCGGTGTAGTGCAGCACAAGTGTATCAATCACCGCGCCATCGGGCCGCGCTTCGTGGTTGGGGCTGGGTGCGTCTCGGATACTAGGCAAGCTACAAGCCCCGCTCACGCTTGATCCTGTCCCAGGCAGCGTTGATCTGCGCCACTTGTTCCGTCGCGCGCTTGACGAATTCTTGCGGCACACCGCGCGATGCCAGGCTATCGGGATGGTTTTCCCGCATCAGTTTCCGCCAGGCAAGGCGCACTTCCTCATCACTCGCCTGCCGTGTCAGGCCCAGCATTTGATACGGGTCTTCGCCTTGGGTTTCCGGCGCCACGGCACGGCGCGTGCCGCCCTTGGCGCGTTCCCAGGCGGCGGCATCCAAGGCGAAGCGCGCATGAATGCCGCGCAGCATATCGCCCTCGGATTTCGCTACAGGCCCATCGGCGCGCGCAATCTGCACCAGGGCCACCAGCACATCTTCCAGCATGGCCTTGTTGTCGGCGAAGGCCTCGCCCAGTTTTTCCGCGAAGGGTTCCCAGCCTTCGGCGGATTCCCGTGCCTGATCGAACAAGCGCCCCACTTCGCCCAGCGCTTCTGCCGGCACATGGAACAGGTTGCGGAAGGCGGCGATTTCTTCCCGCCTGATCGGCCCATCCACCTTGGCAAGCTTGGCGGAGAGCACGACGACCGAGAAGGAAAACAGGTTTTCCTTGCTGCCGAAAAACGCCATCAGATCAGGCGTGGCGGCCGAAATGGCGCCGCCCTTGCCCCCAAGCGCCCCGGCATCCGCGGCATGGCCAAGCGCGGCCCCCACCATGGCGCCCAAGGGGCCACCCATGGCGAAGCCCGCCACCCCACCCAGCATCTTACCCCAGAAACCCAAAACGCCTCCTGCTCGCTAAAGCGATATCCGTTTCGACGGATCTCGCTTTAGCCTTAGTTTGAGCGACTGATTCACCGCTTCGGCGATGCCGCCTACGCGGATCAGGCGCTAAGCCTCGCGACTAGCTACCACGAAAGCCTTGCCAGCCTGTAGATGTGCCGGATGGCGCGGCGCGGCAAGCTTTGGGCGTTAAAGATCAAGCGCAGTGGCGGTGGCCGAGAATAGGAAGGACGCCATTGCCGCATCCGCCCCTGGCCGGGCAAACAAAAGCGCGCCGACCGGCATGCCGGTATCGGCGGCCAAGCCAGCCCGCAGTGTCACCACTGGCCCGCCAAGCACTGTGGTTGGGATGACAAAGGAAGGATCGCCCGTGCTGCCGGCCTCTGGCGCCACATCCGGCGCGGCAGGCACCAGGATGAAATCATCTGATCCAAAGCCCGCCCAGAAGCGCGCCCGAAAACCCGCAAGGTCACGCAGCGCGGCGTGATATTCCTCATCCGGGATGGCAAGGCCCTCGGCAATGCCATCGGCGATGGCGGTCGCAATCCTATCGCGCGGCAACCCAGCATGGGTGCGGCCAAGCTCGGCCAGCATCACGCGGCGATGGCGCGCGATCATCTCCTCAAACCCCGCGCCGGCACTGGCACGATGCAGCGGAAGGCCCGCGGCGCCAAGCTGTTCGGCAAGTGCGGCGACGCGCGCTGCTGTTGATGGCTTTTGCAGCTTTTCAATCAGCGGGTCTTGCAGCAGCACAATGCGCGGCGCGGTGGCAGGGCGGCTGGCAAGCCGCAGATGATCCGCCGCGTAACCCGCCGCCAAATAAGCCGCATCCTGTGCGCTGGCCCCAAACGCTCCGACCGTGTCGAAGGAAGGTGCCAAAGGCACCACCCCAACCCCACCAATCGCGAGCGTTGAGGGCTTGAAAGCGCAGACGCCGGTATAGGCCGCCGGACGATTGACGCTGCCCGCGGTTTGCGTGCCGAGCGCCAAAGGCACCATGCCGGCGGCAATGGCAGCGCCAGATCCAGCCGAAGAACCGCCCGGCGTGCGCGCCAAATCCCAAGGGTTGCGCGTGGGCGGCAGGCTTTGGAAGAAGGCATATTCCGTAGTGTGCAGCTTGCCCAGAACAATCGCGCCCGCCGCGCGCAGATGCGCGACCACGGTGGCATCCGCGCTGGCAGGCGCGATATCAGCGCGAGAGGGGCTATTGGCGCGCGTCGGCAAGCCGCGCACATCAATCACATCCTTGATGCCAACGGGGATGCCATGCAGGGGGCCGCGTAGCCGCCCCGCCTTTCGTTCCGCATCCAGCGCGCGCGCTTCGGCAAGCGCGGCATCGGCCAGCACATGAATCCAAGCCTTCACCTGGCCATCAACTGCGGCGATGCGGTCCAGATAACGGCGCACCAGGGCTTCGGCGGTGATCTCGCCTTTCGCCATGGCGGCGGAAAGATCACGGATGCGGCCAGGATTTTGGATCAAAGAATTTGGCATCGGTTTTCTTCCTTACTAAAACCCTGGAATGAATTTTCAGGGCAGCTAGTGGCCACGTCCCGTTCGCTGGGGCTGGCCGCCAGGCCGAAGCCTTGATCAACTCCATCCAGGAAAGCCAGTATCCTTAAGGCTGGCGCGTTGCCAAGCGGCTGCTAGGCACGAAGTTGATCAAAGCCCAATATCAGCGGTCGATGTTGATCGAATTGTGCCTCGCGCACGATATACGGTCTCATTTGTTCAATGAAGGCTTGCCTGTAGCGCGCCAGATCGGCGCGGCGGGTAAGAAGCATCTTCGCCCCCCCATTGATCAAGGGGCCTTGGCGATCAATCAGCGCTACTGCGGTGATATCAAGTTCCTGGTGGAGAAAATCCAACAAACCCAGCGTCACATCAGGATACCATGCGTGCAGAATATCATCGACGAGTATGATACCACCCGGAGCAAGTGCCGAGACAGAAAGGGTGAGATCATGAAAGGCAGCCTTTCGCGTATGCTCACCATCCACGTGGATGAAACGTGCCGCCCCGCCAAGCAAAGCTTGCCATTGCGGTCGGCTCATATCTGTGGAGGAGCCGCGGTGCAGCCTGACCTTATCGTCCGGGATACCGAATGAACGATAATTTGTGCGCAGATTTGCCTCGAAATCATTCTCACGTTCCATGAAGATATCAAGACCGATGATCTGTTCCTCCTCGCGGAGCGCAAGCGCAAGCCCGATAAATGCCTTGCCGTGATAGGTACCAATTTCGGCAATCTGACCTTTGATATCTTGCTTGGTCTGCAATCGCAGAATCATGAGAATGGCTGCCGCCGCACCATCTGTCAGAAAACCCCGTACGCGTTTTCTTCCTTCAGCAAAATATGCGGATAGTCCATCAGTTTGAGCCCTAGCAGCATCTTGGGAGCCCGATAGCTCTGATTCGCCCATTGCGATGTCTTTCCCGTGTGAAGTGGCGGAGTTCAGCCCGACTGCGTGATTACGATCTCCCGCGCAATCCCGCGACAATCCATTTCAAATTCTAAATCTTTCACTGGCGGGCGGCAATATTGCCAGGTGAGCCCATGGCGCGCGGCGCCGCGACGGACGATTTCCTCGGCAAAAAATGGCATCATGTCATGCACCGTATAGGCCTGCACGCCCGTCGTTGCGCGCCAATCGGCGCCAAGCAACCCCATGCGGCGTTCCATTTCGCCAAGCACCCAGTGGGCCTTAGCGCGCATCCCGGCGGGCGAGATATCCCCAAGTGCCACCGTATTGCTGCGGTAATCGCCCTTGCCTTCCGCTGCTTCACCACTGCCCGCCACGGCGAAGGAAGGCGCGGCGCCTGCATCTGGCACGGTATAGATAAAGGCATGGAAACAAGGCTCGGCCGGTGGGGCGATTTCCGGGCAGACATTGCTGCGGGCAATCGGGTTCAGCCCATCCCGAAACAAGCCCCATTCCGTCAATACGCCGCCATAAACCCGATTAAACGCCGCGAACCCTTCTTCCGTGAAAGGCGCGGGGGAGCGTAATTCGCAGGCCGCAAAAGCCGCTTTCGGGCGACCAATGGCATCAAGATACGCGGCGATGCGCGCAAACCCCGCCATCAAGGGTATAGGTTCGGCAAAACGCACGCGTTCCAGCCGAAAGCCAGCTTCAGCCGCAACGCCCGCACTATACTGATAGACGCCTGGGATGAAGCGGAACCCGCCTTCAGCAACCTTATGTGTCATGTGCGCGCCTTTCGCCATGGTATTGAACCAGCGCCATGGTGCTGGCACTGAGTGCCTGAACGCAAGCCCGCATCGCGGAAGGAAAGCACCCATGCCCACCCCCACCAAGCTTGGCATTATCGGCTTCGGCATTATGGGCGAAAGGCTGCTGCGCGCCGCGCTGGAACACGCGGCAGAAAGCGTGACACCGGTTGCGGTCTGGGACCCATCGCCAGCCGCCGCCGCACGAGTTTCCAACATTCCGGGCGCACCGGCCATGCTCACTTCAGCGGAGGCGGTGATCGCGGCTTGCGAATGCCTCTATATCGCCGCGCCACCGGCGGCGCATATTCCCTTGGCCGAGGCCGCCATTGCCGCGGGGCGGTCGGTTTTCATCGAAAAGCCGCTCGCGACATCACTTTCGGATGCGCGCGGCTTTGTCGCCGGCGCGGAAGCGGCCGGGGCGCGGGCGGCGGTAAATTTCCCCATGGCTTCCTCCCCCGCCGTGGCGCAGCTTACCGCTTGGCGCGCCGGACTCACGCCGGAATCTCTGGCCATTGAGGTTGCCTTCGCCGCCTGGCCACGCGGCTGGCAGCAG
>JBBAUC010000051.1:0-17050 GCA_040398485.1 Roseomonas sp. | reverse complement strand
AGCGGCGGATGCGACCATCGCGCCAGAACTCCGCGCCGCGCTGAACCTGGCGGCGGAGCGGATCGAGACTTTTCACCAGGCGCAATTGCCGCAAGATTTGGTGATGCGCGACGATGCTGGTCTTACGCTTGGGCTCCGCTGGGGGCCGGTGGATGCGGTTGGCATTTACGTCCCCGGCGGCAAGGCGGCCTATCCGTCTTCCGTGCTGATGAATGCGCTGCCGGCGCGCGCGGCTGGCGTGCCGCGCATTGCCATGGCGGTGCCGACCCCCGATGGCGTGCTCAATCCGCTGGTGCTGGCCGCGGCCAAGCGCGCAGGCGTGACGGAGATTTACCGCATTGGCGGTGCGCAAGCCGTGGCGGCGCTGGCCTGGGGCACGGGCAGCATCGCGCCGGTGGATCGCATTGTCGGGCCAGGCAATGCCTATGTCGCGGAAGCCAAGCGCCAGGTCTTTGGCCGGGTTGGCATTGATTCCATCGCCGGGCCTTCAGAAGTTGTGGTGATTGCCGATGGCGCCAATGATCCCGCGCATGTCGCGATGGATTTGCTGGCCCAGGCCGAACATGATGAAAGCGCGCAATCCATTCTGATCACGCCTGATGCGGCGCTGGCCGATGCGGTGGCGCAGGCAGTGGAACACGCGCTGAAAACCCTGCCCCGCGCGGCCATTGCCGGCGAAAGCTGGGCACGCCACGGCGCAATTATTTTGGTGCGCGATCTCGCGGAAGCGGCAGCACTCACCAACCGCCTGGCACCTGAGCATTTGCAATTGATGGTGGATGATCCACGCGGCTTGCTTGCACATATCCGCCATGCCGGCGCGGCCTTTCTCGGCCGCTTCTGCCCGGAAGCGGTGGGGGATTACATCGCAGGGCCCAATCACGTGCTGCCCACCGGGCGTACCGCGCGTTTCGCTTCCGGCCTTTCGAGCTTTGATTTCCTGAAACGCACAAGCTGGGTTGAAGCGGATGGCGCGGCGCTGGCGCAAATCGGCCCGGCAGCGGTGGCTTTGGCGGAAGCCGAAGGGCTGCAAGCCCATGGGCGGAGCATCAGCATCCGCCTGAACTGATCAAGAAAGAAGGCCGGGACCATGATGAAAAAACGCGAATTGCTTGCCGGTTTGGCGCTGCTGCCTTGGGCCACGCCTGCCTTGGCGCAGGAATACCCCTCTCGCCCGATCCGCCTGCTGGTAGGCTTCGCCGCCGGCGGTTCCACCGATGTTTTTGCACGCGCCATTGCGCCGCGCTTGCAGGCCTTGCTCGGCCAGCCTGTCGTGATCGAAAATCGCCCCGGCGCGGGCGGCAATATCGCCACCGAAGCCACCACGCGCAGCGCGCCGGATGGCTATACGCTACTGCTCGGCACCATCGGGCCGCTCGCGATCAATCCGACGCTGTATGGCAATCTTTCCTTTGATCCGCTGAAGGATCTTACACCTGTCTCGCTGGTGGGTGAGGTGCCGAATGTGCTCGCCGTGCCGGTGGATCGGCCCTTCCGCAGCGTGGCCGATATCATCGCCGCTGCCAAAGCGCGCCCCGAGACGTTGAATTTCGGCTCCTCCGGCATTGGCTCGGCAGGGCATTTGGCGGCTGAACAGCTCAATCTGATGGCGGGTATTCGCACGACCCATGTGCCCTATCGTGGCGGCGGCGCGCTTTTGCCGGAATTGATCGCGGGCCGCGTGGATTATGCTTTCACCACGGCGCTCAATGGCATTCCGCAGGCGGAGGCAGGCAAGCTGCGTATTCTTGGCGTGCCCAATGGCAAGCGCGTGCCACTTTTGCCCGAGATTCCAACCATTGCGGAATCTGGCCTGCCTGGTTTTGATGGCGTGGATTGGGCCGCGATGATGGCCCCGCCCAACCTGCCGGCACCGATCCTGGCGAAGCTCAATGCGGCTATGCAAAGCGTGCTCAAGGAACCGGAATTGGTCGCTGCCATGGCGGCGCGCCGGCTGGTGCTGGAAGCTTCCACGCCTGAGGCGCTGGCGGAATTCCTGCGGCGGGAAACGGCGCGCTGGGCGCCCGTGGTGCGCGCTTCCGGCGCGCGGCCTGACTAACGCCTTCAGGCCTTGACGCTGAAGCCCTCTTCTTCCACCGCGCGCACCAGATCCGCGCGCGGCAGGCTGGTTTGCGCGACCACGCGCTTCGCGGCCAAATCCACATCCACCTTGGCGCCTTCATCCAGCGCGGTGATGGCCTTGGTCACGGAACGGATGCAGTGGCCGCAGCTCATGCCCTCAACCTGAAGCGTGATGGGTTCAGCCATGGCAGTGATCCTTTCCGGCTAGCTCTTCCAAAATTGGACACTCGGGCCGCGCGTCACCTTGGCAATGCTCGGCCAGATGGCGCAGGCTTTCCGCCATGGCGCTCAACGATTTAGCCTTGGCTTCAAGGGCCGCGACGTGATCCAGCGCAAGACGCTTCACTTCCGCACTCGCCCGCGCGCGATTGCGCCATAAATCCAGCAAGCGCTTCACATCCTGCAAAGGAAAGCCAAGGTCGCGCGCATGGCGAACGAAGCGAAGTTCCGCGACATCTGCTTGGGCGTAGACGCGATATTGATTTGCGCCGCGCCCGGCGGAGATCAGCCCAATCGCCTCATAATGGCGGATCATCTTGGCCGAGATGCCAGATGCCCGGGCGGCGTCACCGATATTCATGGCCGGGGCCGCCAGCGCGAAAGCAGCAGCGCGTTGGTCAGCACACTGACACTTGACGCCGCCATGGCCGCGCCGGCGATCGGCGGAGACAACAAGCCAAGCGCGGCAAGCGGCACGCCGAGCAGATTATAGCCAAAGGCCCAGAACAAATTCTGCCTGATCTTGCGCAAGGTCAGCCGCGTTATCTCCAAAGCCGCCGGCACCAGCGCGGGATCACCATGCAATAAGGTAATGCCCGCAGATTGAATGGCGATATCCGTCCCCGTGCCCATCGCAATGCCAAGATCAGCCTTGGCAAGTGCCGGCGCGTCATTGACGCCATCACCAACCATGGCGACAGCTTCCCCCGCTTCCTGCCAGGCGGCGATGCGCGAGGCCTTGCCATCGGGCAGGACCTCGGCAGCCACATCGGTAATGCCAAGTGGCGTCGCGACAGCGAGCGCAGCCGCGCGCTGATCCCCGCTGATCATGGCGGGTTTCACGCCAAGCGCGGCAAGCCCGGCCACAGCGGCGGCGGCACCCGCGCGCGGCGCATCTTCAAACAGGAATAGCGCTCGGGCTTCGTTGCCTTCGATCAGCCAGGAAAGGCTTTGCCCCGCCGCCTCTCCGGCCTCGGCCGCTTCGGCCAAGGCCCCACGCATAGCGCCCGCTTCCTGCAACAGCCTGGAACTGCCAAGCGCATAGTGCCGCCCGCCGACCACGCCTGCCACACCGCGCCCAGGCAGGGCACGAAAATCCTCAGCGGGCAGGCTGGCGCCTGCTTCAGCCAAAACCGCGCGCGCCAAAGGATGTTCGCTGCCTGCTTGCAAAGCGGCGGCAATCGCCAAAGCTTCCGCGCGCGCAAAACCAGGCGCGGGATGCAGCGCGGCCAGGCGCGGCTTGCCTTCCGTCAGCGTGCCGGTCTTATCAAACGCGACCAAGGTGATGCGTCCGGCGCGTTCAATTGCATCAGCATCACGCAGCAAAATGCCAGCCCGCGCCGCCGCCCCGGTGCCCGCCATAATGGCCGCGGGTGTGGCAAGCCCAAGCGCGCAGGGGCAGGCAATCACCAGCACGGAAACGGCATGGATCAGCGCGGCTTCAAACCCAGCCCCTGCCAGCAGCCAGCCCGCCAATGTCGCCAGCGCCACGCCCAGTACCACGGGCACGAACACCGCACTCACGCGGTCCACCAGCTTTTGCACCGGCGCACGAGACGCCTGCGCCGCCGCCACCAACTGCGCCACGCGCGCGAGTGTGGTATCGCCCCCCACAGCGCGGGCTTCGATCACCAAGCGCCCATCCAAAGCCATGGTACCGGTCGCAACCTTGGCACCTTCTTCCTTTTCCACGGCGCGGCTTTCGCCGGTCAGCGCGCTTTCATCAACGCCGGACCGGCCTACACGCACCAGGCCATCCACGGGAATGCGCTCGCCCGGGCGCACCACCACAAGATCACCAATGGTAAGCAAGGCGACGGGCACATCGCGTTCCTCTCCCACTTCCAACCGCCGCGCCTGACGGGGGCTGAGATCAAGCAAGGCGCGGATCGCCGCCCCGGTGGCGCGCTTGGCGCGGGCTTCCAGATATTTGCCGAGCAGGACAAAGAAAATCACAACCGCCGCGGCTTCGAAATAAAGATGCGGCGTGCCGTGATGCGCCGGCGCGGTCAGCAACAGCCAGGTGGAAAGCGCCCAGGCGGCGCCGGTGCCAAGTGCGACCAGCACATCCATATTGCCCGTGCCGGCACGAACCGCCGCGAAGCCCGCGCGCCAAAAACGCGCGCCGAGCCAGAATTCTACGAAGCTTGCCAAGCCAAATTGCACCCAGCCACTTGGCATCCAATCCTGCCCGAAGCCCATGCCGATCATGCCGATCAGGAAGGGGGCCGAGAAAAGCCCGGCCAGCACCACATCGCGCCGTTCACGCGCCAGCGCGCGGGCGGCGGATTCTTCGCCTGCATCAGCCGTGCTGCCGCGCAATTCATATCCGGCAGCTTCCACCGCGACGCGCAAAGCCGCTTCCGAAACCCCGGCAATGGCCCTGACATGCGCCTGTTCTGAAGCCGGGTTGACGCTGGCTTCCAGCACCCCAGGCACTGCGCGCAAAGCTGCCTCCACCCGGCCCGCACAGGTCGCGCAACTCATACCACCAATGGCAAGGTCAAAGCGCGCCTCGGTCACGCCATAGCCGGCAGCTTCAACCGCCTGCCTCAAAGCGGCTGCACTGGCACTGCCCTGAATTTCCGCGCGATCCGAGGCGGGGTTCACCTGAACCTCGACCACGCCCGGCACCTTGCGCAGCGCGCGTTCCACCCGCCCGGCGCAGGCAGCGCAGGTCATGCCTTCAATGGGCAAAGATAGGCGCGGCAGGGTTGCGACGGCATCGGGCATGGTGGGGTACATGTGGCGCTTCCTATTATGGGAAGGTCAAGCCTTTGTGGGGAATTGACGAAGCCCTCAGGGATACAGAGATATAAGCCACACATGCGCGCGCTCATTCTTGCCCTTCTGGCCCTGATCATCGCCCCCGCCCCGGCCCTGCCGCAGACGGAACCCTTCCGTGTGCTCAATCAGACCGAGCAATCAGCCCATTCCCTTTTCGCCGTGCGCACCGGGCGGCCGGATTGGGGGGCCAATATGTTGACGCGCGGGCCGCTGGCGCCAGGTGCGGCCTTCGGGCTCCGCCCTGCCGAAAATGCCGGCTGCCGCTTTGATTTCCGCATGGTGCTGAGCGATGGGCGGGAAATCATCAACCGGGGCATGGATGTCTGCGCCGAAAAAGTGGTGGCCATGCAGTCGCCCCTGCCCCGCCCGCCGGGCGCCGCGGCACCGACCCCTACCCCCTCCCCCACCCCCGGCGCACCGCCACCAGCAACGGGCCGCGGGCGCGCTTCCACCGGTACGGGCTTTGTCGTGGCGCGCGACCGGGTGCTGACCAATCATCACGTTATTGATGGCTGCAACGCGATTACCGTACGCACCGCCAATGGCCGCACCCTGCCCGCTACCATGCCGGCGCGCGTTGATGTGCAACGCGATTTGGCGCTGCTTTCCGTGCCGAATGATCCCGGCCCAATTCTGGCCTTTCGTGCCAATCCAGTGCGACGGGGCGAGAGTGTTGTCACCTATGGCTTCCCGCTGGCTGGGCTGCTGGCGGCGGGGCCAACCCTGACCACGGGGGAAGTCAGCGCACTCGCGGGCCTTGCCAATAATGAACAGCATTTCCAGATCAGCGCGCCCGTGCAGCAGGGCAATTCCGGCGGGCCTTTGCTTGACCGTCAGGGCAATGTGTTGGGCGTGATTGTCTCAAAACTGAACGCCCAGCGCATTGCGCAGCGCACCGGCGATATTCCGCAGAATGTGAATTTCGCCGTAAAGGGCACGGAAGCTTTGGGCTTCCTCCGCCGCGCCGGCGTTGAACCCACAATGCGCGAAAGCGCGCCCACGGAGTTAAGCGCGGCCGAGGTGGGGGAACGTGCCCACCCGAGCACGGTCTTTATTCGCTGCGAGAAATGAGCGAGCGTTTTCTCCGCCTCGCTTAGCCTCAAGCCCCGTCTATCGCCTCAGCAAGGGCTGCGAAGGATTGCTCAACGGGTGAGATCTCGCCCTTGCGCTGGCGCAGCACCGCCTCAATCCGCGGCGCCAGCTTCACCGCCGCATCTGCTTCCGGGTCATGCCCGGCACGATAGGCGCCAAGGCGCACCAGATCCTTGATCTCGCCATAGGTGGAAAGCAGGCGCTTTGCCTCCGACACCAATTGCCATTCATCTTCTTCCAAAACACCCGGCATGCTGCGCGATACTGAGCGCAGCACATCCACCGGCGGGTAGCGCCCGGCCTCGGCTATGGCGCGATCAAGCACGACATGCCCATCCAGGATGCCGCGCACCGCATCGGCCACGGGTTCATCATGATCATCGCCTTCCACCAGCACGGTGAAAAGTGCGGTGATGGCACCCGGCGAGTTATCCGGCCCCGGCCCGGCACGTTCCAAAAGCCGCGGCAATTCAGTGAAGACCGAGGGCGGATAGCCGCGCGTGGCAGGTGGTTCGCCGACCGCCAGGCCAATTTCGCGCAGCGCCAAGGCAAAGCGCGTCACGCTATCCATCAGCAGCAGCACCTGCAGGCCCTGATCGCGGAAATGCTCGGCCACCGTCATGGCGGCATAGGCGGCTTCGCGCCGGAGAGGTGCGGCGCTATCCGATGTGGCGCAAACCACGACACTGCGGGCAAGCTTCTCGGGCCCCAGATCATCTTCGATAAACTCGCGCAATTCGCGGCCGCGTTCACCCACCAGGGCAAAGACAATCACATCCGCCGCCAGCCCGCCCGCCAGCATGGACATGAGGGTGGATTTGCCAACGCCAGAAGCCGCGAAAAGCCCAAGCCTCTGCCCGCGCCTGACCGGGGTAAACAGATCAAGCACGCGAACGCCAAGCGGGAGCCGCACCCCAAGGCGGGAGCGTTGGCCGGCTGCCGGCGCCGGCGCATGGGTTGGGCGCTGTATGGCGCCTGGTGCCGGCATGGGCCCGCCATCAAGCGGCCTGCCCATCGGGTCAAGCACGCGCCCAAGCCAGGCATCGGAAACCGGCAGCGCCGGGCGCGGCGCCAGCATGGCGCGCATGCCAGATGTCAGGCCCGTGAGCGGCCCAAGCGCAATCGCCTGCGCCTTGCCATCCCGAAAGCCAGCGATTTCCGCCATGACTGGCGCGCCAGATTGCGCGGTGATGGCGACCCGGTCCCCAATCGCGGCAAGCGGGCCGAAGCCTTCCAGCGTAATGGTCAGCCCGGTGATGGCATTGACGCGGCCATGAACCCGTTCGCGCGGCAGGGCGCCCAGGGCAGCGGCGGTGGCGTGGAAATCAGGCAGCATTCATTCCTTCTAGCATGCATTGGCCTCGGCTGGGTAAAGACTCATGCGTGACCTTGGCAAGCACCGCTTGATTCTTCCCCCTCTTCGGCCCAAGGATCACGCCCATGATCCTTCTGATCGACAATTATGATAGTTTCACCTTCAACCTTTTCCACTTCCTTGGCGATCTTGGTGCCCGGGTGGAGGTCAGGCGAAACGACGCCATAGCCCCGCAAGGGGTTCTGGCGATGAAGCCCGAAGCCGTGGTGCTCTCTCCCGGCCCCTGCACGCCGAATGAGGCCGGCATCTGCCTGCCGCTGATCTCGCTCGCGGCCGAGGTAAAGCTGCCGCTGTTGGGCGTCTGCCTCGGCCATCAGGCGATTGGCCAGGCCTTTGGCGGGCGCGTGATTCGCGCACCGGAACCCGTGCATGGCAAGGTCTGGGATGTGCATCATGGGGGTACGGATGTGTTTGCCGGCCTGCCATCGCCCTTCTCAGCCACGCGCTATCATTCGCTGATCGTGGAACGCGAAACCCTGCCCGAATGCCTCCGCCCCACCGCCTGGACGGAAGATGGGCTGATCATGGGCCTCGCGCATCGGGAATTGCCGGTTTGGGGCGTGCAATTCCACCCGGAAAGCATCGCTTCCGCCCATGGGCATGATTTGTTGCGCAATTTCCTGAAGCTTGCCGGCGCCACCCAAGGCGCTGCCATCCCGGCCTGATTCCATGTCGCTGAAACCCATCCTGGCGCGGCTCGCCGATGGTGCGCGCCTGACGGAAGCCGAAGCCGAAGAAGCCTTCGGCATCATCATGGCAGGCGAAGCGACACCTGCGCAGATCGCCGGCATGCTGATGGCGATGCGCGTGCGCGGCGAAACGGTGGCCGAGATGACCGGCGCGGTGCGTGCCATGCGCGCGCGGATGGTCGCGATTGAAGCGCCGCCGGGGGCGATGGATATCGTCGGCACCGGGGGTGATGCGGCGGGCACGCTGAATATCTCGACCACCACCGCCATGGTGGTGGCGGGCTGCGGTGTGCCGGTGGCAAAACACGGGAATCGCGCGCTGTCGTCACGTTCCGGGGCGGCGGATGCCATCTCCGCACTTGGCATTTCGCTTGATGTGCCGATGGAAAAATTGCCAGAAGTGCTGCGCGATGCCGGCATGGTGTTTCTGATGGCGCCCCGCCATCACGCTTCCATGCGCCACGCCGCCGGCCCGCGCATGGAATTGGGCACGCGCACCATTTTCAACCTGCTCGGCCCGCTGGCCAATCCAGCCCGGGTGAAGCTGCAAATGACCGGCGCCTTCGCCCCGCAATGGCTGCGCCCCATGGCGGAAACGCTGGCCCGACTCGGCACCGAACGCGCCTGGCTGGTGCATGGCGAAGGCCTCGATGAACTCACACTTTCCGGCGAAAGCCAGGTGGTAGCGCTGGAGAATGGCGTCATTCGGGAGTTTACCGTGACCCCTGAAGATGCTGGCCTCAGCCGCGCCCCGGCCTCCGCGCTCAAGGGCGGGGACCCCGCTGAAAACGCTGCTGCGCTGGAAGCCCTGCTGCGCGGCGCCCATGGCGCCTATCGTGATGTCGTGTTGCTGAATGCCGCAGCGTCGCTGATCGTGGCCGGCAAGGCTGCGGACCTGAAGGCCGGCGCGGCTCTGGCCGCCAAGGCCATAGACGAAGGGGCTGCGTTTGGAGTATTGGCCCGCCTCCGGGCTTTATGCCCCCCCAAGGATATTTCTTGATGAATGCACCCCATATCTCGGTGCCCTCGACCGATGCCGCATCGGTCCCTGACACCCTGGCCCGTATCCTGGCCGATAAGGCGCGCGAAGTCGCCGAACGCATGGACATCACCCCGCAGGCGGAAATTGAACGCCGCGCTGCGGCCGCGCCGCCGCTCCGTGATTTCGTGGGGGCGCTGTGTGAACGCATTGGTGAAGGCCGCACCGGGCTGATTGCGGAAATCAAGCGCGCCTCCCCCTCGGGCGGCTTGATCCGTGATCCGTTTGAACCCGCGGCACTCGCCCGCGCTTATGAGATGGGCGGCGCTGCCTGCCTTTCCGTGCTGACCGATGCACCCTGGTTCCAAGGCGCGGTGGAACATCTGGAAGCCGCGCGCGCCGCGTGTTCGCTGCCGGTGCTGCGCAAGGATTTCATGATCCATCCCTGGCAGGTGTTCGAAGCCCGCGCCATGGGGGCGGATTGCATTCTGCTGATCATGGCAGCGCTGACCGATGCGCAGGCGAGCGAATTGGAAGATATCGCGCGGTCCCTTGATATGTCTGTATTGGCAGAGGTGCATGACAGGCGCGAATTGGACCGCGCCCTTGGCCTTGAGACGCGCCTGATCGGCATCAATAATCGCGACCTGCGGACCTTGCAGACAGACCTAGCGACCAGCGAAGCCTTGGTGCCTCTGGTGCCGGCGGATCGCCTGCCGGTCGCCGAAAGCGGCATTCGCACCCCCGATGATGTGCGCCGCATGGCCGCCGCCGGGGCACGCTGCATTCTGGTGGGTGAGCATCTGATGCGCCAGGCGGATGTGGCCTCCGCCGCGCGCGCATTGGTGGACGTGTCCTGAGCACGCCACGGCTCACGCATTTTGATGCCGCGGGCCGTGCGGCCATGGTGGATGTCTCCCCCAAGGCCGAGACAGCGCGGACGGCAACCGCACGCGGGCGCATTGTGATGGCGCCGGAAACATTGGCGCTCATTCGCGAAGGCCGCGCCGGCAAGGGGGATGTGCTGGGCGTGGCGCGGCTCGCGGGCATCATGGCCGCCAAGCGCACTTCGGATCTGATCCCGCTGTGCCATCCGTTGATGATTTCGAAAGTCTCGGTTGATCTGGAACCGGAAGGCGATGACGCCATCGTGATCGAGGCCACCGTAAGCCTGACCGGCAAGACGGGGGTGGAGATGGAAGCTCTGACGGCAGTCAGCGTCGCCGCACTCACGGTCTATGACATGGTGAAGGCCGCCGATCGCGGCATGCGGATTGAAGACATCCGCCTTGTGCATAAGGCCGGCGGCAAATCGGGCGAGTTCATCGGTGGCTGAGAAGGGCGGCTTGCTGCCGGTTGAAGAAGCCCGCGCGCGCATCCTGGCGTCGCTGACGCCCACCGCTGCCGAGACCATCGCCTTGCCCGAAGCGGCGGGGCGCGTGCTGGCGCGGCCCGTGCTGGCGCGGCTCACGCAGCCACCCGCCGATGTTTCGGCCATGGATGGCTATGCTTTGCGTGCGGCGGATGGCGCTTTGGGCGCGAGGCTTGCCGTGATTGGCGCGGCGCCGGCGGGCCACCCTTTTGCCGGTTCGGTCGGCCCTGGTCAGGCGGTGCGTATTTTCACCGGCGGCTTCCTGCCCGAAGGGGCGGATGCGATCCTGTTGCAAGAAGATGCCGAAGCCGCTGATGGCGCTGTTATGGTCAAGGAAGGCGTCACAGCGGGGCGCTGGGTACGCAAGCGCGGCCTGGATTTCGCTGAAGGTGAAACACTTTTGGCGCAGGGCCGGCGCCTGACGGCGCGCGATGTCGGCCTTGCGGCGGCCAGCAATAACCCCTGGCTTGCCGTGCATCGGCGCCCGCGTATCGGCATTCTGGCGACGGGCGATGAAATCGCACTCCCCGGAGACCCCATCCCGCCTGGTGGCATTGTCAGTTCCAATGCCCATGCTTTGGCCGCTTTAATCCGCGCGGGGGGGGGCGAGCCCATTGTGTTGCCCATCGCCCCCGATGATGCCAGCGCCATTGCCGATATCGCCGCCGCCGCCCAAGCCTATGACATGCTGGTGACGACGGGTGGCGCCAGTGTTGGCGATCATGATCTGATCCAGCAGGCGCTGGGCGGCGAGGGTTTTGAACTCGGCTTCTGGAAAATAGCCATGCGGCCCGGCAAGCCGTTGATCTGGGGGCGCCTTGGGCGCGTGCCAGTGCTGGGGCTGCCGGGCAATCCCGTCTCAGCGCTGGTTTGCGCCATTATCTTCCTGCTGCCGGCGTTGGCGCGGCTATCCGGCCTGCCCGGTGCGCCCACGCCCAGCCGGCGCGTGATCTGCGCCGCGCCCTTGGCCGAGAATGACCGCCGCGCCGATTTCCTGCGCGCGAGCCTTGAGGCCGACGCCGAAGGGCACATCACGGTACGCCCCTTCCCGGTGCAGGATAGCTCCATGCTCGCCACTCTGGCGCGCGCCGATGCGCTGGTGCTGCGCGCACCCTTCGCCCCCGCTTTGCCTGCTGGGGCTGAGGTTGAGGCGATTATGCTTGGCGAATTGGGCGTCTAATCCCGCGCTATTCGGCCCTTATCCCCAATTGCCGGATCAGCGGGCCGAATTCAGCCCAGAGCTTCCGCATATGTTGCAGCATGGCCTCTGGCCCCATCGGGTCAACGTCAAAGCCCACGGACTCATAACGCTGGCGCACTTCCGGTATCTGCATGCCATCGCGGATTTCCGTATAGATGCGATCAATAATCGGGCGCGGCGTGCCGGCTGGCACCATCAACCCATTCCAGCCACCGACATCATAATCAGCCGGACCTCCAACAGCAGCGATAGGCGGAATGCCGGGCACCTGGGCCGAGGGCTTGCCCGTGGTGAGGCCAAGCGCGCGCAATTGCCCATCGCGCACCAGCCTTCCCGCCGCAGCGGGCGTATCAAACCCGAAATCCACTTGGCCACCCAGAAGTGCCGCGAGCGCCGGCCCGCTGCCCTGAAATGGCACATGCAAAGCATCAAGCCCCGATTTCGCCAGGAACAGCGCACAGACCAGATGCTGCGCGCCGCCAATGCCTGATGAATTGTAGTTGTATTTGCCGGGATTGGCCTTCACCAGCGCCATAAAGCTCCGCAAATCCTGCGCCGGGAAATCCGGCTTCACCAGCAGCATGAAGGGCGCGATGCCGAAGATCACCACCGGCGCTAATTCACGCTCAGCATCATAGGGCGTGCGCTGCACCAAAGGGCTGAAGGAGATTGGCCCGATGGAGGCTGAGAGGATCACATTGCCATCCGGCGGTGCCTTGGCGACCAAATCTGTGCCGATCTGCCCGCCCGCGCCGGGGCGATTTTCCGGCACCACCACCTGGCCCAGACGTTCGGATAGGCGCATCCCGGCCAGCCGCCCAACCACATCCGTTGCCTGCCCCGGCGGCCAGGGGATGATCATGCGGATTTGCCGATTGGGCCAAGGCGCCTGCGCTGCGGCGGGGCTTGCGGCACCGCCCAGAATGGCAGGCGCGGCAAGGGGTGAAAGCGCGGTCAGCGCAAGAAGACGACGACGGTCCATCACTAAAACCTCCCTTGTTTTGGGGTCGAAATGCCCCTTTTGAGAACGGCAGCATGGCCCATGACGCACGGTCGCGCAAAGCGGATTTCCGTTGGGGCTTAGAGATCGCCTATTGACGGTGCGGCCTGGCTGTAAAGCATCGGCAAAACACCGCGTATTCCGAAGGCGAAACCTGCCTTATTGCCTGCGTCACCGCACAATCTTCTCCGCCAGGAAGAGCGTCGCGACCACGCTGCCCGCGAAAATCAGCAGATGATTGCGAATGGCGTCGCGGCGCGGAACCATATCGGCAGGATGCGCCGATACGGGCGCAAACGTCTCGGTCGCAGCAGCCTCTACCGCCCCTTCGGCCGGCGGCAGCGCCGGGCCCAAATAGCGAAAGCGCCGTGCCGCTTCTTCCGGCGCCAAGGCGGTGCCATCCCAGGAAAGCCATTGCCGCGCCGCTGAATTCCAACCAAGCGGCACAGGCGCCTGCCCGCCATCATCCAAGCGTGCCACCCAATGCCACGGCCTTGCGGTCTCGGCGGGCTCTCCCGGGCGGGCGGTATTGGGCCAAGCGGTCATGGTGTTTCCCCTTGCTGATTGGCGAAATCATTCCCGATCCCTGGGCAAGTTGCAATCATTGTCGCCACCTTGCCGAGCCCCTTCCCGCGCCGCAGACTGATCCAGAAGAGGAAACGCCATGGAACAGGATGCGCGGGCGCGAAACCCGCTTTTCGGCCCGAATAAATTCAAGCTCGGCATTTTCAGCGCCAATTGCGATGGCGGCCTGACCATGAGCCGCGCGCCGGAACGCTGGAAGGCCGATTGGGATGACATTGCGGCGATGACGCAAATCGCCGATGCGGCCGGCCTTGAATTCATCCTGCCAGTCGCGAAATGGCGCGGCTATCAGGGGGATGCGAATATCTATGGCCGATCCCTTGAAACGCTGACGCATGGCGCGGCCCTTGCCGCCATCACGAAGCGTATCGCGATCTTTTCCACCGTGCATGTGCCGATTGTCACACCCGCTTTTGGCGCCAAGGCGATTGCAACCATTGATCACGTGAGCCATGGGCGCGCCGGGCTCAATATTGTCTGCGGCTGGAATCAGGCGGAATTTGATCTGCACGGCGTCACCATTCAGCAGGACAAGCGCTATCAGCATGGTCTGGAATGGTTCCGCATTTGGTCCAAAATGCTGGCGGGCGGGCCAGAATTCGATTGGGATGGAGAATTCTTCAAGCTCAAGAATTGCCACACCGATCCGGTTTCCGTGCAACGCCCCTGGCCACCTGTAATGTCAGCAGGGTTTTCGCCGGCGGGGCGGGACTTCGCCTCTCAGGCGGCTGATGTGCTGTTCCTGAACGTAACGGAATTGGGCCAGGTGCCAGCACTGCTTGAAGATGTCCGCCAACATATGGCGCGCTATCAGCGCCAGATTGGCGTTTTCACCATGGGCCATGTGGTCTGCCGCCCAACAAGGCGAGAGGCCGAGGAATTCTTCCATTACTTCGCCGAAGAAATGGCAGATACGGCGGGCCAAGCTTATTATCGGAGCAATCGCGGCGCCGTGGTGGGCACGCCAGGGCAACAAATAGCGCGGCCCTTTGAAAACCGCTTCACGCGCGAAGGCCGCTTCAAATTCGATGGCGCCTACCCAGGTTCCTACCCCTTTGTCGGCACGCCTGATGACATTGCCGATGAAATGGCGCGCATGAGTGCGACGGGCCTTGCCGGCTGCACCATCGCTTTCCTCGATTACCTCAAGGAAATTCCCTATTTCGTGCAGGAAGTATTGCCGCGACTGGAACGGCTGGGGCTACGCCTGCCGGCATAGGCTTGGGCCTTGCGGCAGCGCGATTTTCGCGCCCAAACTGGGCCGGTCAATGAGGGATCAAGATCATGGCTGAACTCACCCGCCGTGCGGCGCTTGGCGCTTCGGCATTGCTTGCCATGCCAGCCCTGGCGCAGGCACGCTTTCCGGAAAGGCCCATTCGGCTGATCATTCCCTGGGCGGCCGGCGGGCCGGCAGATATCGGCTTTCGCATCATGGCGGATCACGCATCGCGCAGCCTGGGCCAGCCGGTGGTGGTGGAAAATCGCGGCGGCGCTTCGGGCATTCTGGGCGCCATGGCGCTGCAGGAAGCGCGGCCCGATGGCTATACAATTTCGCAAATGCATGTCGGCGTGGTGCGGCAAATGCTGATCAACCCCCGCCCGCCTTATGATCCGATCAATGATCTGACGTACATTCTGCAAATCACCGGCTTCGTCATGGGGCTCGTGGTGCGCGCGGATGCTCCCTGGCAGAGCCTTGAACAACTGCTCGCTTACGCAAGCGCCAATCCGGGCAAGCTCAATTTCGGCACGCTTGGCATTGGTTCAACGCAGCATCTGGTCGTGGAACGCATCGGCTTTCAGCGCGGCTTGAGTTGGACCCATGTGCCCTATCGCGGCACGTCGGACACATTACGCGCGCTGCTGGGCGGGGAGATTGATTTCGCGTCAGAAGCATCCGGCTGGGCGCCGATGGTGGAAGCGGGGCAATTGCGGCTGCTTGCGATTTATACCTCGGCCCGCGCCAAGCGTTTTCCGGCTGTGGCGACGCTAAAAGAACAAGGCTTGGATATTGTGGTGGATAGTCCGGGCGGGTTGATCGGCCCGCGCGGCATGGACCCCGGCGTGGTGCGCGTATTGGCCGAGGCTTTCACCGCCGCCGCGCAAGACCCGGCGCATCTGCAATTCCTGGAACGCGTCAATCAGCCGCTGATCCTGCTGGATGGCCCTGCCTATCGCGAAGCGATGCGCCAGACCATGGATGACGAACGCGCGCTGCTGCGCCGGCTGAACCTGGCGCCCAGTTAGATTTTTTTGAGCGGCTGAGTAACCGCATCGGCTGCGCCTAAGGCGTATAAAAAAGCCCGGGCAAGCTGCCCGGGCTTTAGCTTGGCGGAAATTGTGCCGTTCACATCAGCGCGGCAAACGCCCAAATTGCCCCGAACCGGGGGCTGAGCCAGCACGGCGGCGCGACGCTTCGCCACCGCCACCGCCACCGCCGCTACGGGCCGGGCCAGAGGATGGCCGGCGCGGGCGTTGTTGTTCTTGCGCCTGGCGCGGCTTTTGCGCCGCGCGTTGCGGGCGGGCCTGACGCGGCGGACGTGCTGGGGCTGCTTCCTCGGCTTCCCCAGTGCGGCGATCTTCTGCCGGGATCTGCGTGCGGATCAGCTTTTCAATCGCGCGCAGCTTGTCGCGGTCTTCACCCGAACACAGCGCAATCGCAATGCCTGCCGCGCCCGCGCGCGCGGTACGGCCAATACGGTGGACATAGGTTTCCGGCACTTCCGGCAAATCAAACTGGATGACATGGGTCACGCCATCCACATCAATGCCGCGCGCGGCGATATCGGTCGCCACCATGACCGGCGCGCGGCCATCACGGAAGGCAGCCAAGGCGGCTTCACGCGCATTCTGGGATTTGTTGCCATGGATCGCATTGGCGCTGATGCCATCTTGATCCAATTGATTAACAATCCGATCCGCCCCATGCTTGGTGCGGCTGAAAATCAGCGTGCGACCAACGCCTTCGCCACGCAGCAATTCCGCCAATACGCGGCGCTTATCCTGCCGATTGGCGTGAATGACGCGCTGCGCCACTTTCTCGGCCGTAGTTGCCACCGGCGCCACCGCAACGCGCACGGGTGATTTCAGCATCTCATCCGCCAGGCGGTTGATTTCCGTGGGCATGGTGGCGCTGAAAAACAGCGTCTGGCGTTCCGCCGGCACAGCACGGATCAGGCGGCGAATGGCCGGCAGGAAGCCCTTATCGAGCATCTGATCAGCCTCATCCAACACCAGCGTGCTGACATGATCGAGCCGCGCGGAACCCTGTTCCAAATGGTCCTGCAAACGGCCAGGTGTTGCCACCAGCACATCAATACCGCGGCCAAGCGCCTGGCGCTGACCGCCAAAGCCGACACCGCCAAAGATGGTCGCGATGGAAAAACCAAGATGCTTGCCATAGGTGCGGAAGCTTTCGGCGATTTGCGTCGCCAATTCGCGCGTGGGGCTCAGCACCAGCACGCGGCAGCCACCACGCGGCGGGCGGCCCTTCAGCAGGGCAAGCTTATGCAGCAAGGGCAGCGCAAAGGCCGCGGTCTTGCCAGTACCGGTTTGGGCAATGCCAAGCAGGTCGCGCCCTTCCAGAACGGCCGGAATGGCCTGGGCCTGGATGGGGGTTGGGGATTTGTAGCCCTCATCCTTCAAAGCCTGAAGGAGAAGGGGGTTGAG